>NZ_JOBX01000093.1:0-18165 GCF_000720645.1 Streptomyces sp. NRRL S-378
TCGGGGAGCCCCTCGCCGAACTCCCGGCCACCGCCACCCCGTCCGACCCCGCACCGGCCGCCCCCGGCCCCGCCATGCCCACCGTGCAGCGCCGGGCCGAACCCGCGGGGAGCGGCCCGGCCGCACCGCAGCCCCCGGAGCCGGCCGCCGACGCACCCGTCCAGCGCATGCGCACCCGTGCACCCCTCGGGGAGCCCCTCGCGGGGCTCCCGGCCACCGCCACCCCGTCCAACCCCGCACCGGCCGCCCCCGGCCCGGCCATGCCGACGGTGCAACGCCAGGCCGAACCCGCGGCAGGCGGCCCGGCGGACGAGAAGCCGGTGCGCACCCGCGCACCCCTCGGCGAGCCCCTCGCCGGGCTCCCGGCCACCGCCACCCCGTCCAACCCCGCACCGGCCGCCCCCGGTCCGGCCATGCCCACCGTGCAGCGCCAGGCCGAACCCGCGGCAGGCGGCCCGGCGGCTGAGAAGCCGGTGCGCACCCGCGCGCCCCTCGGTGCGCCGCTCGCCGAACTCCCGCCCACGGCCGTACCCGCCGTGCAGCGTCAGGCAGGACCCTCGGAGCGGAGGGCGCCCCTGCCCTCGATGCCGACGCTTGCCGCCGCGCGGCCTTCGGTGCCGTCCGTCCGGGCGCCCCGGCCGGGCGCGGGCACGGTGCACCGTCGTACCGGCACACCGTCGCGGCCGGTCCCGCTCGTCGCCGCCCGCCCCGTCGGCGGGGCGGGCGCGCCCCGAGCGACGCCCCCGTCCCTCCGACTGCTGGCGGCGCGCCCCCTCACCCTCGGCACCCAGGACGTGGCCGGCCCGGGCGGCGCACCCGCCGCACCCCGTCCGGCGAGCCGCCCCGTGGTCCCGGCGCGCTGGGCCGTCCCGTCCACCACGGCGCCGCAGCAGCCGGTACAGCGAGCCTCGGCACCCGTCGCCCGTACCCCCGCGCCGGGCCCCGCCCCGCGGCCCGCACACGCCGTGCGCCCGGCGCCCGCGGCCGCCGCGGCCCGTGCCACCGCCACCCCCCTGCCCGTGACCGGTCCGTACACGCCCCCGCTGGTGGTCCAGCCGGCGCCCGCCGCTCCGGTCGCCGGATCCGTGCCCGTCGTACGGCCCAGGTCGTCGGCCCCCGCCGTCACCCCGCAGGCGACCGTCCCCGTACCGCCGCCTCCGACCGGCCCGCCGCCCCCGGTGCAGCGCGACACGGGTGGGGGCCGGACCGGCCCCGGCCCCCTCGGCCCGGCCCGCGCCATCCCCGGCGGGACCACGGCCGGCCGGCCGGACGGTGTGCGGGACGCGGCCGCGCACGGCGGCGGCGACCTCGACCTGGACGACCTGGCGCGGCGCCTGCTCGACCCGGTCGCGCGCCTGCTGCGCACCGAGTTGCGGCGCGGCCGGGAACGCGCGGGCAGGCCCTTCGACGGGCGCCGCTGAGGACACGGCGAGAACACGGCTGAGAACACGTACGAACGAGAAACGGACGACGACGGACCCGATGACGGACAACATCTTCGCGACCAGCGTGTTCTTCCGGCTGGCGATCGGCGGCAACGACCTCGGCGCCTTCCACACCTGCTCCGGCATGGGCGCCGAGGTCGAGATGGAGAGCTACGCCGAGGGCGGCAACAACGGCTTCACGTGGCAGCTGCCGGGCCGCGTGACCTGGTCGAACATCACCCTCACCCGGCCCGTCACCGCCGACACGGCGAAGATCGGCCGCTGGCTGGACGAGACGTTGCGGCGGGTCGAACCGAAGGACGGCGAGATCGTGGCGCTGCGGCCCGACCTGAGCCGGATCATCAGCTGGCAGGTGTTCGGGATCGTCCCGGTGCGCTGGCAGGGGCCGTCGTTCGACCCCGCCAACTCCGCCGCGGCCATGGAGACGCTGGAGATCGCCCACCAGGGGCTGCTGCCCTCCTGACCGAACGCCACCCGTTCCCTCCCCGACCCCGACCCCGTACGTCCCCGTCCCGCCGCCCCGGAAGGAAGTCCACGGCATGGCCTCTTCGGCACGCGCCAGCCGCGCCAGGGCCCAGCTCACCCTCAAGGAGCCCCCGGCCTCGGTCGGGGCCAAGCCCGGCGGGACGATCGCCCGCCTCGACCTGCAGTTCAACCCCTCGACCCTGCAGCTGGGCAAGACCACCGAGTGGCGGCGGTCCCCGTCCCGGATGGCGGGTCAGTCGGCGTTGCCCGAATTCGTGGGCAGCGGCCCGCGCACCCTCAGCCTGGAGGTGTTCCTGGACGCCACCGCCACCCACGACAACTCGGTCGAGCAAGCGGTGGAGAAGCTGATGAAGGCGTGCGTGCCGACCCCGGCCAGCCTGGGCCGCAAGAAGCCCGCGAGCCCCTGGGTGCGCTTCGAGTGGGGCAGCGCGCGGACCACTTCCTTCGACGGGGTCCTGTCCAACCTGTCGGTTTCGTACACGCTCTTCGACGTGGACGGGAAGCCGCTGCGGGCCACCTGCTCCCTCTCCATCGAGGAGGCGAGCGTCGACCCGCCCGGCCAGAACCCGACCTCCGGCTCCCGCACCGCCCGCAGCACGCACACCCTGGTGGCGGGCGACAGCCTGGCCATGCTGGCCTGGCGCGAATACGGCGACGCGACGGCCTGGCGGGTCATCGCGGAGGCCAACGGCATAGACGACCCGATGGCACTCGTCCCCGGCACCGAGATCGTGGTGCCGGGCACGCGTGACCAGCACGGCGAGGAGGAACAGCGGTGAGCGGGTCCGAGCCCGGAGGCCGGTCGTTCGCGGCCGACCCCATCGTGGAAGCCGCCGGCGAACTGCCGCAGATCTGGGCGGCGCAGCTCGTCAGCTGCGTCGTCGACGAGAACGTGGGCCTGCCCGACACCGCGGTGCTCACCTACCGCGACCCCGACCACGAGTTCCTGCGCGCCACCGGCATCACCATCGGCACCCCGCTGCGGGTGTCGGTGGCGACCGTGAAGGGACAGGCCCGGGAACGGCTGTTCAACGGCGAGGTCACCGCCCTGGAGATCGACCGGGACCGCACCGGCTCGTTCACCGTCGTACGCGCCTACTCCAAGGCGCACCGCCTCCAGCGCGGCCGCAAGGTCGTCGCGTACCGGAACATGACGGCCGCCGCCATCGTCCGCAAGGTGGCCGCCGGAGCGGGGCTCGCCGTCGGAAAGGTGGAGGCCGCACCGGTCACGTACAAGCAGCTGTCCCAGGCGAACGTCTCCGACTGGGACTTCCTGCAGTACCTCGCCGGCGAGAGCGGCGCCCAGGTACGCGTCGACGACCAGGGGTTGCTCCAGTTCACCCGGCCCGTTAAGGCGTCCGGGGCGCCCGCCCCGTCGACGTCGGCGGTCCGCGACCCGATGGTCCTGGAGTACGGGCGCAACCTCCTCGCCCTGCGGGCCGCGCTGACGGCCGCCGACGGAGCCTCCAAGGTGCAGGTCCGCGGCTGGGACGTGACCACGAAGCGGCCGCTGGTCGCCGAGCACCCCTCCGTCGTCAGCGACACCGTGGTGCCGGGCCTCGGCCCGCAGACCGCCGCACGCTTCGGGGCGGCCGCCGTGTCCGTCACCGACACCCCCTACCGCACCCAGGCCGAGACGACGGCGGTCGCGAAGGCCACGGCCGCCCAGATCAGCTCCGGCTTCGGCGAACTGGAGGCCGTGGCCGAGGGCAACCCGCTGCTGCGGGCCGGCAAACCGGTCGCGCTCGGCAACGTCGGGCAGGCCTTCTCCGGCCGGTACACGGCGACGGCGGTCCAGCACGTCCTGGAGCCGCACGGCGGCTTCCGCACGACCGTGTGGGTCAGCGCCAGCCCCGACCGCTCCCTGACGGGTCTGGTGACCGGCGCCAACGCACCCGGACGGGGTCCTCGCATCCCCGGTCTGGCGATCGGCGTGGTGACGGACGTACGCGAGCCGAACGGCTCCCAACGCGGCGCGGTCCGGCTGAGGTTCCCGTGGCTGGACGACACCTACACCACCGACTGGGTGCGCACCGTCCAGTGGGGCGGCAAGGGCGGCGGCGGGGTCGTCAGCCCCGAGGTCAACGACGAGGTGCTGGTCGGGTTCGAGCAGGGCCTGCTCGACAGCCCGTACGTCATCGGCGGCCTCTACAACGGCGTCGACCAGCCCTCCCCGCACGACGTGCCGCTGATCGACAAGACCAGCGGCAAGGTCAACCGCCGCTCGATCGTGTCGCGTTCGGGCCACCGCGTGGAACTGCTCGACGCGGCGGCGCCCGGTCCCTCCGGGCTGCGGCTGGTGACCGGGGACGAGCGGCTCGAAGTACGCATGGACGACCGCCGGGACCGGATCGAGCTCACCGTGTACGCGGGCCGGGGCCGTCCGCTGACCTCCGTCCTCATGGACAAGAACGGCATCACCCTCGATGCCCGGAAGGGCACCGTGAAGGTGTCCGGCCGGCAGGTCGACATCGACGGCACCGCCGGGGTCAGCATCGGCGGCCGGTCGGTCAAGGTGAACGGAACCGCGGACGTCACCGTCGACGGCGGCCTGCTCGCCGTCCTCAAGGCCCGCCTCATCCGCATCAACTGACCTTGCCCGCACACCTCCCGCATCACGACCACCGTCCCCGAGGAGCATCCGATGCCAGCCGCAGCCCGTACCGGCGACCCCACCAACCACGGTGGCCGGCTCGCCACGCCGCCGCCCGGCGCCGCCGCGGCGGTGGCCACGGTGCTGATCGGCGGCCGGCCCGCCGCCGTCGTGGGCAGCCTGCACGTCTGCGTGGTCCCGCCGCACGCCGCCCTCGGCCCCGCCAACGTGATCGTGCCGAACCCGGCCGCCCTCACCGCGGGAACGGTCCTCATCGGCGGACTCCCCGCAGCCCGGGCCCGCGACCAGACCGCCTGTGGCGCACAGATCCTCACCGGCGCCATGAACGTCCTGATCGGAGGCCTGTGATGAGCGAACGCTTCATCGGCCGCGGCTGGGCGTTCCCCCTGCGGGTCGGTCCGACCGGCGGGATCGCCATGGTCGAACGCGAACGCGAACTGGAAGAGGCCATCCGCCTCGTCCTGGGCACCGCCCCCGGCGAACGGCCCATGCGGCCCGAGTTCGGCTGCGGCATCCACGAGTACGTCTTCGCCCCCGGCGACGGCGACACCGCCGGCCGGGTCGCCCAGCAGGTACGCGAAGCCCTGGAGCGGTGGGAGCCCCGGATCACCGTCGACGACGTCGTCGTCGCCTTCGACGCCGTCGAGGCGGGCACCCTCTACATCGATGTGCACTACACGGTGCGCACCACCAACGACCGGCGCAACCTGGTCTTCCCCTTCTACACGATCCCCTCCGAGGAGGGGGCCGAGGAAATGGTCGCGGACTGATGGCCCTGCCCTCCCCCAACCTGGACGACCGACGGTTCCAGCAGCTCGTCGACGAGGCGAAGCGGTACGTGCAGCAGCGCGCCCCCGAGTGGACCGACCACAACGTCTCCGACCCCGGCGTCACCCTCATCGAGACGTTCGCCTACCTCGTCGACCAGCTCCTGTACCGGCTCAACCGGGTCCCGGACAAGAACTACCTGGCGTTCCTCGACCTGCTGGGCATCCAGCTGTACCCGCCCACGGCCGCCACCGCCGACGTCGACTTCTGGCTGTCGGCCCCCCAGCCCGACACCGTCACCCTGCCCGCGGGCACCGAGGTGTCGACCGAGGTGACCACCGCGGCCGGAGACACCGGGGAAGCCGTGGTCTTCGCCACCACCGACGACCTGCGGATCCTGCCCAGCGAACTGACCAGACTGGTCACCGCGCCCCGCACCGGCGAGCCGGCCGACCGGACCGGCGCGCTCACCGAGGGCCGCGACATACCCTGCTTCCAGGCGACGCCCGAACCCGGCGACGCCCTGCTCTTCGGTCTGCCGACGGCGGTGCCGCGCTGCGTCGTCGCCGTGCGCCTCGACAGCCGCGTCGAAGGCGTCGGCGTCGACCCGCGCCAGCCCCCGCTGGTCTGGGAGGCGTGGGACGGCGGCCGGTGGCGGCGGTGCGCCACCGACTCCGACAGCACCGGCGGCCTGAACCGGCCCGGCGAGATCATCGTGTACGTTCCCGCCGGACACACCGCGTCGGTCATCAGCGGGACCCGCGCCGGCTGGCTGCGCTGCCGGGTCACCGAACCCGAGCCCGGCCAGCCCTTCTACTCCGAGTCCCCGACCGTCCGCGAGGCCGCCGTCTTCACCGTCGGCGGCACCATGGCCGTCGAGCACGCCGAGCGGGTGGGCGAGGTGCCCCTCGGCACGTCGGAGGGCGTCGCCGGGCAGAGCTTCCGCCTCGGCCGGCCGCCCGTACTCCTCGACGGGGAACCCCCGGTGGTGGAGGTTTCCTCCCCCGACGGCTGGCAGCGCTGGGAGATCGTCGAGCACTTCGGCCGCTCCGGCCCCGACGACCGGCACGTCCGCGTGGACGCCACCACCGGCGAGTTCTCCTTCCCGCCCGTGCTGCGCGAGGCCGACGGCAGCCTGCGCCCCTGCGGCGCCGTACCCCCCAAGGGCGCGCAGATCCGCGTGGCCCGCCACCGCACGGGCGGCGGCCCCGCGGGCAACGTCTCGCGCGGCGCGATCTCCGTACTGCGCAGCTCCGTCCCGTACGTCGCCCGGGTCACCAACCGGGAGGCGGCGCGCGGCGGTGTCGCCGGGGAGACCATCGACAACGCCAAGCTGCGGGCCCCCGAGGCCCTGCGCATGCAGGAACGCGCGGTGACGGCCGAGGACTACGAGATCATCGCCCGCCGGGCCGCGCCCTCGGTACGCCGGGTCCGCTGCCTGCCCGCCACCGACGGCGGGCGCGGCGCGGGCTCGGTACGGGTCCTGGTGGTGCCCGACGCGGTCGCCGACGAGGGCGACCGGCTCCGCTTCGAGCAGCTGATCCCCTCCGACCAGGTCCTCGCTACGATCACCGCGACCCTCGACGAACGGCGCCTGATCGGCACCGGCCTCGTCGTGGAACCGCCCGTCTACCAGGGCGTCACCGTCGTCGCCCGGCTGTCGGCACCCGCCGCCGACGCCGACCGGGTGCGCGACGCGGCGCTCGCCGCGCTGTTCCGGCACCTCAACCCGCTGCGCGGCGGGCCCGACGGCGCGGGCTGGCCGTTCGGCCGGCCCGTGCAGTACGGCGAGGTGTTCGGCGTACTGCAACACGCCGTCGGGGACGTCCTGGTGGAGGAGATCCGGCTGTTCGCCGCCGACCCGATCACGGGTCGGCGCGGAGCCCCCGTCGACCGCATCGACATCGGCGCGGGCACGCTCGTCTTCTCCTACCAGCACCAGGTCGTCGTCACCGAGCAGGAGGTGCACGGATGAGCCGGGCCGCCGTACCCGGCCTGCCCAGCCGGCACCCGATCGGCGACCAGCTGCCCGCGCTGTACGCCGACGACGACTTCGCCCAGCGGTTCACGGCGGGCCTGGACACCGTCCTGGCCCCGGTGTTCACGACCCTCGACAACCTGCCCTCGTACTTCGACCCCCGGCTGGCCCCGGCCGACTTCCTCGCCTGGCTGGCCTCCTGGGTCGGCGGCGCGGACGACCCCGACTGGCCGACCGCGCTGCGGCGCGAGGCGGTGGCCCGCGCGGTGGAACTGCACCGGTGGCGCGGCACCCGGCGCGGGCTCGTCGAGGCCCTGCGGCTGGTCCTCGGCGTGTCCGCCGACGTCAGCGGGGACGGCGCGGCCGTCTGGTCCCGCACGGCCGGCACCGAGCCGACACCGACGGCTGCCGGGGAGGTCCTCGTACGGGTGTGGCCGCGCGGCGGCGGGCCGGGCACCGCGCCCGAGGTGGACGCGGACCGGGTCCGCGCGCTGGTCCGCGCCCTGTGCCCCGTCCACACGCTCTGCCGGGTGGAGATCCTGCCCGGCCCGCCCGCGACCGAAGGGAGCTGACACCGATGCGCACGTGCCCCGCCTGCGGATCGCCCACCGCCCCGACGGAAGACTTCTGCCCCCACTGCGGCGCCTACCTCAACTGGTCGTCCCCCACCCCCCGCGCACCCCGGACCGCCCCGCACCGCCCGGAGGACGACACGCCCCCGGAGCCCACCCCTCGGCCGGGGGCGCCCCGCCAGGAGCAGAACGGCCCGCCCCGGGCCGCGACGGCTGGGGACGGCGCGCCCCGGGAGGACACCCACCAGGAGGACACCCCCCGGGGCGACGCGCCCCGGCAGAACACGGGCCGGAACGGAACAGCCGGGGACGGCGCCCACCAGGGGGCCACCCCTCGGGCCGACGTACCCCGGAGCGGCACGCCCCGGACCGGCGCCCCTCGGCAGGACACGGCCCGGGAAGACACGTCCCGGGAGGTCACCGCCCATGGGGCCACGGCCCAGGAGGCCACCGCCCATGGGGCGCCGCCCCCGGGCGGGACGGCCCGGGAAACCGCCACGCCGGGCGGAACGGCCCGACAGGGCACTGCCCCGGGCGGGACGGCCCGGCAGGACACGGCCCAGGAGGCGACTCCTCCGGGCGGAACGCCCCGGCAGGGCATGCCCGGCGAAGCCGCCGCCCCGGGCGGAACGCCCCACGGGGGCACGGCCGAAGAAGCCGCCCCGCAGGGCAAGGCACCCGGAGCCCAGAGCCGACCGCCCCGGCAGGAGATGCCCGGCGAAGCCGCCGCCCCGGGCGGAACGCCCCACGGGGGCACGGCCGAGGAGGTTGCTCCCCGGGGCCGGACGGCCCGGGAGGCCGACCCTCACGGCGGCACTCCCCCCCGGCCCGCTGCCCAAGAGGCCGACGCCCGGGACGGCACGGTCCCGGAACGGGACGGCTCCCCCGCCTCCCCCACGAGCACCGCGGTGGAGCCCGGCGGGCCCGCGACCGCCACCGCGAACCGGTGGCTGTTTTGGCTGCGCAGGCGACCCGACCCGCCCGCACCCGCCGACACCGGAACCGACCCGGAAGCCGGCACGCCGGACCGGGCCGCAAACGCACCCGCACCCTCAGCAGCCCGGGCCCGCGGCCCGGAACCCGCGGCCGGCCCCGACCCGGCGGCGGACGCCCCCACGCCGGGCCGGGCCGCCGGCCCCGAGCCGGTGGCGCCCGCGCGGGCGGCGGGGCGGGGCCGCAGCCCGGAACACGCAGCCGACCCCCAGCCGGTGGCACCCGGGTCCGCGGCGGGGGCCCGGGACGGGGCCGGGCCGGCGGCCTCCCCCGCTCCCGTGCTGCCCGGCGTGCCCGTCGCGCCGCGGCCCGCCGTGCGGCCGCTCGCGGTGAGCGACGACGTCGCCGGCGTGCCGTGCCCGGCCTGCGGGACGCCCAACCCGCCGGACCGCCGTTTCTGCCGCCGCTGCGCGGCTCCGCTGACGCCCTCCACCACCGCGGCACCCCTGCCGTGGTGGCGCACGGTCTGGCCGTTCCGCCGCCGCACACGGGCCGGCTCCGGCCGCCTGGTCCGCTTCCTGGTGGTCCTGACCGTCGTACTGGCCCTGTGCGCGGCCGGGTTCCTGCTGCTGCCCGCCGGACGCCACCTGGTGCAGGACACCCTGGACAAGCTCGGCAAGGCCAAGGCCGTCACCCCGGCCCGCGCCCTGGCGAGCGCCGAACTCCCCGGGCACCCCGTGGGCCAGAGCACGGACGGCCTCAGCAACCGCTACTGGGCCGCGCCCGGCCCCGGCGCCTCGGCGACGTACACCTTCGGCAAGCCGTTCCGCCTGGTCGCGGTGATCATCACCAACGGCGCCTCGCCCGCCCCCGAGGAGTACGCGAAGCAGGGCCGGGCGCTGCGGATCGACATGGAGGTGACGGACCGGAACGGCGCCACGGTCCACAAGGCGCTCGTCCTCAGCGACAAGCCTGGCCCGCAGACGTTCCCCACCGGCATCAGCGATGTCGCGACGGTCCGGCTGACCCTCCAGGAACCCGCCGGTTCGGCGCCGGAGCACCGTCTCGCCCTGGCGGAGGTGGAGTTCTTCCAGCGCAGCTGAAGCACCGCCGGCGCGACGCCGCCCCGCCTACACGCCCGCGCGGAGCGTCTCGGCGGGCAGGATGCGGGCGGCCGCCAGGGCCGGGTACAGCCCTGCGGCCAGCCCCACCACGAGGCCCACCAGCGGCCCCGCCGTCGTCAGGGCGGGGTCGAGGACCACCAGCCAGTTCTTGGCCAGGCAGGTCACGGCGGTGATCTGGATGCCCAGGACCGTGCCGACGACACCGCCGACGAGCCCGACCAGACCGCTCTCGATGCAGAACTGCCCGGCGACCGCCCGCCGGGAGGCGCCCAGGGCACGGCGCAGGCCGATCTCGGAGCGCCGCTCCAGGACGGACACGTAGGCGGTGTTGCTGACACCCAGCGCACCCACGCCCAGGGAGACGGCGGCCAGGCCCAGGAACAGGGCGCGGGTCTGCGACTCGACGCCCTGGCGCAGGGACCGGGGGTCCGGCGGCACCAGCGCGACGAGCTTGTCCGGTGCGCCCGGGGCCAGGGCGAAGGGGGCCTCGGTGCCGATCTGGTCGGCGGCCCCCAGATCCGTACGGATGATCATTTCGGCGGGGGCGAAGCCCAGCCCGGCCGGGTCCTGGAGGGCGGCCCAGTAGGGGACGACGACGGAGCCGGTGAGGTCGGTGTCGCCGGCCGGGGCGCGGAAGACGCCGAGCACGCTGAACGCGACACCGTTGACGTGGATCACAGAGTTGCCGGCCCCGCCGTCGACGGTCAGCCGGGACGCGGCGGCCGTGTCGATCAGGGCCACCCGCTCCCGCCGCGCGTCGTGTCCGGTGTCGAACCACCGGCCCTCGGTGAGCTCGGCCGACATGGCCAGCAGTGCGTCGGGCTGCGCGGCCAGGACCGTCCCCTCGGGCAGGTCGTTCGATCCGCCCGACGGCAGCCGGGAGACCACCGGTTGTTCACCGGCCTTGCTGACGAGGCCCGCGGTGCGGACTCCGTTGAGGCCGCGTACCCGCTGGGCGTCGCCGCCGTCGGGCCGGGGCCGGACCCCGGCGACGGGTTCCGACGGGTACTTGACCGTCACCCGGGTCGCCTTGAGGGCGTCGAACTGGTCGGAGACGGCGCCGGCCGCGCTGGCGGTGATGCCCAGCGTGGCGAGTGCCGCGGCCAGCCCGACGGAGATGCCCACCATCGTCAGCAGGGTGCGGAACCTGCGGCCGAACAGCGCGAGGAACGCCTGGACGAGCAGGTCCGCGGCGGACGTCCGGGGGGCCGCGGGCGCCTTCCCCTCCGCGTCCGCCGTCACCTCCGCGGACGGCTCACGCGTCCTGCGGCTACGAAACACGGCCGTCCACCACCTTGAAGACGCGGTCGGCGCGGGCCGCCACGTCGGGTTCGTGCGTGACCACGACGACGGCCCGGTCCTGCGCCACCAGTCCGGTCAGCAGGTCCATGACGCGGGCGGAGTTGGCGGTGTCCAGGTTGCCGGTCGGCTCGTCACACAGCACGACGGCGGGCCGGTGGACGATCGCCCGTGCGACCGCGACCCGCTGCCGCTCCCCGCCGGACAGGGTGGTGGGCCGGACGTCGAGGCGGTGCCCGAGGCCCACGGATTCCAGGGCGGCGACGGCCTGCGGCCGCCGACGGGCGCGGGGCACGCCGAGGTGCACGAGCGGCAGGGCCACGTTCTGTACGCAGGTGAGGTGCGGGACCAGGTGGAAGGCCTGGAAGACGAAGCCGAGCGTCGAGGCGCGCAGCGCGGTGCGGGCCCGTTCGGACAGGTCGGTGGCGTCCTTGCCCTGCAGCAGGTAGCGGCCGCGGGTGGGGACGTCGAGCAGTCCGAGCACGCTCAGCAGCGTGGACTTCCCCGAGCCGGAGGGGCCGACGATCGCGGCGAGCCGGCCGGGCCGGATGTCGAGCGTGACGTCGGTGAGCGCGTGCACGGGCGGCGGCCCCGGGTACGTCTTGCCGATGCCGGCCATCTCGATGACGGGGGCCGGGTCGACCGCCGGACCGACAGCCTGGTCCACCGCCGGGCCGCCGGCCGGACCGGCCGCCGGGTCAGTCATCGGTGCCCCCTTCGGAGCCGTCCGCCGCCTTTCCACGGCGCACGAGGACGACCGTCTCGCCGGCTCCGAGGTTCGCGTCGAGCGCGGTGACCGCGGTGAGCCCCTCATGGGTGAACAGCACCTCGACGGGGACGTTGCGCTCCTTGCCGGCGTCGGTGACGGTGACCGTGGACCCGCCGCCGAGGTCGGTCCACACGGCCGACACCGGAACGGTCAGCGCGCCCTTGGGGCTGCGCCGCAGCTCCACGCTGATCTGCTGGACCGCGCCTTCCTCGGCCTCCGCGCCGCTGGGGACGAACAGCGCCTCGTGCTGACCCGCGCCACCACCGCCGCTGCCGCCGCTGCCGGTTCCCGCGCCCGCGGTACCGGCGTCACCCGCGGCGCCGGACGTGCCTGCGCCGTCCCGTCCGCCGGTCTTCGCGTTGCCCTGCTGGTCGCCGCTCTTGGCGTCGGCCGGGCCGGCGAGGGAGCCCAGGCTGCCCTCCCTGCCCTCGTAGGGGCCGGTGCCGAAGCGGATGACCGCGTCGTTCGGCAGATCGCGCAGCCGGGTGCGCTGGTCCGCGGTGAGGGCCGCCCGCACCTGGCGGCCGCCGCTGCCGAGGACGACGAGCGGCTTGTCGGCCGCGTCCCCGACCGCCGCGGTGACCTGCACCACCGTGGCGGGAAGGGTGCTGACGTACGCGACCTCCGCGGCCGGGAGCAGCTCCCCGGCCTTGGCGGGTCCGGAGGCGGGCGGCGCGTCGGAACCGCGGGCGGGCGGCGCGCTCACGCCTCCCTTGGTACCGGGGGCCGCGCCCGTGCCGCCGTCGGTCTCCGCGCCGCCGCGGGGGGCGCTGCCGCCGGCGGACGCGCCGGACGGGGCACCGCCCCCGCTCGCACCGCCGCCGCCCTGGCTCTGGCCCTGCCCGGAGGGCGCCTCGTACCCGGCCGCCGCGTACAGCTTGCGCACCGCCTCGACGGTGGCCGGACCGTACGTGCCGTTCACGGCGGTCCCGTACAACGGCTGCAGCGCGCGCTGCAGTTGCTGTACGTCCGGACCCTTGTCGCCCGCCTTCAGGTCCCGGTAGGCGGGGAAACGCCCCGGGAGCAGCAGGACCGGCCGGCCCGACACCTCGGCGACGACCGCGCCGGCCTTGAGGGTCTTGCCCATGGCCGCGGGCAGGCCCGTCACGACCGCGCGGCTGGTGCCCTGCGGTTGGACGCCGGCGATGGTCGTCCGTGAGGCCGTCTCGACCTTCCCGGTCAGTTCCATCTTCTCGACGAGCTGCTGGTCGGAGACCTTCCCCGTGATCCGGGAGGGCGGCGGCGCCGCCGCGTTCGCGGCACGCTGCTCGGGTGTTCTGGCCTGGGACGCGATCCACCAGACCGATCCGGAACTTCCGAACAGCACGACGACGACGGCGGCGATGACGAGGGCCCTCCTGGACCTGTGCCGTGCCCGCCCGCCGGACGGCTCGGCCGCCTGGGGCCCCTCGGGGCGTTCGAGGCTCATCACGGTGTTACGACGTCTCCCGCAGTAGTTCCTGTGCCTTGGCCTTGGCTTTCGTGATGAGTTCCAGCCATGCGGTGATCTCCGCTTCGTGCTTCACCAGCGAATCGGCGGACGCCTTGCTCTTCGCCTCCCGCGCCTTCGTGTTGAGCCCGACCTTCGTACCGCAATCGGCATCGGTGGTGGCCTGCTTGATCTCGGCGCGCTGCGCATTGTCGAGCGCGGCGGTATCACCGTCCGGAACATTCGCATAATGCGAAAGCGCCGCCTCCCTGGCCTTCTCGGGAGTCGGAATCTCCGGATAGCCGCCGGCCTTCATGCAGGAGGCCCATTCGGACAACGCCTTCTGATATGCGTCGTCGTCGCCGAGAATGCGCGCGCTGTCCTGTTTCACGGTGTTGTACACCGTCCAGTTGAGCCGCAGGTATTCCTTCACGTCCCCGTACACGGCCTTGAGGGTCTCGCCGCGGCAGCCCTTCGACGGCACCATGACCTTGCCGCCGCCGAAGTCGAACTCGACCCCGCCCTCGGGCTTGTCGACGTAGCCGTCCATGGCCATGCTGTGGGCCCGCTTGACGTCCTCGGGCAGCGCGTCGAAGTCGTCGCCGACCTCCTGGGCCTTCTGGTTCTCCGACCGGCGCGGGTCCGCGCCGTAGCCCACGGTGCGCGCGGTCTCGGGGGTCGGGGTGAGGTCCTCGCTGCGCTTCTTGCCCTTGTTGCTGTTGGCGCCGTCGGACGGGAAGACCTTGAAGCCCTGGTCGTTCATGCACTTGCGGATCAGCTTGGTCTCGGCGTCACGCTCCTGCTCCAGCGCCTCGTTGGCGCTGTCGAGCGCGGCCTGGGCCCTGCGGGCCGTCTCCATGTCCTTGGGGGACTCCTCCGAGCAGGCGGAGGCGGAGCCCGTCAACACCGCCACCACCGCGATCGCCGTCACAACCCGGGTGCGCTTGTTCAATGTCCGTGTCCTCCGGAGGGTGCGGCCGGGCCGCCCCCGCGCTGCGGGGGCGGCCCGGCCTTCGAGCGATGGTCAGCAGCGGGAGCCGTCGTTCAGCGTGTTGCTCGCACCATCGTCGTTGGCGTCCCAGTAGTAGTTCACGGAACCGCCGGGAATGAGACAGATTTCGACGCCCAGCGACATCCAGCGACCGCCGTAGGTCTTGGACGACTGACCGCGCCGGTTCCACCAGGAGCTGTCGGCCTCGTAGACGGCCGGCATGTCGATGTCCCAGCGCGCGGACTCGTACTTCGTCCGGTACATCGAGTTGTTGGTGGAGTAGTCCCGGTCCTTGTAGATGCAGAAATTGCCGTCGTAGCAGGTACGGTCCACGGCCGATGCGGACGGCGCCGCGGCGACGACGCCGGCGACGGCCGCCATCGCGATGAATCCGGCCGAAATCCTCTTACTGAGCACTCGTTACTCCCCCTCGTCGGGTGGTGACTGATGCAGTGAGAGGGCAGGGCAGCCGAAGCCCTTCCCCCCGGTCGGCTGAGAGCCAGGCTAGGCCACGCCGATCGGAAGTCAAAGGTCAATTCCCTTTGCAGCAGGGATTGTTGACGCTTGGAATTGATCATTCAGTGTTCGATATCCACCCCGGGCGGCCCTCCATTTAGGCGCGCCGCACGCGCTTCGGCCGGGGACCCGGCGCAGGTCAGCCACACCCGGGGCGCGGCGGGGCACCACGGGCGGACACTGTCCGGATCCGCACCACCCGGACGAGCCGCGAACGCGGGCAAGAAAATCCCGGCGCCCGACGGCACCCGGCGGCGCCCGTCACACCGTGGAACCGTCCCCTGACGTGCAGTCATGGCCCGCCGCTGTCCGTAGGGTGGCTCCATGGAGGAGACACGTGTACGCCTGGAGCCCTGGTCCGCCGCAGACTTCCCCCTGCTGGAGCGAGCGAACGAACCGGCCATGACGGAGCACCTCGGCGGCCCAGAGTCCGCCGAGAAGCTCCGCGACCGCCAGCACCGCTACGAGGCCCTGAGCGCGCGGGAGCCCTCCGCAGGGCGGATGTTCCGCGTGGTCCTGGAAGCCACCGGCGAGAGCGTCGGCTCCATCGGCTTCTGGGAACGGGAATGGCGGGGCGAGCCCGTCTACGAGGCCGGCTGGGGCATCCTGCCCGAGTTCCAGGGCCGCGGACTGGCCGTGGCGGCCCTCACCGAACTCCTCGCCCACGTACGGGCCCACGGCAACCGCGCCGACCTGCACGCCTTCCCGGGAACCGACCACCCCGCCTCCAACGCCGTCTGCCGGCGCGCCGGGTTCCAATGCCTGGGCGAGGTCGACTTCGAGTACCCGCCCGGCGTGCCCCACCCGAGCCTCGACTGGCGCCACCGGGTGGGGCCGGTCCCGGTCACGCCGTCAGGATGATCCGGCCGCGCACACCCGGCGTCGCCAGCCGCTCGTGCGCCTTCGCCGCCTCGGCGAGCGGGAAGACCTCCGCGACCCGCAGCGTCAGTGCCCCCTCCTCGACGAGGGACACCAGACGGGCCAGCAGTTCCCCGTCCGCGGCAACCTCCTGCTCCTCGACCCGGATGCCGCGCTCCGCCGCCGGGGCGTGGTTCGGGATCAGGCCGACGTAGACCCCGCCGTCACGGACGAGGGCCAGCGCGTCCCCGCCCAGGACGGCCGCGTCCAGGGCCCCGTCCACCGGCCCGGCCGGAGCCCCGCCGCGCGGGACGAAGGCGGCCGCGCCCAGCGACCGTACGAGCTCCTCGTCGTCCGGCCCCGCCAGGGCCGTCACCACCAGACCGGCCCGCGCGGCGAGCTGCACCGCCAGACCGCCGACCACCCCAGCGGCGCCGGTGACCAGCACCGACGAGCCGGGGGCGAGCCCCAGCTGGTCCACCGCGCGGGCCGCGGTCAGACCGGCCAGCGGCAGCGCCGCGGCGGCCGGGACGTCCACCCCGGCCGGCGCGGCGGCCAGGGCGCCGGCGTCGAGCACCGCGTACTCGGCGTGCGTGCCCAGCGGCTTCACCGTGCCGTAGTGCAGGCCCACCACCCGGTCCCCGCGGCTCCAGCCGGTCACCCCCGGGCCGGTCTCGTCGATCTCCCCCGCGACGTCCCAGCCGAGACCGAGCCGCTCGCCCGCGCCGCCGAAGATCCCGGAGCGGACCCCGGCATCCACCGGATTGAGCCCGGCGGCCGCCACCCGGACCCTGACCTGTCCCGCCGCCGGGCGCGGCACCGGCACCTCGGCCAGTTCGACCCGCTCCGGGCCACCGAACCCGTTCACCACGGCCGCGACCATCGTCCGTACCGTCTGCTCGCTCATCGTTCTCCCCGTTCCGTCGTCTTCGGTCGTTCCGATGACCACTAACCTAGGGAGAGGTACTCTCCTTTCGTAAGTACGTACTCGAAGGTGCGTACCCGACCCGGAAGTGGGTGCCCCATGGCCACCAGCACCGCCGCGGCCCGCCGCGAGGAAGCCCGTTCCGCCTACGACGCCTTCCTCAAGGAGTGCCCCACCGGCCAGCTCCTCGCCCGCATCAGCGACAAGTGGGTCGGCCTCGTCGTCAGCGCCCTCGGCGAGGCCGACGACCGCTCCCTGCGCTACAGCGACCTCGGCCGCAGGATCCCCGGCGTCAGCCAGAAGATGCTCACCCAGACCCTGCGCTCCCTCGAGCGCGACGGCCTCGTCACCCGCCACGTCACCCCCACCGTCCCCGTCCGCGTCGACTACCGGCTCACCGACCTCGGCAGCAGCCTCGGCTGCCTCCTCTCCTCCGTGAAGGACTGGGCCGAGAACCACTTCGACGAGGTCAGCGCCCACCGGGACACCTACGACCGGGCCGCCGCGACCTCCTGAAATCAGGGGCGGCCGGCCACCCCGCAATGGCATGCTGACAGGGTGAACGGACCCGGCATTCAGCTCACCCTCGCCCCCGAACTGCGCCTCTTCGCCCCGCCCAGCCGGCGCGCGGACCGCGTACCGACCGCGACGGACGGCGCCTCCAGCCTCGGCCACGTCGTCGAATCCGCCGGAGTCCCCCTCACCGAGGTCGGCCGCCTCCTCGTCGACGGCCACGAGGTCCCCGTCTCCTACGTGCCCAGGGACGGCCAGAGCGTCGAGGTCCTCGGCGTCGAGCGCCCCCAGCACGTCCCCGGCGCCCCGCTCCGCTTCCTCCTCGACGTCCACCTCGGCACGCTCGCCCGCCGCCTGCGCCTGCTCGGCGTCGACGCCGCGTACGAGAACGAGGACATCGGCGACCCCGCCCTGGCCACCCGCTCCGCCACCGAACAGCGCGTCCTGCTCTCCCGCGACCGCGGCCTGCTCCGCCGCCGCGAGATCTTCGCCGGCGCGTACGTCTACAGCGACAACCCCGACGAGCAACTGCGCGACGTACTCGGCCGCTTCGCCCCCGCCCTCGCCCCGTGGACCCGCTGCACCGCCTGCAACGGCCCCCTCCACGAAGCCGACAAGGAGAGCGTCGGCGACCGCCTGGAACACGGCACGCACCGCTCCTACGACGTCTTCGCCCAATGCGCCGCATGCGAACGCGTCTACTGGCGCGGCGCCCACCACGCCCGCCTGGAGCGCATCGTCGACGAGGCACTCGTCGAATTCGGCACCGCCTGACGGGCATCAACCGGACCGGGGACCGGACGTGCGGGCGGAGGCCCGAGGCCGGGCGGGGGCCAGAGGTCGGAGCCGGGGCCGGGCATGCGGACCGGGACCGGGCGTGCGGACCGGGACCCGGAACCGGCGGGAGCGACACCGCCCGCCCGCCCCGTCCCGGTCCCCCGGCCC
>NZ_JOBX01000094.1:0-21642 GCF_000720645.1 Streptomyces sp. NRRL S-378
GCACAGCCAGCCCAGGAACTCGGCGCCGGTCTGCGTGGCGAGTCCGAAGGTGAGGTGGAGGGAGGCGGTGCCCTGGTCGGCGCTCACGGCGTGCCACCAGCCGCGCGGCAGATAGAGCAGGTCGCCGGGCGTCAGGACGATGTCCGCGATCGGGTCGCCCGTCGGGGCCTCTGGGGCTTCCACGTCGCGCCAGGCGGGGGCCTGCCGGGTGGGGCCGTAGATCTTCCACCGCTTGGAGCCTTCGAGCTGGAGCACCACTACGTCGTGGTCGTCCCAGTGGGTGCCGAAGCCTTCCTCGGCGGTCCACGAGGCGTACGCGTTGACCTGCACGGGGGTGCGGAAGAACCGTTCGAGGCCGGCCGCGGCTTCTCGGACGGGCGGGTGGATCTGGTCGATCGCATCGATGACGAGGGACGCGCCCTCGGCGAGCCGTGCGTGGAACTCGGCAGGCTGGGGCTGGTACCAGGACACTCCGCGCCGGTTGGTCCGGAGGATGGAGTAAGCGGTGGCCGGGACAGCCTCCCCGGCACGCGAGAGCCGCATCCGGGGCGGTTCGAGCCGGTGAGCGGCCACGATCTCGTTGAGGTCGCCCCAGGTCAGTGGCGAGGGGGACGTGTTGCCCTTGGAGCGGATCACTTTGTGGGCCCGGAAGCACGTCTGGGCGAGGAACGTGTCCTCGCCCAGACGCTCGGCCCACGATGCGGAATCAATCACCGTGGGTCTCCTCGGTCGATCAGGTGTCGTTCATGTCCGACTTGCCGCCGGTGTTGTCCGAGGCTTCCTCGGCACGCGAGCGGGCCGCGGCGATGCGGCGGACACCGATCAGCAGGCCACTGTTCTGCTCGGTGGGAGCGTTCTCGTTCATTCCGTACTCCTTCCTGATCTCGATGGATCCCGCCAGGGTCCCGGCGGGAAATCTGTGGGTCAGCTCCCGGGGTCTCCGGCTAAGGCCAGGGTGACCACCAGGACGCTGACGGCGACGACGTACACGAGGACGGCGAGCTGTTGACGCCAGCCCCGCAGGGCGGGTGCAGTCAGCCGCGTTCCAGGCTGGAGGGGTCCTCGACCACCCACTCCACCCCACCGCCCTCCGGCCGGGCGAAGACGGCGTTCTGCGTGACGATGCGGGACTTGGGGTCCTCGAATTCGCCGATGAACTGGACGATGCCGGTGCGGCCGTTCAGCGGGTCGCGGATGCGGGTGCCCTCGCTGACCCAGCCGGGCACGGTCTGACGCTGACGATTACGGCTCTTGGTGGACACTGCGCCTCTCCTCGGTCTAGGTCGGGCACTGCACTCCGGGGCCGCAGCGGGCCGCAGGAGTGACGTTGCGGACGGCCCTACGACCCGCTGCGAGGGGGAGGCCGCCTCTCCGGGCGGCTGTGACCAGTCAACTGCCTTCAGCGTTTGGACGGATGGGCCAGAAGGCATGGCCATTCCGGGGACATGGCCAGGTTTTATGGCCAGGCTGGGATCCAGGCTCTGTGGACGGCCGAGGGATGGCGATGATGACCACGAACGAGGACGACGGCGTGGAGCCGATCGGGCCGCTGTTGCGGCGCCTGCGGATGGCCAGCGGGCGCACCCAGGAGCAACTGGCGGCTGATCTCTCCACGCGGCGGGGGTACCCGCTGGAGCAGGGTGCGGTGTCGCGGTGGGAGACCCACGAGCGTCTCCCGGACCCGGCTTCGAGGGCGCTGCTGTCTGCGGAGTTCGGCCTGCCGGAGGCGGAATTGCGGCGGGCCGTCACTCTCGCCCGGCGTCTGCGACGTCAGGAGAAGAAGGACGAGACCGACCAGGAGAACGAAGTGTTCGACCGCCGCGGATTCATGACGGCTTCGGCCGGCGCCGGGATCGCCGTCATACAGCCCTCTTCGCTGCTTTCGTCAGGGAGAAGGATCGGGGCCGACGTCCCGAAGCAGTTGAGCCACCGCACCGCCCGGCTCCGCCGCCTGGACGACTTCGTGGGAGGCGGAGACACCTACCAGATGTACATCCGGGAGTTGGAGGACACGACCCGGCTGGCGGACGAAGGGGCCTACAGCGAGGCGACAGGCCGGGGGCTGCGCGGAATCATCGCGGAACAGGCCCAGCTTGCAGGCTGGGCAGCGTACGACGCGGGACACTACGAGGGCGCCCGCAGGCACTACATGACGGCCTTAGCCGCGTCGCGGGCCGCAAAGGACACCGCCCTGGAGGCCAACTCGCTGGCGTTCCTGGCCTACCTGGAGTGGACGGTGGGCGGCGGCTCCGGGATCAGATTCGCCACCGCCGCGTACCAGGCACTCAGCTCCGGGACGGCGCCTGCGGTGCGGGCACTGCTGGCGGACCGGCTGGCGTGGCAGCACGCGACCGCGGGGAACGGCCGGGAGGCGGACTACGCCCTGGGCATTGCCGCAGAGGCCATCCACGAACACAGCGACGAGCCAGGCCCGGACTGGGCGTACTGGATGGACTCCGACGAGATCGCGATCATGACAGGGCGGTGCTGGGCGGAGCTCCACCGACCGCTACGGGCCATCCCGGCCTTGGAAGACGCTCTGACCCGGTACGACGACACCCGGGCCCGGGACAAGGCGCTGTACCTGTCGTGGCTGGCAGCGGCGTACCTGGACGCGGGAGAGGTCGAGCACTCGACCGCGATCACGGCACGGGTGTTCGACCTCTCCGAGGGACTGGCGTCGATCAGACCGATGGCAAGAGCACGGCTGATGGCCAACCGGTTGGAGCCCCACCGGTCCCTCGCCCCGGTAGGCGCGCTACTGGAGCGCGCGAAGGGTTAGCGGGTGGCTCGGGTGATCCAGTCCAGGTACTCAGCGCGGCCGGCGTCGATCGTGAACGCGATGACCTCAGGCGAGTCATAGGGGTGGTTGTCCACCAGATGCTTCTCCAGTGCCTCGCGCCGGTCACCGGTCGTACGGAACGTCACCTGATACTCGGTGCCCTCGCAGACCTCCCCGAGATGGCGGTACGTCGTTTCAATCGGCCCGGTCACCTGCCCGGAAGCGGCTAGGCTCGCCTCCACCGCCGAGCGAGACAACTTCCGCGCAGCATCCTGATTGTCCACGGTCGTGATTACGATCAAGAAGTCAGCCATAGGGGCAACGTACCCACCCAACCAGTCGCGCTCATACAGGATGCAGTGGGTTCGGGAGCAACTGCATCTGCTCCCCGCACCTGCGGAGATGGTCCCCCGATCGAGAAACAGAGGATGATCACCGGCTTCTGCTCCCCCCGCACCCGCGGGGATGGTCCCTGCGCTGGCACCCGGCGGGTAACGACGAGTCCGCTGCTCCCCGCACCCGCGGGCTGGTCCCCGCCAAGGCCGAACTCCTCCACCGCGAGGCCACTACTCTGGTCCCGTCCTGTCGAAGTCGACGGTGTACTCACCGGTCTGCTCCCCGCACGCGCGGGGATGGTCCCGACGGCGCGGCGCTGGCGTCGTGGACGGCCCGCTGCTCCCCGCACCCGCAGGGATGCGCCCGCCCGCCAGCCCGGGGGCCGGCCTCAGGTCTGCTCCCCGCACCCGCGGGGATGGTCTCGTGGCCACGCACCTGAAGGCGGAGCAGGAACGGCGGTCAGGTGTGGCAGTGACAGGCGCGGGCGCCCGGGGTGCGTCGCGTCCAGGGTCCTTTCCCAGCGGTCGAGAACCGCGGGGTCGTCCAGGGCGGCCAACTGTGCGCGGCCACTGGACGCGGAACACTGGCAAGGCTCGGCGTAGAGAGTCGCTGGCACCACCCATCCCCCTGTGTGACGCCGTGACCCTCTGGGGGGGCCTGATGGTCGTCGTGTCTGACTCCGCACTCAAGCGCGCTCGCCTGAGCAGGAACCTCACCTTGGAGGAGGCGGCCGACCTCCTCAACGAAATCACCGGCGGCGCCACCGACGCCTCGCTGATGAGCGGCTGGGAGTCCGGCCGCAAGCGGACCGGGGCGAGGAACCGGCGGGGCCTGTGCCAGCTGTACGGCGAGCCGTCCGAGGTGCTGTTCGCCCACCAGGACGGGCAGAACCCGGCAAGCCTGCTGGAGGCCAGCGGCACGGACGTGGTCGTACGACTTCTCACGCGGTACACCGACCTCGTGGACGCCATGGTCGAGGTGGCGGCCGGCGCCCGCGAGCATCTGGTGGTCACCGGGTCACGCAGTCGGAAGAAAGTCTACCTCGACGCCATCGAGACGACCGTGGCACAGCAGCCGGATCTGGTGCACTGCTGTGTCTTGCACGGACCCCCGCGGCACCAGGCCATGACGGAACACCTCGTGCGAATACTGGAATTACGCGACCCATCGGAACTCCGCAACGGCGTCAAGGGCCTGAGTATCGGCCTCGTCGAGCCGGACACCGCACTGGAACGCTTCTTCATCGCTTCCGAACGAGCCGCAGTGGTCCCACTCCCCAGCTTCCACGGAGCCGACGGGTTCGACTGCGGCGTCCTCCTCGGAGGAGAAGCAGCCCTGGGACTCGTCCAGCATGGACGTGAAGCGTGCGCATCGGCCCGGCCAGTGGAGACGATAGAGGCCGTACGGTCCCTGCCGGTGCGGCACGGGGGAGCTCTGTGGCAAGGAGAAGCGTGAGCAACGAAGTTCAAGCCGCTGCCCGGCGGTCCGCGTCCGTGGTCGAGCTGGCCCAGAAACTGATCCGCGAACCGAGCAGAGGCGGCATCGACGACTACGGGCCAGTGCTCAGCATTCTCGAAGCATGGTTGTCCCACCGCTCTCTGCCCCACCGACGGCTCCACGACAACAACGGCCAGCTCGTGGGCCTGCTGGTGGAAATCCACGGCGGACGCCCCGGACTGTGGTGGGCCTTGGACGCCTGCGTGGACACCGCCTCATACGGCGACCAAGCTGCCTGGTCCTTCCCCCCATCCGCCGGCGACGTCCAGGACGGATGGCTTCGAGGACGCGGTGCAGCTGACTCAAAACTCGCCGCCTCCATGTTCTGCCACATCGCCGCCGACCTGCGCGAAGAAGCCGAGCCGTTCGCCGGCGGCCTGGCCGTGCTCCTCGACGTGGACGAGCACACAGGCGGGTTCGGCGGGGCACTCGCCTACCTGGACGACCCCGAGGCAACACGACCCGAAGGGGTAATGATCGGCTACCCCGGCATGGACGAGGTGGTCGTCGGCGGCCGCGGCCTCTGGCGAGCCACCATTTCCGTCCACGCCCCGGCCGGACACTCCGGGTCCAGCCGCACGCTCGTCGGGGCGATCAGCTGGGCCGCCCGCCTCGTGACCCTGCTGGACGCGATCGAGCTTCCGGGCCCGGCGGACGACAACTCCGGCTTCCCCCTGGCACCCAAGCTCACCGTCACCGCGCTCCATGGCGGAGAGGGCTTCTCAGTCCTGCCAGACCTGTGCTCCCTCAACGTCGATGTGCGTCTCACCCCTGCGTTCGACGCCGAGGCAGCCGAGACCCTGGTCCGCAAGGCAGCCGCGGAGCTCGACGCCGAACTCCCCGGTCCCCTTCCGACGCACATCGAGCCGATCGCCACCTGGCCACCGTTCAGGCTCCGCCACGATGAGCAGCCCGCCGCCGCGCTCATGGCCGCCGCCCGGCGAGCAGGTATCGACGCGACACCGAAGACGGCCGGGCCCTCGAACATCGGCAATCTGCTCGCCATGTACGGCATCCCGGCAACGGCCGGGTTCGGCGTGCCGTACGAGGGGCTGCATGGGCTGGACGAGCGAGCCGACCTGTCCGAGTTGCCCCGGGTGTACGCCGTCTACCAGCAAGCCGTGCGCGGCCTGCTCGGCCTGACCTGACCTGGGCCCATCCCAACTCCGTCCCAGATCCCTCCTACGACCCTCCAAGGAAGCACCCAACTTCTGCTCTTTCGTGCGCAGTTGAATCCCGGTGTCATAGAGATGTCCGAGCAGGCAAGCCTCCCTGAGAACGGTGGACGTCCCTATCCGTGCTGAGCCTCCCAAGGAGTGCTTCATGGACACCGGTCCAGTCGTCGACCAGCTCCCTGCCCGCGCCAACTGGGACGCCCTCGGCACCGTCATCGTGCCCGACGTCCTCGAGCCCGCCCGGTTCGCACAGATCGTGGCCGAGGCGGACGAGCGCATTAAGCTCGCCACCCCGCACATTCACGAGAACACCGCCGCGCACCGGGACGGGTCCTTCGCCGGCCCGGTGCTCCACAGGTCGGACACCGCCGACTGATCTGCCGCCGCCGTCCTTCCTCCGGTCATACCAGGGACCCAACTGAATCGTGGAGCCGGTGTCCGGGCGGCAGGGAATCTCCAGCATCGGCTGCTGTCGATCTCCGCAATTGGTGGTGTTTCCGACTGGTTGCAGGGGGAGGATCGTCTGATCCATCCACTCGTCCGACCGGTTGGAGTGACGGACACCGTGCCGAAGTACATGAAGATCAGCGATGTCCGGCGTATGTCCTACGACGAGCTCAAGCGTTGGTGGGAGGTTGATTTCGATGTGCTGGTTACCACCGCCATCGCGGAGGCCACTGGAGAGGTTCACCCGACGGTTTCCTCGGCTCTGCGTAGCGATGACTGGGTCGAGTGGTGGGCCGACGCCCTGTATTCCGGAACTGGCGAATTGCTTTCCAGCACTGAGCGCATGGCGTTCACGCGTGACATGCGCCTTGCAAAGGAGACGCAGCGGGCAGGCATCGTGCACCAGCGGATGGACGAGGCCAACAGAGTCCTGAAGGCCCGTCGCGCGGAGCAGGGGTGGGAGATGCTCGGACCCCACCTCAAGGACGCCCACCTGTCCGCCCTCTCGATCCTGGCCAAGCACCACAAACAGGAACTTGAGGGGCTGCGGGTCATCGAGCTCGCGCAACGTGACCTTGTCGCTTCGAACCCGATGGACGCCCCGTCGTACAAGGACGTCTACGACGCGATCGAAGACGCCGTGCGTCAAGAGCTGATCAGCGCCCCGGTCGGTCAGGCGGTTCGTGCGCTCCTGAGCGCACATGTCCGCGTCCTGACCGATATCGCCGCCGCCGATGTCACCGATCAGCAGGAGCGCTGTGACGAGCTCCGGCACCCCCTGCTCCTGCGGGCCTGGAATGACGCCTTGGTGCACCTGCGAGACCGCCACTGCGCCTTGGCAGGGATCGAGCCAGTGTTCACGATCACCCTGCCGGTCCTGGACGTCAAAGCGCTGCGCTTGGTGAGCGAGGCAGAGGCCTGGGCGGTCATCAACCGTCGCAGATTCATCCGCGCTCTCGCCCAGCGCTGGCGTGAGTGCCAGATGCGGGTCCGCCAGATGGGCCGCACCGCAGCAGAGCGCTCCGAAGCGGCGCGCGAACCCTGGTATGCCGCTGAGCGTGCGGCGCGTGAGGTGCTGGGACATCGTCATCCCCACCAGCTAGAGGCGCTGACGGCAGCGTTCAAGCCCTTCTGCGAACCGGGGACCACGCTCATACGGAGGAAGGCTCTGTCCTCCCGTCAGCGCGGGCAGCTGATCAGAGAGCTCAAGCAGGCACTCGAACAGGGCACATGGCGCCTGCTGCTGAACTCGTGATCCCGTCCGGGACCAGTGCGGCAGGAAGCTGGCCTCCTCATTTTGCAGGACTGCCCGAGGATGCGCCGCCCACCTGCCTGACCGACACTCCGGCAAGTCGTTCGGGTGATGCCGTCCCCGTGGCTGGCGTCCTGGGACGGGTCGTGCTGGATGATGGCTGGACGTGGCCCGAGGCGGGCCACGTTCTACTCGGCGCCCGATCCGGCGTAGCGGAGCGCAAGGAGCGTGGCATTGCACCGGCCTTCACCATTCACATCACAGTCAGCCGGCCATCGGTGCAGCTTGGTGGTCAGCTGCAGGCCACAGCCTCTGAGCAGCAGCCCGCACCAGAACGTGTCGTGCTCGTGCTGCCGGCGGAGGGCGTCCAGCTCGATCGCTTCCAGCGGGAGCATCAGCGGCTCTTCCGAGTCCGCGCCGCCCAGAACCGCCGTCTGAATCTGCCGTCTTGCCTCGGCGTAGCCGCTCCCCGCACCCGCGGGGATGGTGGCGGCGGCGATGATCCGTGGTGCCTCGTGGCGGATCTTCGTCGCTCAGATGGTGGAGTCCGGGCGCAGCGTCAGCTCCCGCGCTCGGCGTCGTAGCCCACCGCCGCGACGTGGTGGGCGAGGGCGGGGGCGAGGGCCGCCCACCTTTCGCACGGCTGGCGCCGCCGGGATTTCCCAGCCGCGTTCGGCGATGAGCTCTGTGAATGCCTCGCCAAGGCCCATGGGGGTGCGGCTGTCGCGCCGGACCGTCCGGGCGGGCCGCGGCTTGCTCTTCGCCGTTCGGGTGCCGGTTTTCTTCGCGGCCTCTCGCGCCGCGCGCAGGGCGACGCGGGCCAGGTCCACGCCGCTGGGCTGGAGTGTCTGGCTCATTGCACCACCACCTCCTGGGCGAGCTCCTGGAATCGGTGGGTGAGGCAGACGGCGCGGGTCGGCAGGGCCCTGCGGGTGCAGGGCGTCTCGCCGTCCTGGCCGGAGCAGGTCACCGGCCCCGACGGCACTGCAGGGGCGACTGGCGCGGCGGCGGTCAGGGCGTCGGCCTCCTCGCGGCAGAGCCTGCACAGGCCGGTGTCGACGGCCCGGCCGGTCAGGAAGATCACGCAGCCGCACCCGCCGCACGAAGAGCGCTGCGGGCCTTCGGGCCCCCGGGGAGCCGGAACCCGCGCCGGGCGCCGGATGGCGGCCTCCAGCTCGCAGTCGGAGCAGCGCCCGGACAGGCCGGGACGGGTGCCGTGCTGGGGGCACAAGCCCTGCTCCAGACGCTGCTCACGCCTGCGGGCGGCAAAACGGTCCTGGACAGTCTCGACACACAGCTCGCAGGCCACGCCGGTCCGCCAGATGATCCCGGCCTCGCAGTCCTGGTAGCCGCATCCCCAGCGGGGCAGGGCCACCCCGAGCAGCCACCGGCCCGGGTCACGGATCTCCGACAGCGCCACCTTGGCCAGGCGGGCCGTCAGCCGGTGCTGAAGCCGGTCGGCAGCCGTGCCTTCGCGCAACTGCCTGCCGACCTCACGGGCAATCTTCCGGACGACGAAGGAACTCGTGACCTGCTGCAGCAGTACGTGGACGGGCTCCAGCACGGCATAGATCTCGGGGCTCATGGCCAGCTGCGGTCCGGTGTACGACGACCGGGACGACACCTCGCCCTTGCTGCTGCGCTTTTCGCAGTCAAGCTTCGAGGAGGGCTGGCTGATCTCACCCGCGCGCAGCGCGACACCACCCCCGCCTTCCGAACGCGCCTTCGCGCCAGCCGGGTCTTCCACAGCCTCAGCGCCCTCAACTACCTGTACCTCGCCTACGGCGGGTGAGATGAGTGCACGTTCGTCATCAGGTGAGTCAGTCCTAGGTGATTCCCTAGTCGCGAGGGATCCCTCACCAACCGGGGAACCCGATCCCTCATCAACCAGGGAACTGCCCGACCTCTCAGAACCACCCGCCACAGCGGTCACACCGGCCTTCGGGGCTCCGCTACAGCCCCCGGCCGTGACCTCCGTATGAGCCTCCGGGGCAAGGTCGTGCACGATGTGCAGGTTTCGGCCCCGTGCCCCAGCGCGCCGCTGCACCGTGATCCAGCGCGCTGCCTCCACCTCGTCCACGACCGCCGACGCCGCCGTCACCGACAGCGCTTCGCCGGCCTTCTTCCCCGAGTGGTGACGCAGGTAGCCCGCCAACTCCCCCTCGGTCAGCGCGATGCCCATCTTCGCCGCGAACGCCATGACCGCGTACGCGCGCAGCTGCCGGGGCGTGAGGTCCTCCGCGGCCGCCACCGGCAGCCACACGAGCTTCTCCGTCCGCGTCATCGCCCGCACCCGCCGCAGCGCAGACTGGCCCCTGCCGCCAGGCAGAGTCCGACGAAGCGACCACAGCTCCACGACCCCGTCCGGCCCCGGACGAGTCAGCTGCGTCATACCGCGCTCCACCGACGCCACCGACAGCCCCAGGTAGGAGGCGATCGTCGCCGACCGCGCCTCACACCCCTCCGGCCGCGCTGCCAACGCCGCTACCTTCACGTACACCGACAGAGCGATATCCGCGTAGAACGGCGACGACACCAGCCGGACCGGCACCCGCACCCGCTGCCGACGCACCGGAACAGCACTGGATGCGGGTACAGATGCGGGTGCGGGTGCCGACGCGGACGAGCGCGGAGCGGGGATCACCACGGCGGCCGATACCGCCACCCCGCTCACAGGCCCACCCGGAAGTACGAGATAGAGATCATCTCGGCTGCCTGGGGCAGGCAGCCTGTGAACAGAGCCCGGGGAGCCCCGATCACCTCCGGCGCTCCCGCATGGCGGGCAACAAACTTGGAACCCGTCCCGCCACACGAGAAGCCGCTTTCACGGATGCCCCCGCCGATGAGGTCGTGGGAGACCTCTGCGAGCGGGCGCATGGGCCGGGCGGCAGACATCGCGACCGAGCCGTGCGAGCCAGCCCCGACAGTGCTGCTCTTGTAGCTCCCTGCCAGAAATCCAGCTTCCGTTACAGAAAGGGAAAATAGCAATAAATCGGACTCCGGTCCTGTCGTGCGGGAAGATCGCCGCACCTGAACCGGGGCGAAACGGATACGGTCAAGCTGACAGGGGACACCACTCTCGTGCACTATGAGAAACGACCTGCCTTCCGTATAGCTGGACCGATCGAGCCCCTCGGGGCTGGACCGATCTCCATCGGATGTGTCAGGGGCCGCCCCCTTCGAGAGAAGAGGGCGGACACCGATCGGGTGGGGGGAGATTTCTCCTCCCCTCCCGGTACTGCTGAACCGCGAAGCCCCTGTGGTGGGGGCCCGCGGGTAAAGCAACTGCTAGCTACAGCTGTGGTGGCCGTGGTTAGTGGCCGGTGGTGCAAGTGGCCTTGGTTAGGGGCCTTGGTGAAATGAGCGGCTGGTGAGCCGCAGCTCAGGACCGGCAGCAACCGGGACCTGGGCGACCGACACGGTGGTAAGCCGGTCGGTAGACGGGCCGCGCGAGGCCAGCGGGTGGTTAATCCGCTTCTTGGCGCGCGGCCGATGGCCGCTAGGTCATCCCGACCCCCCTTCGGAGGCCGGCGTCGGCATACCCTCATCCAGCTCGGGGGCCTCGGGGTAACGCAACGCGAGGCTCTTGAGGAAATGCAGATAGACCGCACGGTGAGGGCTTCGGGGGTGAGTCTGGCCCAACTCCCAACGGGCGACAGCAAGGCGCCTGCGCTGCTTGTGCAGCAGCCCGTCCAACCGGTGTTCGAGGCAGCCTGCGAGGGTGCCGTCCGGAGGCCTGGTGCTGTGTGCGGTCACCGCAGGACCTCTGAGGTCGTCCTGCGCGTGCGGCCGGGGGCGCCCAGGTCCACGCTGTACTCCAGCACCTCACCATCAGCGTCCATGAAACGCGTGGTGAGTACCAGGATTGCTGCGGTGGTGCTGGCCTCCAACTCCAGCAGCTCGAGGTCGTCTGCGGTGGCGATGCGTGCCGACTCCTCGTCGATCCGCTTGGTGGCATGCCGACGGGTGGCACGAGCGATCAGATCGAGCGATCCGCCCTTGAGCCGCGAGCTGTGCGCCAGTTCCGGAAGCAGTCGGGCGAAACCGGCCGGAATCCAGGACGTGGAGTGGGAGACGATGCCGTGATCGTCCCGGTAGACACGGCTGCGGCGAATCACGTCGTCCCCAGGCTCCACGCCGAGCGCAGTCGCAACGTTCTGCGGGGCGGGCGCAATGGCTGCCTTGTGTCCGTCGGAGCGCTCCCCCGCCCCCCAAGAAGAGCCGGAGTATCGCTGAGCTTTGGAGGAGAGCGGGACGGGCTCGCCGATGCGCACGTATGCGGCAGTCGCGTCGTCGGACCGTTTGAACCGAGGCCAGCGCTCGCCGACGGGGTCAGCAAGCTCGGCTTCGCGGGTACGGGCGATCAGAGCAGCTGGCCCCTCGGTACGCAGGAGGTCCAGGAGTTGAGCCCAGCTCAGAGTGCCGAAGCTGTCGACCAGACGGCTCGCGCCATCCGTCAGTAGAGCGGCTTGTCGGACATCGGCGAGTTCGACAGTTCCGGTGATCGCCTCATCTGCGGCGGCCGGGTCGGTTGCCGCAACCCAGTAGCCCCCGGGCTGGTTCCGGAGACGACGCTGGACTGTGACGAGTGCGGAGACCCGAGCGGCGTGCTCCGGGGTGCCGGTAGGGCCCTGAAGGGCGGCGCGCATTTCTTTGCCAGCGACCTTTTCTACCCGCTTGTCGGTGACGGTCCGAATGCCCTCGTCGCCGAGGTCGAGCACTAGCACGTTGTCGGAGAGCACCAGGTAGTCAAGGACCTCGTCTTGCTCTCGGATCATCAGGACGGTCGAAGCGGGCACGGCTTCCTGCTCCAACGCGCAGGTGTCACGATGGAGGTCATTGACCTCGGAGATAGCGCGTCGTAGCGCCTCGCGAAGCGACACTGCGTCGTCGCCGATGAGGTTGATCAAGCATGTGCCGAGCTGCCTCACGAACCATGGGGTGCCGTGGATGCACCCCATGGGCAAGTCCTTGGGTGCAGACAGGCCGTCCAGCACGACGACCCCGGTAGGGCTGACGTGGACAGTGTCCTCGTTCGCGGTGCCCCCACCTTGGGTCGAAGCCATGGATACCTGCACGTCAGGCCCCTTCCGGGCGGTAGAATGGCGTGATCTGCTCGCTCGCGACAATCTCGAGGGTCTCCGGGTCAAAGCGGCTGGAGATGAGGGTCGAGAACCGTCGTGCCTTGAGCTCGCGGTGCACGGTGGCCAGCTCCTGGTTGAGCCAGTGGACGACGCCACCGGAGCCGCGCGCGTGGATGCCGGCGACATAAAGGAAGGTGCCCTTGCCGTCGGGACGCGGGAGCCGGCCGAAGTACGCGATGTCGCTGTTCTCGCCCCGGTCCATCGGTGAGCGATGGATCTGGCCGGTGTTGCGGTCCGTGAGATACCAGCCGTCATCATCCTTGCCGAACCGCAGGTGGGGATCCCCTTCAAGGATCTGTTCGATGAGGGGCGACAGCCGAGGGCCGCAGATGACCACGAGGTTGTTGCGGTTGAGCCGGACGTTGCCGCCGAGCGGGATCCGCTCGAAGCTGACTTCCAACCCGACCTCTTCGGCCAGCTCCCGCAGACGTTCGTAGGTCTGGACGTCCTCGGTGGCAATCACGGGGCCCTGGATGGCCTTCTTCTTGCCATCCTTGTCGTTGCCGTCTTCCAGCTTCTCGGCTAGGGCCACGATGACCTTGCCTGAGCCGAGGAAGAGCCTCTCCGGGGGAGCTCCCTTGGCGAGCTGGCTTACGCGTCCCTTGCTGATGCCGAGTTCAGAGGCCAGCTGAGTGCTGTTCAACCGGCCCACACGCAGCGTCTCGTTCATCGCTTCGTTGCGGACCGCCTGAAACTCGTTGCCGTAGTCCTGCACACGGCCGGCGAGACCGTGTGCGACCTTAGCGCGCTCCAGAGGGTCAGCGAGCTCCTTCAGCTGAGACAAGGCGACGTCGAAAGCCGCATCGAGCTGGTCTCTCAGCGCGGCTGGAGCTACATCGTGCGCTTCCATTACGTGCCTCCCTTCGTAGGGTCATGTTTACCCCATTAAACCTCCCGGGTTCAAGGAGGTTGACGCGCGCCGTGACGAGACCTATGGTTTCGATGGCCAAGCGGTTTAGGGCGCTAAATCACTTGGTCGCGTTCGCTATATCTGCTTGCCAAGCGCCCAGCACCACCGCAGTTCCTGCGGCTCGTCTCCTCGGAGGCGGGCAGGTGGTCGGAGGCGGTAGCACAACCAAACCCCCCGGCTGGCAGGACTGCGTGTACGACCTCAGCGCTGATGCGCTGTCTGTCTGTCAGGACACGGCCGTTGGCTCGTGGGCCTGGTGGGCGGAGAGAGCATCCGCCCGCGAACACCCCTCCTTCTTCCTGCCGAGGAGTCGCCATGCCTGAGCTCACCGTGCCCAAGGCCGCTAAGCGCAAGGGCCGCACCCGTACCTCCCGCGTCAGCCCCCTCGACGCGATCGTCCTCTCCACCCTGTCGCCCGGACACATCGACATGCGGACCGTGGAGTCCACGCAGACCCGCCGCATCTCGCTGGTCTGCCCGGACTGTGAAACCTGGGTGGCCGTCACCCCCCACCGCGGCACCTACCTGCTCAAGACGGTCCCGCACCACACCGGCAAGGCTGGCGTCGACGCCGCGATCCGCTGCAGCTCCAGCAACAGGATCGTCGACGCGGACATCACCGACCACGCCTGGCGCCGCCAGTACAGCGACTGGGCGCCCGAGGAGCGCCTCGCCGTCGACGTCACCCGCCACCGCCGCGCCACCGTCCAGACCCTCAAGGTCAGCCGGCCCCAGGAGCGCCCCGCCGATCGGCGAGCCCAGTGGGAGCGTGCGGTGCCCGCCGCCCGCCGGGCCGACGCCGCCCGTACGGTGCCCGCTGATGCGATCCCCACCACGCGCGGTCGGGCCGTCGACGGACCCGCCGGCGCCCTGCTGGCCATGACCCCCCAGACCGCCGGGGACCGCCGCTCCGTCCGCGCCCTGGCCACCAGCACCCTCCGCGCCCTGGCCGACGCCGCCCACAACCGCTTTGCGAGCGACGTCCTCGACGAGCACCTCACCCGCGCCGCCTACACGCACCTGGCCACCCTCTGGCGCCGCCCCCTGACCCCAGCGGACCAGCCCGCGCACACCGATCTGGTGGCCGAGGTCAGGGCCGCGCTGCCCGCCCCGGCCCCGGGCGAGACCGCCGCCGCTTACACCGCCCGCTGCCACAGGCGCGCAGTCGTGGCCTGACCCGCACACCGCGACGAACCACCACGGCCCCGGCCGCCCAGAACCAAGAGAGGGCGGCCGGGGCCGTGGCTGCTCGTACCGCAGCCAGGAAACGACGAACCCCCGGGCTTAGGCCCCCGGGGGTCGTCTTTGCAGTCCCCCTCCAGAAAGGGAAGACGCACATGCACAGGATGACATCCACTCAGGCCCGCCGGATGCGGCGACCGGTACTCCAGACCGCGATCGACGCCAGCGCCAAGTGCGTTCAGGCCGACCCCGACCTCTTTTTCCGGGCCGACGGCGAGCCGCCGGCCACCTGGCAGGCGCAGCGCGCCGAGGCGATCGGCTTCTGCCACGGCTGCCCCGTCCGGGCGGTCTGCGAGGAGCTGGCCCTGCGTGACGGTGACGGCAACGACCGCGTCGACGACCTGGTCCGCGGCGGCCGTTCCGGCTACGAGCTGGTGGCCCTCCGCGAGCTCCAGGCCCAGCGCCTCGCCGCCGCGATCACCGCCGACGAGGCCAGCGACCAGGAGTGGGACACGCTCACGAACCTCGCCGTGGAGCTGGGCCGCGAGGCCCGCAGGATGCCGACCCGGAGCGGCGGCATGCCGCACCAGGCCGTACTCCTGCGGCAGCAGAACGAGCGGATCGCCGAGCTCGCCGCCAAGCTGGCTGTGGTGCGCACCGCCCGTCGCGCCCGGACCGGTTGGGAGGTCGCGGCATGACCGCCACCCTGACCCCGCGCGCCGGGAAGATCGACGACATCCGCCGCGAGGACGATTCCCGCGGCTACGAGCGGGATGAGACCGACTCCCTCCACCAGCTCGGCACTCTGCTGCTCACGATGGCCGAGCGGGACGACGCCCGGATCTCCGAAGGGCGCCGGGCCCGGCGCACCCTCGCCGAGATGGCTCCCGGCTACGTCCGGCCCCCGCTGCTGTCCTTCAACGTGCCGGTTCGCGCGGCGGACGACGCCTGCGTCCTGTGCGGCTTCTGGACCTGCCGCTGCGGCCAGAACGCCGCCGTCCCGGCCCGGCAGCCGAGCGCGACGGGCACGGTCCGGTGAGCGGCTGCGGCCACCCGCCGACCCTGGTCACCGTGAACTCCACCGGCGCGGACGGCAAGCCGTATCAGTCGGTCAAGCACGAGCCCTGCACCTGCGGGACGCCGCCGCAGCCGCAGTCCGAACAGGAGTAGCCGGCCTTGCACATACCGGCCGCCCGTACCGCCCAGCACCACGCGGTACGGGCCATCGCCGCGCGCGGCCTGACCCACCCCCTCACCCAGACGCTCCAGCCGCCGTATTCGCTGCGGCTGCCGCCTGGGACGCCGGCCACCGCGTCACCGACATCCACCCGCCCCTCGCCCGACGCAAGAGCTGAATACCCGGCGTCCCGTCCGACGGGCCGGGAGGCCAAATTCTCGACCGCAGCCCTGGCCCGCCGCGTACCGGCCGCCCGCCCTCCGGGACGCCGCCCTTTCACACCGCCTTCGGTCCGGGAGAGTCTCGGGCCCGCCACTCGCCAGGAGAGCCCCATGCAGCGCAGCACGCTCGACACCGCGACCACCCCGACCGGCAGTCGGCTGCCGGAATCCCTGTGCACGCACCGGCCGACGTGCCCGACCGCCGACAGCCCCGACCGCGAGGCCGCGCGCACCATCGCCTCCCACCCTGAACAGGGTTGGAGCCTTCTCTGCAACTCCGTGCTGGTCTTCGAGGACACCGGCGAGCTGCTGCCCGACGGTCGGATCATCGACCCGCACCGGCCCGTCGGGGTCATGCGTGCCGGGCTGCCCTTCGGGCGGCCAGACACGCACGCGCTCATCGAGGGCACGGTGGGCAGCGGCAAGACCGACAGCGCCGCGTTCCACAAGATGGCGACCCCGGCCAACTCCTCCCGGTCGGCCTGACGGCTGCCTGATCCGCCCGCACCGACCGCCGAACATCTGGCGGCCGGGTCGGGCGGTGAAGGGGAGCCGGACAGCCCGGACCATCAGGACTGAGGAGTTGCTGTGCCCGACACCGCACAGAGCACCGCCCCCGTGATCACCTACCAGCGGGGTCAGTACGTCCTCTACCGCAACCCGGAGATGTTCTGGACCGGGCAGGAGGGCCACACCTTCGTCTGCCGCATCGAGCGGATCTGCGTGGGCGGGACCACCTACGACCTGACCCCGCTGCCGTCGGGCCGCCAGGTCAACGCCGCGAGCGCCGAGTACATGCGGCCGCTGCCGGCCGTCGACGCGATGCGCGACATCGACACCGCCCCGCTCAACACCAGTTCGGCCGCCGACATGACCCCGGCCGCCGTCGCCTGGCTCACCCAGCAGGCCGCCACCATCTCCCGGCGCCTGGAACTGCCGCCCCACAGCGGCTGACCCGGCCACGCTCCCCCACCCCTTCCCCCCGTCTGCCGACCGGCCCCCCGGTCGGCAGACGGAGGAAGCGCACTGCCAGAAAGGACTTCCCGCTGTGACCAACCGACGCCCTGCCCGCCGGCCCGCCACGAAGCCCACGACGAAGAAGACCACCGCCGGCGACCAGTCCGCCGAGACCACCGAGACCGCCACCGCTGTGGCCGAGCCCACCGCCGCCCCGGTTGAGGACACCGAGGCGCTGGTGACCTCCGCGCGCGCCGAAGCCGACCAACTGCTCGCCGCAGCCCGCACCGAAGCCGCGTCCCTGGTGGACCAGGCTCGCCAGCAGGTCAACGACGCGGACGCCGCCATCCTTCGGGCGCAGACCGAGGCGGAGGAGATCCTCGAGGCTGCGACCGCGCAGGCCGAGCGGATGCGCAAGCTCACCGACGAGCAGATCACCGCAGCCGAGGAGACCGTGCAGCGCGCCCGCACGCTCGCCGACGGCGATCTGGCCGCCGCCGAGCAGACCCTGGCCCGCCGCCGCCAGGCCGCCGAGAAGCTCCAGGCCGAAGCCGAGCTGGAGGCCGGCCGGATCGTGGAAGCGGCCCGCACCCGGGCCGAGCAGATTCGCGCCGAGGCCGAGGAGGACAAGACCCGCGCCCAGACCGAAGCCGACGTCACCGCCTCGCACGCCGCGCACCTGGTGGAAGAAGCCAAGGAGAGGGCCGCAGACCTCATCGCGGCGGCCGAGGCCGACGCGGAGGCCCGGCGCGAAGCCGCGGCCCAGATGCGCGAGCAGGCGGAGAAGGACTCCGAGCAGCTGCGCACGCAGGCCCGCGACGGAGTGGCCGCCGCCGAAGAGGACGCCGCGCGAATCCTGGACACGGCCCGCAGCCAGGCCCGCGAGGTCCTGCGCGAGGCCGAGGAAGACGCGGATGACCGCCGCACGGAGGCACAGCAGACACTGCAGGCGGCGCAGGAGCAGGCCGAGGACGAGGTCCTGAAGGTCCGTTCGCTGGCCGAGGCGAAGGCGGCCGGGGTCGTCACCGGCGCGGAGGCCGCGGCCGCCGAGCGGATCGCGGTCGGCGAGAAGGAAGCCGCCCGCCTGGTCGCCGAGGCCGAGGAGCAGGCGAACGCGGTCCGCTCCCGGGCCCGGTCCGAGCAGCAGAGCGCGCAGCAGCAGCTGGCGGCCACACGGGAGGAAGTCGCCCAGGCGCAGGCGCTGATCGAGCGCCAGGAGCAGCGGAAGAACTTCGTCAACACCTGGGGCCCGCGCGTGGCGCTCGGCGCGACGATCGTCCTCACCGCGTCCGGCGAGTTCGCGCTGGCCAAGCTGTCCGGCTGGCCGTGGCAGGTTGCCTGGGCGCTACCGCTGGCGATCGACGTGTACGTCGTGCAGGCGTTCCGCCGGCACCGCGACGTCGCCGCCGCGCTCATCCTCATGGTCGCCGCGAACGCCGCCTACCACCTGGCGGCCGCCGGGCTCGTCGGCGTCGAGACGCCCGTCGGCGACAAGCTGAAGCCGCTGTGGTGGCTGATCGTCTCGGTCGCCGCCATCGCCCCCTGGGTGATGTGGCGCATCCACCAGATCACCAAGGAACCCGGTGAGACGGCTCCTGGTGAGACCGGCACGGCCACGACGGCACGACCGGTTGAGAGCGACCGCACCCGGGCCGCCGGTGAGACCGACGCCGCCCGCTCCGCCGATCTCACCGCCCCCGGTGAGACGGTCCCCCACCCGCGCACCGCTCCGGCGAACCCGGCTGAGACGGCCGAGGGTGAGACGAGGCGGGCCCTTGAGACGGCACCCGGTGAGACCGGGGCCCCGGTGAGCACGACTGAGACGACGTCTCACACGGGTGAGACCCGCAGGTCAGACCGTGTGACGAACACCAGCGCCGGGGGCCCGGTCGCCCTCCCGCTGCGCTCGGTTGAGACGAACCGCCCTCTCCTCGCCCGGGACGCTGAGATCGAAGGACAGGTCACCTCGCTGCTGAGCCTCATGTACCGGCGGCAGGGCCTCGACACCGTCTCAGTCGACGAGGCCAAGGACATCCTCGGCGTCTCACGGGCCACCGCCGGCCGCCGCCTTGAGATCGCACGGTCCCGCTACACGAACGTCTCGTGAGACGACGCGGCCAACCCGGCCGCGCCAGCCGCCCAGCCCGACCGAGAGGAGCTCTTCCTGTGAGCACGACCCAGTGCGTGATCGGCATGGTCCTCGTCCTGGTGGCCCTGGCCGCCCTTGTGGCCACGCCGCTGATGGTCGCCCACTCCCGCACGACGTACGACCACGGGCCCAGCTGCTTCTGGTGCCACCCGCGCCTCCCGCGCGGGCGCAGCCGGCACTGACCCGCCCCGCACAGCGTCCGATACCAACAGTGAAGGCCAGCCCAAGTCGAATTTGGGCTGGCCTTCGCTGCGACTGCCGGAAGCAGCAACAGCCTGCCCAGTAGACCAGATCCACCGCCCCCAGCAGGCCCGGTCATTCGTACTGGGACCTCCTCTGTCCTCAGCTTCGGCGAGCCCGGCCCAGCCGGTCCTCGCCCGAAACCTGTCGCGCCCTCGCCGAGACGCGCAAATGATGACAAAAGCACCTGACCTTCCAAGGAGGAATCAGCGTGACCCACGACCGCGAACGCGAATACATCGACCAGAGATTCACCAACCTGACCGCCGGCGTGCAGTGGGAGCAGCCCGCCCCCACCCCCTACGGACCGCCGGTCAAGGCCCCGATGACGGGACAGACCAAGGCCCTGCTCGCGATGGCCGGACTGGTCATCGTCGGCGCCAGCGCGGTCGGCGTCTCCGCCTTCAGCGCCTCCTCCGGGCAGGCCGAAGTTAGGGCCCAGGAGCTCGCTCTCCAGGCCCAGCAGCTCGAGGTGGAGCGGGCCAAGGTCAACGTCCCGGACGCGAAAGCGGAAGAGCGGCGCATCGCCGGATTCCAGGCGTGCATCGAGAAGGCCGGCATGAACAAGGACGTCTGCGCGCAGGCGTTCCCGCCCGCCAACGGCACGAACCTCGGGGGCTCCCGGGGCGCGGCCAACGTGTCCTCCGTTTCCGACGCCAACCAGGGCGGAGGGTCCGGCATCACGGGAGGTCTCCTCATCGCCGGAGTGGCGGTCGTCGGGATCGGAATCATGGTCCGCAAGGCCAACAAGGCCGGTAACGCAGCGTAAGTTCCTTCCTTCCTTCCTTCCTTCCCGCACAGAAAGGCCCGTTCCCGCGTCCTATAGGGCCGTGAACGGGCCTTTCGGCCGGGAGGGAAGGAAGGAAGTCACAGAAAGTGAGGATTCCGCAGTGTCGACCCCGCCCGCCCCGCCGCCGATGCCCCCTCAGCCGCCTACCGTCGGGGCCCCGGCCACCCCGCCGACCCAAGCCCCGGCGCCGCCCTCCACGCCCGCTCCAAACCCCCCGGCCGGGAGCGGGATCCTCGCTCCGGTTACGCTCGCGCGCCCCACCCGGGACGCCTCCGGAGGATCCGCCGCCTACGCCTCCCAGGAGGAGAACGGCAGCACGGACAGCAAGCCCGGCAAGGCCGGAAAGAACACCGCGAGCCCCGGTATGTGGAAGGGGATCGCCGCATACATCGCGAACCGTCCGCAGCAGAAGATCGCGGTGCAGCACACGATCAGCGAGATCCGCGGAACGTCCACCGACCGCAAGATCAACCACGGGATCACGGAGAAGAAGGGCGCCACCTCCGACACCAAGTCGAACCGCACGGCGACCACCGCCCACGCCAGCAAGAACGACAAGTCCGCCAAGGACCACAACACCCGCGACGCCAAGACCTCGGCGGCCAGCACCAAGGCCGACAAGAACAGCCGTGACGCGAAGACCGCCGACACCCGCAGCTCCGCGGACAAGAACAGCCGCGACGCCAAGACGGCCGACACGCGCAGCTCGGCGGACAAGAACAGCCGTGACGCCAAGACGGCGGACACCCGCAGTTCCGCGGACAAGAACAGCCGCGACGCCAAGACGGCCTCGGACCGCAAGGACCACAACACCCGCCAGCAGACGGGCAAGACGTCCACGGACACCCAGGACCGTACGGCCCGCGACGACAAGACCAGCCGCAAGACGGACGGCACCTCCGGGCGGCAGCCGCCGGAGAGCAAGCCCGCCGCCGTCACCACGCCGCCGAAGGCCCCCGCCCCCGGCACATCCACCGCGCCCCCCACTCCGGCCAAGGCCGGGGAGAAGCCCACGGCGGTGAAGCCGGACCCGGCCACCACGAAGCCGGGTCCCCAGCCCGCGCCCGGAGCGCCGGCGCCCGGCCCGTCCGCACCGACCGGTCCGGCTCCGGCCGGGCCCACCGGCCCGTCCGGCCCCGCTCTCATCGGCAAGCGGGGCAAGGTCAAGCTCCGCAAGGGCCCCTACAGCGCGCAGCCCGCGCGCGAGGAGGGCTTCAAGGCCGGGGCGCAGCAGGCCGCCGTCGACGCGGACAAGGCCGCGTGGAAGGACGGCTACGCGGACGGCCAGCAGGCCATCCGCGACAAGGCCGCCCGAGACAAGCAGCAGATGGACGCCGCCCGAGACCTGTCTCTTATACACATCTCCGAGCCCACGAGACAAGA
>NZ_JOBX01000095.1:0-18564 GCF_000720645.1 Streptomyces sp. NRRL S-378
CCGAGGGCGATCTGACCCGCTCGATCACCGTGGACGCCTCCGGAGAGGTCGCCGAACTCAAGGACAACATCAACTCCATGGTCGGGTCGCTGCGCGAGAGCACCCGCGCCAACCAGGAGCAGGACTGGCTCAAGTCCAATCTGGCGCGCATCTCCGGCCTGATGCAGGGCCACCGCGATCTCGCCGCCGTCGCCGAACTCGTCATGGACGAGCTGACGCCGCTGGTCGCCGCCCAGTACGGGGCCTTCTACCTCGCCGAGGACAGCTCCCGGGGAACCGTGCTCACCCTCGTCGGATCCTACGGACGTCCGGCGGACACCGAGGAGGGCACGAGGTTCGTCCTCGGGGAGTCCCTCGTCGGGCAGGCGGCACGAAGCCACCGGATCATCGCCACCGACCGCGTCCCCGGCGACTACATCATCTCCTCCGGGCTCGGCCACACCACGCCCGGCAGCTTGATCATCCTGCCGATCGTCGTCGACGACCAGGTCCTCGGCGTGATCGAACTCGCCTCCTTCAGCGACTTCACCCCCGTCCACCGGGACTTCCTCGCCCAGCTGATGGAGACCATCGGCACCAACGTCAACACCATCGTCGCCAACGCGCGCACGGACGAACTCCTCGGCGAGTCCCAGCGGCTGACCGGCGAGCTGCAGGCCCGCTCCGAGGAACTCCAGGTCCAGCAGGAGGAACTCCAGCGCTCCAACGCCGAACTGGAGGAGAAGGCCGCCCTCCTCGCCAGCCAGAACAGCGACATCGAGGCCCGCTCAACAGCCTGCTCATCCTCGCCCAGCTGCTCGCACAGAACCCCACCCGCAACCTCACCCCCAAGCAGGTCGAGTACGCGGGCATCATCCACTCGGCAGGCTCCGACCTGCTCCAGCTGATCAACGACATCCTCGACCTGTCCAAGGTCGAGGCGGGCAAGATGGACATCAACCCCGAGCGGGTGCACCTGCCCCAGCTGCTGGAGTACGTCGACGCCACCTTCCGCCCCATGACCACGCAGAAGAGCCTCGACTTCACCGTCACCACCGCCCCCGACGCACCCGACGACCTGCTCACCGACGATTCGCGGCTGCGCCAGATCCTGCGCAACCTGCTCTCCAACGCCGTCAAGTTCACCGAACGCGGCGGCGTCGAGCTCCGCATCGAACCGGCCACGGTCCCCGAGATCCCCGCCGGGGTCTCCCGGCGGGGCCCCATGCTGGCCTTCCGGGTACGGGACACCGGCATCGGCATCCCCGAGCAGCAGCTGGAGTCCGTGTTCGGCGCCTTCCAGCAGGCCGACGGAACCACCAGCCGCAAGTACGGCGGCACCGGCCTCGGCCTCTCCATCAGCCGCGAGATCGCCCAGCTCCTCGGCGGGGCCGTCACCGCGGAGAGCACACCCGGCCAGGGCAGCACCTTCACCCTCTACCTGCCGGTCAGCCGCGCGGACTTCGAGGACGCCCCGGACGCCGACACGGCCGTGCCGCCCGCTCCCGAGGGCACGTCCGCGGAGGGCGACCCGGGCCGCCGGGACGCCCCCGCCCTCCCGGCGCAGCGGCACCCCCGCCGTCTGCTGGTGATCGAGGAACGGCCGAACGGCCTGCTCTCCCTCGTCGCCGAGAGCGCCGATCGCGACTTCACCCCGCATCCCCACGCGGCGGGGCAGCGCGGCGGCATCCAGGTCGTGGGCGCCACGAGCTCGCGGGAGGCGGCGGCCGCCCTGGCGTCCGACGCGTTCCACTGCGTCGTCCTGGAACTCGACATGCCCGACGGCGAGGCGCTGCGCTTCCTCGACGCGCTCGACGGCGATCCGGCCCTCTCCTCGCTCCCCGTCCTCGCCCACAACAACCCCCGCGTCCGGACCGGCCGGGAGGAGGCCCTGCGGGAGCGGGCCGCCTCGCGCCGGGTGGAGCTGCTGTCCAGCCTGGACGAGCTGCGCGAACGCATCGCCCTGCACCTGTCCGCCGAGCAGCCCGGGGACGTCCTGCCCCTCGTGCACGCGGACGACCGGCGGCCGCAGGACGCCCACGTCCCCGACGGCGACCTCGCCGGACGGACCGTCCTCGTCGTCGACGACGACGCCCGCAACCTCTTCGCCCTCAGCGGGGTCCTGGAACTGCACGGCATGCGCGTCCTGCACGCCGAGGACGGCCGCAAGGGCATCGACGCCCTCACGGGCAACACCGACGTCGACCTGATCCTGATGGACGTGATGATGCCGGAACTGGACGGCTACGCGGCCACCGCCGAGATCCGCCGGATGCCGGCGTACGAGGCCCTGCCCATCATCGCGGTCACGGCCAAGGCGATGCCCGGGGACCGGGAGAAGAGCCTCGCCGCCGGCGCCAGCGACTACGTGACCAAGCCCGTGGACGCCGACGACCTCATCGCCCGCGTCCGGCACTGGCTCACGCGATGAGCGGGGACGCGACACGGAACGGCGCCGTCCACCCGCCGTCGGCACTGGCCGCGGGCCAGAGCGCCTGCGCCATCCCGCACCAGTCCCCGACCCCGCTGGGCCGCCTCGTCGCCACCGTCGAACGGCTCCGCCGGGAAGTGCTGGAGGCGCAGGCCGCCGCCGACGGCCGCGCACTCGTCGAACTGGCCAAGGGCATCCTCATCGGGCAGCTGAACTGCACCCCGGCCGCGGCGGCCCGGCAGCTCGACGTCCTGTGCCGGGAAAGCGGCACCTCCCGTCTCGAACTCGCCGCCGACATCGTCAACCAGGCCTCCCGCGACCAGGTCAGCGAGATCGCCGCCGCGTTCGTCGAGGGAGCCGGTACGGGTACCCGTACCGGTGGTGACGACGACCCCGCCGGGCACGCCACGGTCTCGGTCCGGCTCCGTACCGCCGAGAGCGGCATGCTGGCCGCCGCCTCCGACACCCAGGCCGTGGCCGAGTCCCTCCTGACCAACGCGCTGGGGCCGCTGGGAGCAGTCGCCGTCGCCGTCTGGACCGCCGTGCCCGACGGCTCTCTGGCCCTCGCCGGCCACGCCGGGTTCCCGTCCAGTGAGGCCGTCCGCTGGCGCCACGTACCCCCCGGCGTCTCCACCGTCGCCGGCCTGGCACTGCGGGAGCGCCGGCTGGTGACGCTGTCCCGCCTCAAGCGCGCGGGGCTGCCCTCCATCGGCCACCTCCAGTGGCCCGAAGGCGGACGGATGGCGGCACCGACCGGGACGGGCGGGCGGATCCACGGCGTCCTCGAAATCTGCTGGCCGCAGCCCCTGGCACCGCAACCACCGCAGATCGAACGCCAGGTCGAAGCCCTCGCCGAACTGTGCGCCCGCACCATGGACGCGGCGCCGCCGGGCGACCCGACGACCGCCGACACGGTGCTCCCCGACGTCGCGGAACTCATCGGCCTCGCCGAGGGGCTCCAGGACCCCGCGGTGGTGCTCACCCCCGTCCTCGACCCCGGGGGCCGCCTCACCGACTTCAGGATCCGGCACGTCGGCAGCCGCTTCGTCGACCCCGTGGGACGACCGCGGGGCGACGTCAACGGTGCGCTGCTGCTGGAGGCGTACCCGATGGCCGCCGCCGAGAACGGGCTGTTCGACATCATCGAGCGCGTCCACGCGACCGGTGAGCCGTTCCGCGCCGAACGCATGAGCCTGACCGCGCTGGTCGACCAGATCCCGCTCACCTCGGTCGCGGACATCAGCGTCAGCCGCCACGGCGCCGCCGTCCTCCTGATCTGGCGGATCGAGGACGAGACGGCCCGGCTGGCCAACCTCCTCCAGCACGCCCAGCGGCTGGGCCGCATCGGCGGGTTCGAGGAGAACCTGGCCACGGGGGAGACCACCTGGAACGCACAGCTCTACGCGCTGCACGGACTCCCGGCCACCGCACCCCCCGTACGGCTGCGCGAACTGCCCGGCCACGCCCACCCGGACGACTCCGCCGCCCTCGGCCGCTTCCTGCGGGCGCTGCTGCGCCACCGCCGCCCGTCCTCCGTCAACTTCCGCCTCCAGCGGCCCGACGGGATCACCCGCCACATCCGGGTGGTCGCCGAGCCCGTCCTCGACGCGGACCAGCGGCTGCACGCCGTACGCGGCGCCTACCAGGACATCTCGGCCCAGCACTGGACCGAGGTGGCGCTGGCCGCGACCAGGGACCAGCTCGCCCACACCGAAGCCGAGTCCGCCGAACGCAACCGGCTGGCCCTCCAGCTCCAGCACGCGATCATGCCGGTGACCCCGCCGGCGGTCGAGGCGCCGGGGATACGGGTCGCCGTCCGCTACCGGCCGGCCGAGACCGAGTCGCTCGTCGGCGGCGACTGGTACGACACCGTGGTCCTGCCCTCCGGTCTCATCATGCTGTCCGTGGGCGACGTCGCCGGCCACGGCATCGAGGCGGCCACCGGAATGGTCGTGCTGCGCAACGCCCTGCGCGGCCTGGCCGTCACCGGCGCCGGTCCGGGCCAGCTGCTGTCCTGGCTCAACACGGTCACCCACAACCTCGCCAAACACGTGACCGCCACCGCCGTGTGCGGCCTCTACGACCCGAGCACCAGGGTGCTGCGCTGGGCGCGCGCGGGCCACCTGCCGCCCGTACTGGTCCGCGGCGGCGGGGCCGAGGCCTTCCCGCTCATCGAGGGACTGCTGCTGGGCGCCCTGCCCGACGTCGTGTACGGGGAGCGCGAGGTGCGGCTCGAACCCGACGACACGCTGCTGATGTTCACCGACGGCCTGGTGGAACGGCGGGACTCCTCGGTCCAGGACTCGCTCGGGCACCTCGTGAACGCGGCCGCGGCCGGAGCCGGGGACCTGGACGCGCGGCTGGACCGCCTCCTCGCCGGAAGCCGGTCGGACACGGACGACGACACCTGCGTGATCGGCATCCAGGTGGGCTGACGGCCGTCCCCCGAGGGTTGACCACCACGCCGTACCTGCCGGTAACTTGAGCGCGGTCCAGAAGCGCCGACGGAAGGAACGGGCACGTGCCGAACCACGACCTGACCGGCTTCACCGAGGGTTCGTTCACCCACGACGGCGCGACCCGCCGCGTACTGCGGGCGGGTACGGGCCCCGCCGTGATCGTCATGGCGGAGATCCCGGGCATCACCCCCAAGGTCCTGGAGTTCGCCGAACGGGTGGCCGCGGCCGGCTGCACCGCCGTGCTCCCGGTGCTCTTCGGCGAGCCCGGCCGCGACCCGGACCCCCGCACCGCCGGCTGGGCGAGCAGCAGCCGCTACATGGCGTCGACCATGTGGCGGGTCTGCGTCAGCCGGGAGTTCACCCTGCTGGCCACGGGCCGCAGTTCCCGCGTCGTGGGGTGGCTGCGGGCCCTGGCCGCCGCCGAGCACGAGCGGTGCGGCGGCCCCGGCGTGGGCGCCGTCGGCATGTGCCTGACCGGCGGCTTCGCGCTCGCCATGGCCACGGACGAACGCCTGGTCGCGCCGGTCCTCTCCCAGCCCTCGTTGCCGCTGGCCTGCACGCCCGGTCGCGCCGCCGCCATCGACATCAGCCCGGAGGACCTCGCGGTGGTCCGCGGGCGCTGCGAGCGTGAGGGGCTCCAGGTCCTCGGGCTGCGCTTCCGGGGCGACCGGCTGGTCCCGGCCGACCGCTTCGCGCACCTGCGGCGCGAACTCGGCGAGGCCTTCGTCGCCGTCGAGCTCGACGACGCCGACGCCAGCCCCGACAGCGCCCTGCCGCCGCACTCCGTCCTGACGGAGCACCTCATCGACGAACCGGGCCGGCCCACCCGGGAGGCGCTCGACACGGTCCTCGACCTCTTCCGCACCCGCCTCCTGCGGGAAGACCGCCCCGCCCGGGCGAACTGACGCCTGGAGCGCCCGCGGGCTGATCGCGCCGTCACGCCGGCCGTCCACCACGACGTCGGCCTGCCCTCCCGGCCCGGGCCGTCGCGCCGGGTGGGCGATGCCGGGAGTCGCCGGGACCGGGGCGCCGCAGCGTGCGGCGTCGCCGCGTGGTCGGCCGGGGCCCCGCCGCCACGAGCCCCGGGCGTCGCGCGGTCGGCGTGTCCGGGTCGTGGGGCGCGTTGCGCGCGGCGCGGGGCGGGGGAGTGGCAATCTGGGGCAGATCACCGCAAAGCAGCGATCCACCGCGTCCCCCGTCCCCGTCGTCGGAACAACCCGCATCCGGGCCGTGCGCCGCGCGCCCGGAGCGGCTTCCTCCGTTCACCACACTCCAGTGGTTTGTATATGTCGGCGACCGACGTATGGTAGCCCCTGAAGATCCTTCCGGACGGCAGCGGATCCCGCCCGCCGCGCCGGGATTTCGCCTTGCGACCGAGACGGAGTGCTCATGGCCACCAGGAAGAACCTCACCGCCAACCGGGAATCCCTCGTCCACAAGGTCCGCTACGCGGCCAGTCGCCCGCACCGCATCGCCCCGTACCTCAAGCGCGCCGCGCGCGACCGGTGGCTGGCCTTCAAGCACCCCGACCACGTGAGCTACTACCGGGCGGTGATGGCCTCGGACACGCGCCGCAACCCCGAGGCGGCCGTCGGCAGCCAGACCCACGAACGCTGGCTCGCCCTCGGCAAGATGCAGTTCGACTACCTGCTCGCCCACGGACTGCGGCCCGACGCCCGCATGCTGGACATCGGCTGCGGCAACCTGCGCGCCGGCTGGCGCTTCATCGACTACCTCGACGCGGGCCACTACTACGGCATCGACATCTCGCCCGACATCCTCATCGCCGCCAAGCAGACGCTTACCGAGCGGGGGCTCCAGGCCAAGGTCCCGCACCTGACCATCACCAGGAACCTGACGCTGGACTTCCTGCCGGACGCCTACTTCGACGTGGTCCACGCCCACAGCGTGTTCTCGCACTCGCCGATCGAGGTGATCGACGAATGCTTCGCCCACGTGGGCCGCGTCCTGGCCCCCGGCGGTCACTTCGACTTCACCTTCGACCGCACCACCGGCACCGAACACCAGGTCCTGCGCGAGGACTTCTACTACCGGACCCAGACCCTCCTCGACCTCGCCGCCCGGCACGGACTGGCCGCGCGCTTCATGGAGGACTGGGAGGAGCTCGGCCACGGCCAGTCCAAGATCCGCGTCAGCGCCGTCGGTGCCGACGCCTGAGGGCGGCCGGGGCGGCCGGCGGCCGGCGGACGGCGGACGGCGGACGGCGGACGGTGGGTCAGGCGTCACCCGGCGTACCGGAGTTCCTGTGGCGCCACAGCCGCACGGCCAGGCCCGTGGCGGTGAGCAGCACCAGGCACGGGACGGCGTTCGCCTCGCCCACCACCCCGGAGAAGTGGCCGAGGACGAGGAACGGCGCCACCGCCAGCGCGAACTGGCCGGCCGTACGGACACCCGACACGGCACCCCGGCCCGCCAGGGCGAGCGCGACGACGACGGGCACGGCGAACCGCCAGAGCTCGAACCCCTCCCGGAGCCGGGAGAGCCGCCCCGCACCCTCGGTCGCCTCCCGGTAGGCCTCGGCGATCTCGTCACCGAAGGCCCGGCGGAACTCGGCCGGGTACAGGCGCAGCAGGCGAGGGCTCACGCCGTGGCCGTCCGGCCGGAGACGCCCAGCCGACGGGCCGCCTCGCGGGCGGTCGCGGCCATCCGCGCCGCCTCGGCAGCCAGGCTCTCCCGGCCCGCGGCGGTGAGGCTGTAGGAGCGTCGCAGCCGGCTGTCGACGATCTGCTCCTCGTGGACCTCGATCAGCCCCTGCCCCAGCAGCCGCTCCAGCGCCCCGTAAAGGGTGCCCGTGCGCATCTTGACGCGCCCGCCCGAGATCAGCTCCACCTCCCGGGCGATCGCGTACCCGTGGCGTGGCTCGTCCGCGAGCGCGGTCAGGAGGAGAAGGGTCGGTTCCTGCATCGCGCGGTCACTCATGCCCGCATGGTAAGTCACCCACCGGCATATGTCGCCCGGGCGAATGGAGCCCGGCAGGGCACCTTCGTCGGGGAAGCCGGGGGACACCCCGTCAGGAGATGGCGTACCACTGGCTGGCCCAGCCGGTGTTGATGGTGGCCTGGGACTGCTCGCCGAGGTTCACGGTGGCGGGCAGCGACGACTGGCCGGTCAGGATGCTGCTGTACCGCAGGTTCGGCGGCGTCAGCCCGGCGTTGACGGAGATGCCGGCGCCCGTGGACTTCAGGGTGAGGGCGTTGGTGGCCCAGGTGCCGTTGAGCAGGAGGGCGATGAAGTACGTGCCGGGGGCGGCGGTGAAGGGCTTGGCGAGCGGCAGCGGCTTGGCGATGGCGTCGGTCATCAGCTGGGGCGAGATGTCGGCCGTGGACCCGACCAGCGTGCCCTGGGCGTCGTACACACCGAGGTAGCAGTTGGTCAGCTGGGCGTTCGGGTCCAGCCCGGCCAGCCCCAGCCAGATGTTCGACCAGGTGATCTGCTCGCGCAGGACGATCCGCACCAGCGTGATCCGGCCGCCGACCCCCGCCGAGGACTGGGCGGTGACGTGGCCCGCGTCATTGGGGTCGCCGGTCCACGCCAGCAGGTTCTGGTCCTGCGGGCGCGGGCCCTCGAACCCGGAACCGCCGCCCTGCGGGGCGGGCGCGGAGGCCGTGGGCCCCGCCGTCGCGGGCCGGTTCTTCTCCGGGGCGGTGCTGCAGCCCGACAGGGCGAACACCACCGCCAGCGCGGTGACGAGGCCGGTCGTGGCGGTGGTGGTGGTGCGGGTGCGCATGGTCCCCCCATGAGGTGCTGGTTGTGCAGACGGACATGATCACACGGCCGCCCGCCGGGGCCGGAGGTGGAGGGTCCAGGTGTGCAGGACGTGCTTGCCGGGCCGGTCCTCGTGCTGTTCCGTGAGGGTCACGGTGAGCCGGTCACCGGTGCGGCGCAACGCGCCGCGGTACCGCCAGGTCCGGTCGGGGTCGACCGGAAGCAGCTCGGCGAGGACGGTGTCCGCCAGCCGGCGGTCGACGGCGCGCAGAATCCCGGCGTCGAGGACCAGGACGGTGCCGTCCGCCAGCACCAGGGGCTTCGGGCACACCGGGTCGGTGAGCGCGGGCCCGCGCTCCACGGTCCCGCCGGGCAGCAGCCGTACCACGCGGCTGCGGGTGGGCAGGCTGCGGTCGGTCTCGACGACGCGGATGCCCGTACCGGCGACGTAGTGGCCGTAGCTGCGCCAGGAGTCCACCAGGACGCCGTCGCGGTCGTACTCCCACGTGTCGAAGACGTCGTAGCCCTCCAGGCCGAGGAAGAACCGGCCGCCCCGCAGCACCGCTCCGCTCGCACCGCGCAGTACGGCGACCGGGGAGCCGTCCGCCAGGTCCAGCAGCAGGGCCGGACCGAGGTGCCCCCACGGGGTGTAGTCGAAGGAGTCCGTGGTGATCAGCACCCTGCCGCCGGAGACGTGGGCGGCGTTCGGGACGCCGGAACAGGCGGTGGCCCACAGCGTGCGGCCGGCTTCGTCGACGCAGCGCACCTCCCCGGATCCGCCCAGTACGCGCAGCCCGTCCCGCCGGGCCAGCGGCTGCCCCGCGTCGGCCGCCCCGTCGTCCGCGGGCGGCCCGGCCTTGCGCCGGTACTTCACCACGGAGACGCACCAGCCACCGCCGGCCCCGCCACCGTCACTCGCCCCCGGTTCCACCATGGCCCAGATGCTAGGGGGTGTCCCGCCGGTCGGGCTCCGGGCCGGTCGTGCCGGGCGGCGGGCCCCGGTGCCGTGCCGGGGACGGGCGGGGACGGAAGCCGAACGGCCCAAGGCGGACGGCCGTGCCGGGGCCGCCTCCCTCGACCGCGCCTATCGTGGGGGGAACCCCCACGACAGGGACGGAAGCACACGGACGGGGTGGATCGTGAGCGGATCCGGGATCGACTACCGGGCGGTGTTCCATGCGCTGCCGGGCGCGGCCGCGCTGCTGACCCCTGGACTCGTGTACCTGGACGTCAACGCGGCCTACCTCTCCGTGGCCGGCCGCACCCGCGAGGAGCTCATCGGCCGCCACATCTTCGACGCCTTCCCCGACAACCCCAACGACCTCGCCGCGACCGGCACGCGGAACATGCGCGCCTCACTGGAGCGGGTTGTGGCCACCGGCGAGCGCGACGCCATGGCCCTGCAGCGCTACGACGTGGAGGACCCCCGGCACCCGGGAGTGTGGCACGAGCGGTACTGGAGCCCGGCCAACGTCCCCGTCCTCACCTCCGACGGCAGCGTGGCGCTGGTACTGCACCGCGTGGAGGAGGTGACCGAGCTGATCCGGGCCCGGGGCGCCCGCAGCGGTGGGGACGCCACCCAGGTCCTGGAGTCCGAGCTCTACACCCGCGCCCGGGAGCTCCAGGAACTCAACGAGCGGCTGCGCCAGGCCCACGCCCGCGAACGGGAGGTCGCGCTCCACCTCCAGGAGTCGATGCTCCCCGAACCGAGCACGCTCGCCCACCACCAGGCCGCCGTGCGTTACCGCCCCGCCGCCGCGGCCCTGAACGTGTGCGGGGACTGGTACGACCTCGTCGAGGCCCCCGGCTGCACCGCCGTCGCCGTCGGGGACGTCGTCGGCCACGGGCTGGGGGCCGCCGGGGTCATGGGACAGTTGCGCAGCGCCCTGTCCGCCGCCTCGCTCGTGGCCGAAGGTCCCGCCCAGGCCCTGGAGGTCCTCGGCCTCTACGCCCGCTCCGTCGCGGGTGCCGAGTCCACCACCGCCGTCTCGGTCTTCATCGACTGGAACGGCCGGACCCTCACGTACAGCAGCGCGGGCCACCTCCCGCCGGCGCTCTGCCACCCCGACGGCACCGTCGTCTTCCTCGACGAGGCCACCGACCCGCCCCTCGGCGCCCGCCCGGAACACGCGCCGCGCCCCCAGGCCCGTACGGAATTCACCGACGGTTCCGTCCTCGTGCTCTACACCGACGGGCTCGTCGAGCGCCGTCGCGAGGACATCGACACCGGCCTCGGCCGGCTCGCCGACGCCCTCGCCCGGCACCGTGCCGCCGATGCCTCCGTACTCGCCGACGCCCTCCTGGCCGAGCTCGTACCGCCCGTCGGCGTCACCGACGACACGGTCGTGGTCGTGCTGCGCCTGGAAGGACAGGCCGACGCGCCCCCCGGATTGCATGAACATGCGTGAGGCTGCATACTCTTCCTATGTCTAAGGTCCTCACCTCCCTTCCCGCCGGCGAGCGCGTCGGCATCGCCTTCTCCGGCGGCCTCGACACCTCCGTCGCGGTCGCGTGGATGCGCGACAAGGGCGCCGTCCCGTGCACCTACACCGCCGACATCGGTCAGTACGACGAGCCCGACATCGCGTCGGTGCCCGCCCGTGCCTCGGCGTACGGCGCCGAGATCGCCCGTCTGGTCGACTGCCGCGCCGCGCTGGTCGAGGAGGGGCTGGCCGCGCTCACCTGCGGTGCCTTCCACATCCGCTCCGGCGGTCGTGCGTACTTCAACACCACGCCGCTCGGCCGCGCCGTCACCGGCACCCTGCTGGTCCGGGCGATGCTCGAGGACGACGTCCAGATCTGGGGCGACGGCTCGACCTTCAAGGGCAATGACATCGAGCGGTTCTACCGCTACGGCCTGCTGGCCAACCCGCACCTGCGGATCTACAAGCCCTGGCTCGACGCGGACTTCGTCACCGAGCTCGGCGGCCGCAAGGAGATGTCGGAGTGGCTGCTCGCCCACGGCCTCCCCTACCGCGACAGCACCGAGAAGGCGTACTCCACCGACGCCAACATCTGGGGCGCCACGCACGAGGCCAAGACGCTGGAGCACCTCGACACCGGTGTCGAGACCGTCGAGCCGATCATGGGCGTGAGGTTCTGGGACCCCTCGGTGGAGATCGCCGCCGAGGACGTGACCATCGGCTTCGACCAGGGCCGCCCGGTGACGGTCAACGGCAAGGAGTTCGCCTCCGCCGTGGACCTGGTGATGGAGGCCAACGCCATCGGCGGCCGGCACGGCCTGGGCATGTCCGACCAGATCGAGAACCGGATCATCGAGGCCAAGAGCCGCGGCATCTACGAGGCTCCCGGCATGGCGCTGCTGCACGCCGCGTACGAGCGCCTCGTCAACGCGATCCACAACGAGGACACCCTCGCGCAGTACCACAACGAGGGCCGGCGGCTCGGCCGCCTCATGTACGAGGGCCGCTGGCTGGACCCGCAGGCACTGATGATCCGCGAGTCGCTCCAGCGCTGGGTCGGCGCGGCGGTCACCGGCGAGGTCACCCTGCGGCTGCGGCGCGGCGAGGACTACTCGATCATGGACACCACGGGCCCGGCGTTCAGCTACCACCCGGACAAGCTGTCCATGGAGCGCACCGAGGACTCGGCCTTCGGCCCGGTGGACCGGATCGGCCAGCTCACCATGCGCAACCTCGACATCGCCGACTCGCGCGCCAAGCTGGAGCAGTACGCGGCCCTCGGCATCGTCGGCAACACCCACGAGACGCTCATCGGGGCCGCCCAGGCCGCCTCGACGGGCCTGATCGGCGCGATGCCCGAGGGCGGCGCCGAGGTCATCGCCTCCCGTGGCCAGGCCGAGGGCGACGACGAGCAGATGCTCGACCGCGCGGCGATGGAGTTCGGCACCGACTGACCCTCCCGCCCTCCGCCCCGGGCGGCGGGAGCGCACCCGGGCCCCGGGACGCGCCCCCGCCGCCCGTCGCCGTGTCTGACGGACCGACAGGAGGTGACGTCCGGGCCGGACCGGATCGCGAACCGGCCGACACCGCCGCCGGGATCCATGCCACTGGTGGGGCAGCACCCGGAGGATCGGCCCGGCTTGCTGCACGAGGCCCTGCAGGCCGACGATCCGGACACGGGGACCTTCGCCCCGGCTGCCACGGGGCGGCGCCTGCGCACGCGCGGTGATCCGCTGCTTCGGCGAGATCGCGGCGGAACACGGCGAGAGCGCGTACCGCGGCACATGGGGCGAGCACGTCCCCGTGCCGGACTCGAAGCCCTCAGGACCGCAGGGCCCGCCCTCCCTTGAACCGGGCCGGAGCGCGCGCACAGCTCTGCTCCGACCCCGTCCACCTGGGGCTCTGCAGGCGGGGAGCCGCGCCGAGATGCGGCGCGGCTCCCCGCGGCGCAGGATGAACGAGGACGCCCAGCAGATGCGACGGCGGGGCCCGCGGGGGCGGGGCACGGGCCGACCGGCTCCGCGCGTGGAGGCGTCCTCCTTCAACCGCACCGCGGCGGAGCGTGTCCCGACGGACCGGCCGTGCGCGTCCGAATGCGAGAAAGGGGCGCATCCATGAGGAAATCCCTGGTGGCCGCACTGGCCACCGTCACCTCCGCGGCGGCCGTCCTGCTGGCCGGTCCGGTCACGCCGGCGACCGCCGCCTCGCCGTACTGCAACCAGACGACGCCGAACACCTCTATGCTGTTCTACCGGTCGGACAACGGCCAGGCAGGCACCGGCACCCTCTCCGGCGGCCGGTGGCAGGCCAAGGCGATGCTGAGCCTGCCGACCGGGTACACGCACGGAGCGGCGAGCCGTGACTCACTGCTGCTGTACAACAAGGACACCGGGGCCGGGGAGGTCGGCACCTTCACGGGCGGCGTGTACACCCGCGTCAAGACCTACGGCTTCGCCCCGAACTGGACCTTCATCGAGGCGTCCGGCGACTCCGTGATCTTCTACAACACCAGTGGCCGCGGGGTGACCGGCACCCTCAAGAGCGGCACGTTCCAGCAGGTGCGCGTGTCCGACGACTTCAGCTCGGGCTGGGGAAGCATGGCTTCCTCCTGTGACACGCTGGTCGCATCGGCCCGGCACGGTTCGGTCGAGTTCCCCTGGAGCAACGTGGGGTACGGCACCCTCTCCGGCGGCGTCTACACGGACAAGGGCGGCATCCCGAGGGACGACTTCCTGGGGCAGTTGACCGCCACGAGCGACTCCGTGCTGTCGTGGGCGAGAGCGGGCGCCGAACTCGAGTTCCGGGTGTCCGAGGCCACTGACGGCACCGGCATCTCCTTCCGGAAGATCGGTACCTCCGGCATCTGGGACAAGGTGGGCCGGACCTCGGACAGCCTGTTCTTCTACAAGAACGACGGCACGGCCTGGACCTCGACGCTGGTGAACGGCAATTACACCAACGTCGGCTCACTGCCCCGGGTCTCCTCGGGCTGGACCCTCATCGAGGGCGGCGTGTGACGCCCCACCGCACAGGCCCCGACCTTCGCCCTCCCCGCCACAGGTGTGAACCGTGGCGGGGAGCGCGTGCTGTGGAACTGCGCCCGGGCCCGGCCGGAGCGAAGTCCGTGATCCGCCGCGGACATCACCGCGTCCGACTCCCGGGCCTCCTGGGATCCTGACCGCTCACACGGCCGCCGTCGAGACCTGCACGTGCACGGCGCCGCGCGAGTCCGGACCGACCCCCGTGGGGTTCTGTTGGGGTGCGGCTCAGCGAAAAGCGCCGATGTGACGGGCGACCCAGGCGCCGAAGGGCCGCGGGTCGCGGCCGAGGACCCGTGGGATGTCCGGGCTGATCCGCAGTTCGGTGGCGTTCGGGGCGGCGATGATGTCCAGGGTGTCCTCGGCGAGCTCCGGCGGCACGAACCGGATCATCGCGGCTTTGGCCTCCTCGCGGGTGAGTTCGTGGAACCGCACCGGCGCGCCGAGCACCGCGGCGATGGTTTCCGCCTGCCGGCGCGGCGTGATCACCTCGGGCCCGGTCAGCTCGTAGACGCCGCCGGTATGCCGGTCGTCCAGCAGGCAGGCCGCCGCGACCCCGGCGATGTCCGCCGGGTCTACCACCGGAACCCCGACATCGCCGAAGGGCGCGGCGACCGTTCCGTGCGTGCGGACGGACTCCGCCCAGGCCAGGGCGTTGGAGGCGAAGCCACCGGGCCGTAGGACGGCCCAGTCCAGGCCGGACTCCTTCAACGCGTCCTCCACCGCACGCAGCGCGATCCGCGACGGGCCGAGCGGCCGGGTGGCCACGCCCTGCGAAGACAGCAGGACAACCCGGCGGACCCCACTGGCCACAGCCAGGTCGATCACGTCGGCCGGCCGCGCTTCGGGGGCGTGCAGGTCGCCGGACAGCAGGAGGAACAGCGCCTTCGCCCCCTCCAGCACGGCGGCGAGACCCTGCGGTTCGGTCAAGTCGACCGGTACGTGCCGGACCCCGTCCGGTACCGCCGCCGCGCGCCGCGACACCGCCGTCACCTGCTCGCCCGCCCCGGCCAGGGCCCGCGTCAAAGGCCGGCCCACGTTCCCGGTAGCCCCGGTCACCACAATCATGTTCAGCTCCTGGTCAGTTGTGTGCTGTGGCAGCCGACGCTAGGAGACGGGCTTACTTTCCGTAAGGACATACCCCGAGGTAAGCTCCGGACGTGGAAGAAGGCGCGCAGCTGACGCAGGCCGAGACGGCCGCACCGTATGAGGTGTTTCACACCGACTGCCCCGCACGAGACGTGGTCGACCACGTGACCAGCAGGTGGGGCATCTGGGTTCTGATCTCCTTGCGGAACAACAACCTTCGCTTCTTCGAGCTGCGCGACCGCATCCATGGCATCAGCGAAAAGATGCTCGCTCAGACACTGCGCGCACTGGTCCAGGACGGACTGGTCTGGCGGGAGGTCGAGCCGACAACGCCACCCCAGGTCACCTACGGGGTGACCGAGTTCGGCCAGGACGTCGCCGAGCCCCTGACGGACTTGTTCGACCGGATCACCCGGCGGCTGCCGCCCGACCGGCGTCCGCCGCGGAACCACTGAGCAACGGGCCGGCGCGTACGCGGCGCGTTCCCGCACCCCGGCCACCGCGACGTGCCCGGACTGCTCGACCGGATGCGGGGGAGCGGCACCGAAGGGATCTGCGCCGATAAGGGTTCGTGCGCGGCGGACGATGTCCCTAATCTTGGCCGCAGCGGGGGTGCGCGCGTCCCCGTAGGTCGCGGAGCCGTGGCAGAGCGGTCCATTGCGATCGCCGTGGGCGAGGTCCCGCCCACGGCGACTGACGGGGACGGGGCGGACCTGCCCCCAACTGTCTCGCGGGTTCAAATCCCGTCGGCACTGCGGCCGTCCACCGCCGGAGGGACGCGGACCCCGGTCCGCGTCCCTGCGGCGCGCTCGGCGCGTACTCGCACCCGAGGCACGGAACGGCCGCCGGGCCCGCCGGGCACGGGTCTCGCTCTCACGGGCGGGGCGTCCGGTCACGCACCCTGCCCACCATGGCCAGAGTGCGCAGCGCTGCGGCCTTGAGCTGCGGCCGTTCACGCACGAACCCCCGGACGGCGCGCGGCGGCTCGTGGCTGAGCCAGTGCAGGGCCGCCCCGGCCCCGGCCCGGAGCACGGCGCCCTCGTGCACGGTCAGCTCCCGTGTCTTGAGGGAGTCCTTGTAGGCGGCCTCGCCCCTGCCGAGATCGAGCATGCCGATCCCGGCGGCGGCGGCCGCCTCGATCATGCGGAGGTAGAGGACGCGTCCGGGACTGAATGTGGCGAAGTCCCGGTCGTAGGCGGGGAACCAGCACGACAGTACGGTGCGCGAGCGCAGACCGAAGTGTGCGGCGACGGGCCGGCCACCCGCGTAGAGGACGGACAGCAGGCCCGAGCACGACGGTGCCTGCGTGGTGGCGAGCATCCGTACCAGGTTGTTGATCCAGTCCTGGGCGAACCGGTCGCGCCGGCCGGTCCGGCGGTACTGCGCGGACTTCCACGCCATCAGCATCCGCAGAACCGCCGGACTGCGCTCGTCGAACACGAACCGCAGCGGCCCGGCCTGCCGGGCCAGGCGGCGTTCCTGCGCCCGGGTAGCTTTCAAGAAGGTGCGGGAACCGGCCCGGAGCAGGGTCTCGTAGCCCGCGTATCCGCCGGCGATGTCGATGTCGATGACGGGCGAGGCGAACCGCCCCGTGGCGAACGGCAGGAACAGGTCCTGGCCGCTCTCGAGATGGTTGAACTCCCAGACGGACAGGGAACTGGCACGCAGCAGCTCGTGCGGGTCCACGACCACCCCGGGGCGCAGCACGGCCCCCTGGCTGTCGGACACACCCAGGCCGATGGCGCGGCCGCGGCCCCACCGGCCCCGCTCGAAGGGGAAGAAGCCGGCCGGCTCGCCGTTCTGGCGCACCACCGCGACCCTGGCGCCTGGCCGGACCCGGCCGATGGCCTGGCAGAACTCCGGGCTCATGAAGGGGTTGGCCTCCGCAGCCGTACTGGCACGCATTTCGCCCCACAGCTCCAGGTCGGTCGGGCTCAGCTCGGCAGGGCGAATCACGTCGATGCGTTGAACGGTCACTACGGCTCCTGATTCGTCGGAATACTCACCGGGCTCTGGGCGACTGCCACGGCACACGAGTAGTGCGCTGCGGCCCCGCCTCGGCGCGCACCGTCCCCGGCCCGTTGGCGGCGGGCCGGGGACGTGTGCGAGGGCGCCCTATGGTGCTAAACGACTGTCGGAGTATCAGGCAGCGGCGGGATGGAGCACCCTTCCGGTGCGCGGTCACGAGACACGAGAAAAGGCTCTGGCGTTTGAGCATCCGGCCGGACTCCGGCGAGCGTGGCCAGGATCCGGCAGTGCGGAAGTGCCTCGACGGCACGGACGCTGCGGCGCGGTTCCCCGTCCGAGCGCAGCTCTGCGACCATCCGTCGGGCCGGTGCACTCGTCAGAACGCGGCGCCCGTACCCGTGGGCCCAGGTCGTCACGGGTGAGGGACCCGGCAGGCACTTTGGCCGTGCCCGCTCCCCGTGCAACAGGAGCTGCCGGCCCTCGGAGATGGAGCAGCCGTCCGGCCCGCCGTCGGGTTGATGACCACCGGCCGGCTCACCCCCGACCAGACAACCGCCCTCAGGTACCTGACCGTTACGGAAGATCAGTCCGTCGTCTCGCGGACGTCCGTTCCCCGCTCGGCGAACGCCTTGAAGTCCTGCATGTGCTGCAACGACTGCTTGCGGAAGGCGCCGGGCATCAGCAGGCCCACCAGCTTCATCAGAAATCCGCTGAACCGGTATTCGTTCTCGCTCTCCCAGAGAGTCCTTTCCGGGCCGGCTTCGGTCAGCCGGTCGCGCACGGCGCTCCACATTCCCTCACCGACGATCTCGCGGTCGAAGTGAACGACGCTCGTTTTCGGAATCTCCCGCAGGTCTGCCGGTTCCCGGCGGGTGATGGTCTCGGTGCACTCCATTTTCCGTTGCCCCATTTGCATCACGATCCGCGACGTGGTGCCGAGCTGCCCGTGCGCCCCACTCAGCGGCTCGTGCAGTACCAGACCCCGCAGCCATTTCGGCAGATGTGCCGGGTCGGCGAGGAGCTGGCCCACCCTCTCCCGCGGCAGGGCGATCTCGATGGAGACGGTGTATCTCACGGTGCGCACCATTCCTTACCTGTGGAGCAACGTGCTTTCGTGCTGCTCTTGGTGTTCTTCGTGCTCCTCGACCGAGGGCACTGCATTCTGTCTCCGCAAGGTAAAGGTAGCGAGGTGCGGCGCGAGTATCTCAGGTCCTCCTGCATGTCGGCCCTGTCAGCCGAACAGCGGCGCTCGCCCCGCGTCTTCTCCGTGCGCGTGAGCTGACAGGCGACCAGGGAAGAGCCGTTGTCCGGCTTCAACACCGGCAGCCGGGGACCGGTCACCTCGTGCACTAAGACCGTGTCCTATGTGGTGAGGCGGTCGTGGAAGTTGCCATGGGGCGGGGTACGTGGAGTTGGATTGTTCCGGACGGGCTGTGGGAGATCGCGGAGCC
>NZ_JOBX01000096.1:0-17817 GCF_000720645.1 Streptomyces sp. NRRL S-378
GGTCCACAGCCCCCGCCCGCCGGTCGTCGGCGGGTGGGGGCCTTCGGTGTGTCCGGGGGTCAGTTCGGGGGCGTCGTGGGCGTGTTCCTGCGCCATTCCTCGCCGATCGAGCGGAGGAGGGCCGGGTAGACGCCCAGGTGGCGGAAGGGCTTGATGGCCAGCATGTAGGCCGCGCCCAGGAGGCCGTTGGGTTTCACCAGGACCGCCATCTGGCCGCGGTGGCCGCCGTTGCCGTCCGGAACCCAGCCGATGTGCATCACCCCGTGCATGGTCCTGTTCGCCGTCTCCGCCGCCCACTCGTCGTGCGTCTGGTAGACGGAGGTGAAGGGGACGGCGACGGGGTCCGGCCCGCGCTCCCCCTCACGCAGGTCCGCCGGCAGCCGGTCGCGGAGCGTCGGCACCCGGGAGCGGAGGCCGCCCTCGGGATCGTCCCAGCCGAGCAGGGCGCCGAGCTTCCACCGGAGCGCGAAGAGCGCCCGTCCCACGCGGGAGGGGACGGGGTCCCCCGCGCCCTCCGCGAACTGGCGCACCAGTCGCGGGAGGTCGTCGGGGCCGCCCGGTGTCGGGAGCGCCCACACGTCCTCGATCCGGAAGTCCGGCGCGATCTCGTGGATCCGCCAGGGGCGGGAGGTGTGCGCGGTGCTGGGGAGTCTCATGAGCAAGCCCCTATCTATACGATGCCGTATAGATCGAGGCTAGCACCCTTCTATACGGCACCGTATAGAAGGGTGGGGTGTACGAGGAGTTCGAGGAGGGGCACGGCATGGGTGCGACCCGCACGCCGCGCGGCAAGTGGATCGAGGAGGGGCTGCGGGCGCTGGCCGCCGGCGGCCCCGAGGCCGTCCGGGTCGAGGTGCTGGCACAGGCGCTCGGCGTCAGCAAGGGAGGCTTCTACGGGTACTTCGGCAGCCGCGGCGCCCTGCTCACGGAAATGCTCGACACCTGGGAGCGCGAGGTCACCGAGGCGGTGATCGAGCTGGTCGAGAGCGGCGGGGGAGACGCCAGGGCCCGGCTGGACCGGCTGTTCACGATCGTCGCCTCCTACGAGGAGGGGCCGGTGGTCGGTGTCGACGCCGACCTGGCGATCCGCGACTGGGCCCGGCGCGACGAGGCCGTCGCCGAGCGGCTGCGCCGTGCCGACAGTCGGCGCATGGAGTACCTGCGCTCGCTGTTCCGCGCCTTCTGCGCCGACGAGGACGACGTCGAGGTCCGTGCCCTGATCACCTTCTCGCTGCGCATCGGCTCCCACTTCATCGCCGCCGACCACGGCGGCCGAAGCCGCGCGGAGGTCATGGCGCTGACCCGGAAGTGGCTCCTGCGGTAGGCGGACCGGACGCCCGCCAGGCGGGCCCCGCCTCATCCGCGGCTGTCCGCCCGCCGCGCCCGCCGTAACCCTGGCGTGCGCTGCGCCCCTGGTGTCCGCCGGGCCCGCCGTACTCGCTGCGCCCCCCTGTTCACCGCACCCCGCACCTGATCGATTCGAACGTGTTCAGAATCGGGGGCGCGGAAACGCCGGCCTGCGGTTCCGCCGGGCGTACGCGCGAAGGCCCCCCGTCGGCGGGATGTCCGCGGGCAGGGGGCCTCTTCGCGTGGCCGACCGGGTGGGCCCGGTCAGCCCCCGCACTGGCAGGGGGCACCGGACTGGCAGCCGCAGCCGCAGCCGGAGCCGCAGCCGCAGGCCGCGAGCAGCGGGAGCCGCAGCGGCTCGGGCTTCGGCGGCTGCTCCTGCTCCGGGGTGATGGGGACGGGGGAATCGGGCATGGTTCCTCCTCGGCGGGGCGGTGCCCCGCGGCATACGGGACTCGTACGACTGACCGCCCTCGCCCTCATTCATGCCCAGCTCCACCGGCGCGTCAACGGCGCACGGGAGCTTGAAGCGGCCCGGTGCCGTCGCACGGCGTCGTGCGGTGTCAGGCGCCCTCGATCTGCGTCGGCTGCTGGAGCTCGTCCGCGTGCTCGCCCGTCACCAGGTAGACCACGCGCTTGGCCACCGACACCGCGTGGTCCGCGAAGCGCTCGTAGTAGCGGCCGAGCAGCGTCACGTCCACCGCCGTCTCGATGCCGTGCTTCCAGCGGTCGTCCATCAGGTGCTGGAACAGCGTCCGGTGCAGCTGGTCCATCTCGTCGTCGTCCTGCTCCAGCTGGAGCGCCAGGTCCACGTCCTTCGTGATGATGACCTCGGCCGCCTTCGCCATCAGGCGCTGCGCCAGCTGACCCATCTCCAGGATCGTGGCGTGCAGGTCCCGCGGGACGGCGCGGTCCGGGAAGCGCAGCCGGGCGAGCTTCGCCACGTGCTGGGCCAGGTCGCCGCTGCGCTCCAGGTCGGCGCTCATCCGCAGCGAGGTCACGACGATCCGCAGGTCGGTGGCGACGGGCTGCTGGCGGGCCAGCAGCGCGATGGCGCGGGCCTCCAGGTCGTGCTGGAGGTCGTCGACCTTCTGGTCGGCGGCGATGACGCTCTCGGCGAGCTTCAGGTCGGCATCGAGCATGGACGTCGTGGCCCGCCCGATCGCGGAACCGACGAGCCGGGCCATCTCGACCAGGCCTTCTCCGATCGAGTCCAGTTCCTCGTGGTACGCGTCGCGCATGTCTCGTGTCCCTCTCTCGACCTACTACTGCGGTGATGCCCGGGGCGGGCCGGGGGGCGGCCTGCTGCCCCACGTTGACACGGTGAGCCGCAAACGCGTCCGACTCCGGCACCACAAGTGAATCAACCCCGTCGCCAGGGTGAACTCTGGGCGACGACTGTTCGAGGTGCCACCCGAACGGCTGTGGAAGTGTCGTCGCGCCTGCTTAACCTGGATCCATGGACGTGAACGCGGCGGTCGCCGCAGCTGCAGCGATCGCCGGTCTGTGCACCGGCGTCATCGCGATGCTGGCGTTCCGCTGGAGCGAGCGCGACCACGCCCGCCCCACCCGGAGCTCCATGCGCCCCGACATCAACGCGGTGCTGCCGCCCGGCGTGGACACCGTCCTGTCCGTGCTCCGCTCCTCCGCCGTGGTCCTCGACGAGGGCGACGCCGTCGTCAAGGCCTCGTCCGCCGCCTACGCCCTCGGCCTCGTACGCGGCGGCAAGCTGGCGGTGGAACCCATGCTCCACATGGCCCGCGACACCCGCCGGGACGGGGAGATACGCCAGGTCGAGCTGGACCTGCCCCGCCGCGGAACCGGCCGGGGCGAGGCCCTCGCGGTCTCGGCACGCGTCGCCCCGCTCGGCTCCCGCCTCGTGCTGCTCCTGGTCGAGGACCTCACCGAGGCACGCCGCATCGAGGCCGTGCGCCGTGACTTCGTCGCCAACGTGTCGCACGAGCTGAAGACCCCGGTCGGGGCGATCTCCCTGCTGTCCGAGGCCGTCATGGACGCCGCGGACGACCCCGAGGCGGTCAGCCGCTTCGCCGGCCGCATGCAGATCGAGTCGACCCGGCTGATCAACCTCGTGCAGGAGCTCATCGACCTCTCCCGGGTGCAGAACGACGACCCGCTGGAGGACGCCGAGCCCGTCCGCGTGGACACGCTGGTCGCCGAGGCCATCGACCGCTGCCGTCACACGGCGTCCTCGAAGCAGATCACCATGGCCGCGGGCGGCACCGCCGACCTGCGCGTCTGGGGCAACCGCGGGCAGCTCGCCGCCGCCCTCGGGAACCTGGTCGAGAACGCCGTCAACTACAGCCCCGCCCGTACCCGCGTCGGCATAGCCGGCCGCCGGATCACGGCACCCGGGGGGGACCTGATCGAGATCGCCGTGACCGACCAGGGCATCGGCATCCCCGAGAAGGACCGCGAGCGCATCTTCGAGCGCTTCTACCGCGTGGACCCGGCCCGCTCCCGCGCCACGGGAGGGACCGGCCTCGGCCTCGCGATCGTGAAGCACGTGGCGGCCTCGCACGGCGGGGAGGTGTCGGTGTGGAGTTCGGAGGGCCAGGGCTCCACCTTCACCCTGCGACTGCCCGAAGCGGCCGCATCGGCCACGCCGGCCGCCGACGCCCGCACCCACCCGACCCCAGCCTGAACCAGAACCGCTCCAGCCATCCCTGCCCCGGAGGTCCTTCCGTGACCCGAGTGCTCGTCGTCGAGGATGAGGAATCCTTCAGCGACGCCCTGTCCTACATGCTCCGCAAGGAGGGCTTCGAGGTCGCCATCGCGGCGACCGGCCCCGACGGGCTCGACGAGTTCGAGCGCAACGGCGCCGACCTCGTGCTCCTCGACCTGATGCTCCCCGGCCTGCCCGGAACGGAGGTCTGCCGGCAGCTGCGCGGCCGTTCCAACGTCCCCGTGATCATGGTGACCGCGAAGGACAGCGAGATCGACAAGGTCGTCGGGCTGGAGATAGGAGCCGACGACTACGTCACCAAGCCCTTCTCCTCGCGGGAGCTGGTCGCCCGCATCCGCGCGGTCCTGCGCCGCCGCGGCGAGCCGGAGGAGGTCACCCCGGCGGCCCTGGAGGCGGGCCCCGTAAGGATGGACGTCGACCGCCACGTGGTGACCGTCGCCGGCGGCAAGGTGGACCTCCCGCTGAAGGAGTTCGACCTGCTGGAGATGCTGCTGCGCAACGCGGGCCGCGTCCTGACCCGCATGCAGCTGATCGACCGGGTCTGGGGCGCGGACTACGTCGGCGACACCAAGACCCTCGACGTCCACGTCAAGCGCCTGCGCGCCAAGATCGAGCCGGACCCGGGCGCGCCGCGCTACCTGGTGACGGTCCGGGGCCTGGGCTACAAGTTCGAGCCGTAGTCCCGGGCCGGGCGTGTCCGCGGGAGAGCCGTAGTCCCGGGCCGGGCGTGTCCGCGGGAGAGCCGTAGGTCGGCCGGCGTCGTGAGCCGGGCATGGAGAGGGCCCCCGTCCGCCGGTGCGGACGGGGGCCCTCTCCCATGTGTACGTGTACGGCGCTACGCCGCGACCGGCCTCAGTGGCCCGCGGCGTGCGAGGCCGAGCCCGACGGCGAACCGGCGGGCGAGCCCGAGGCGGAGCCGGACGGGGTGGCGCCGGCGGCGCCCGACGGGGAGCCCGAGGGAGAGCCGGACGGGGAGCCCGACGGCGTGCCCGAGGGGCTGCCGGACGGGGTGGCGACCGGGGCCGCGGACGGGCCGAAGCCCGCGTACATGCCGGCGGCCGGGACGACGAAGGCCTGGAGCTCGACGCCGCCGGTGCTGCTCAGCTGGAAGACGACCTTCTGCACGTCGCCGTTCTTGGCGGCCTCGGAGCCGTTCTCGATCACGGCGGAGGCGTTGCCCGTGCCGCCCAGCACCACGGAGCCGCCGGCCGGGACGGTGATCTTGCCGGCGCCGCCGGCCGGCTTCAGCGCGACCTTGCCCTTGCCATCCGCAAGGGTGATGCCGTCAAGCGTCTGTGCCTTGGTGCCGTTGTTGAAGACGGTCGCCGAGACGACGGCCGGGCCCTTCTTGTCCTTCTCGCCCTGGGTGATCACCAGAGCGTTCTGGATCTCGATGTCGCCCTTGGTGACGGAGGCGTTGTCCGGCTTGATCTGGAGGGTCTGCGCGTCGTTGCCCGCACCGCATGCGGCCAGCGAGGCGATCGAGAACACGACGGCAGTGGCGGCGAGGGCGCCGCGTCGAAGGCTGCGGCTCACGGCGGCGGCAACTCCTTGGACGAACGGAACGGAAGGTGGGCTCTCCCGGCAACCGCTGGGAGGTACCCCCGGAGCGGCCGAGGTAAAGCCGCTCTAAGGGTGTGTCAGCGCGCTTAGGTTACCGAGCCGCCGCCCCGCCCCCGCACCCGACCCTCCGCAGGGCGGCCGCCGCCCTGCGGGCGGTCCGCGATCTTGCATTCCGCCCGGGGTCCGCCTCGGCGTTCCCCTCGCCGATCATGTGGCGCTCGCATATCGTGCGAGCGGCCCCCGTTGATCAATTCCGGGATTCCCTCGAACGCCGCTCGGTGATCAATTCAGGATTGGGCCGGAACCGCTCCCGTACGCGCGCTCGCCCACCGAACGGAGCAGTTCGGTTTCGCGACTCTCAACCCGGCAAAACGGGACGTACGTCACACTGATGGGGGTGTGGGGGAGGTGTAGCGTGGCCCTTTCGCCTGGTCCGCGCACTACCCCCGACCTGCGAATACCCCCTTCCGGAACCCTTCCGCAGCACGTTCCTGTCGCTGTTGTCAAGCCCCGAGATGTGCCCTGACCTGCGAAAACGCCATTCATAACAGTCAGTTCTCGTGTTACCCTGGATAGCCACGGAAGGGGTACCTGTCACATGACGTTCAAGGTTGGCGACACCGTGGTCTATCCCCATCACGGGGCCGCGCTGATCGAGGCCATTGAGACTCGCCAGATCAAAGGCGTGGACAAGACCTACTTGGTGCTCAAGGTCGCCCAGGGCGACCTGACGGTTCGTGTGCCTGCGGACAATGCGGAGTTCGTCGGCGTTCGCGACGTAGTCGGCCAGGACGGGCTGGACCGGGTCTTCGAGGTGCTTCGTGCACCGTATGCCGAAGAGCCGACGAACTGGTCCCGGCGCTACAAGGCAAATCTGGAGAAGCTCGCTTCTGGCGATGTCATCAAGGTCGCCGAAGTGGTGCGTGACCTGTGGCGTCGTGAGCGCGAGCGCGGGCTCTCCGCGGGCGAGAAGCGCATGCTCGCGAAGGCGCGCCAGATCCTGGTCAGCGAGCTCGCGCTCGCTGAGAACACGAACGAGGACAAGGCCGAGGCCCTCCTCGACGAGGTGCTCGCGTCCTGACGCGAGGCCCCGTGCACGGTGTGCACAGCTTGCCGCGGTGCCCGATGACAAGGTTTCTCCTCCCGGAGAGACCTGTTGCCGGGCGCTGCGGCATGTCTGTATCCGTACCTCTTGCCCCATACCCCTTGCCGTACTCGTACTGCTGCGTGCCCAGCCCTGCCCGTAGCCGTAGCCGTACGTCTCACTGGCGTGCCGGATCCGGGCTGCCTGCTCGACCGGTCGTCACGGAAGGGACGAGGGCGTCGCACCCGGCACCCTTCAGGCCATACCCATGTCGGCCGAAGTCACAAACCTGGCTCGGAAACCTGGCTCGGAGCTACTGATGTCTGACGTAACGCGCCCCCGCCGCACCGCCGCGGTGATCCCGGCCGCCGGCCGCGGGGTACGCCTCGGGCCCGGCGCCCCCAAGGCCCTGCGGGCCCTCGGCGGTACCCCCATGCTCGTCCACGCCGTCCGCGCGATGGCCCGCTCCCGCGCGGTGTCCGTCGTGGTCGTCGTCGCCCCGGCCGCCGAAGCGGCCGAGGTGCGCCTCCTGCTGGGCGAGCACGCGCTGCCCGAGCGGACCGAAGTCCTGGTCGTCCCCGGCGGGGACACCCGCCAGGAGTCCGTACGGGCCGGTCTGGACGCCCTCCCGCAGGACGTCACCTCCGTACTGATCCATGACGCGGCCCGCCCGCTCGTCCCCGTGGACACCGTCGACGCCGTCGTCGAGGCGGTACGCGACGGTGCCCGCGCCGTGGTGCCCGCGCTCCCGCTGGCCGACACCGTCAAGGAGGTCGAGCCCGGCAGGCCGGGCGAGCCCGAGCCGGTCGTCGCCACGCCCGAACGGGCCCGGCTGCGCGCCGTGCAGACCCCCCAGGGCTTCGACCTCGCCACCCTCCTGGAGGCCCACGCCGCGATCGCCGTCGCCGGCGAGGGTGCCACCGACGACGCCGGCATGGTGGAGCGCCTCGGCGTTCCCGTCGTGGTGATCCCGGGACACGAAGAGGCCTTCAAGGTCACCCGACCGCTCGACCTGGTCCTCGCAGAGGCCGTACTCGCCCGCAGGAGGGCCACCGATGGGTTCTAGCACCGACGCACCCGACACCCCCGGCGCAGCCGCCGCACCCCTGATCCCGCTCGTCGGGATCGGCACCGACGTGCACGCCTTCGAGACCGGCCGCGAACTGTGGTGCGCCGGCCTGCTATGGGAGGGGGAGGACGGCCTGGCCGGCCACTCCGACGGCGACGTCGCCGCCCACGCCGCCTGCGACGCCCTCTTCTCGGCCGCCGGAGTCGGCGACCTCGGCGCGCACTTCGGCACCTCCCGCCCCGAGTGGTCCGGCGCCGCCGGGGTCACCCTGCTGGCGGAGGCCGCCCGGATCGTGCGCGCGGAGGGCTTCGAGATCGGCAACATCGCCATCCAGGTGATCGGTGTACGCCCGAAGATCGGCAAGCGGCGCGAAGAGGCACAGAAGGCGCTCGCCGCCGCAGCGGGCGCCCCCGTCTCCGTGTCGGGCACCACCACCGACGGACTGGGCCTGACCGGCCGGGCCGAGGGGCTCGCCGCGATCGCCACCGCCCTCGTGTACCGGACGAACCGGGCCTGAACGCCCCCGGGCACGGCACATCTTCGGCAACAAAGCGGCCCCGCGGCCCCAAAGGTCGCGGGGCACTGCTACAGGCGCACTACCCTGGATGCCGTGACTATTCGCCTGTACGACACCAGCGCCCGGCAGATCCGCGACTTCACCCCGCTCGTTCCGGGCTGCGTCTCGATCTACCTCTGTGGCGCCACCGTGCAGGCGGCCCCCCACATCGGGCACATCCGGTCGGGTCTCAACTTCGACATGATGCGCCGCTGGTTCGCGTACCGCGGCTACGACGTCACCTTCATCCGCAACGTCACCGACATCGACGACAAGATCATCACCAAGTCGGCCGAGCAGGGCCGCCCCTGGTGGGCCATCGGTTACGACAACGAGCAGGCCTTCAACAACGGGTACGACGCCCTCGGCTGCCTGCGGCCCACCTACGAGCCGCGCGCCACGGGCCACGTCCCCGAGATGATCGAGATGATGCGCGGGCTGATCGAGCGCGGCCACGCCTACGAGGCCGACGGCAACGTCTACTTCGACGTGCGCTCCTTCCCCGGCTACCTCGGCCTGTCCAACCAGGAGCTCGACAACCTGCTCCAGCCCTCCGGCGAGGGCGAGACGGGCAAGCGGGACCCCCGCGACTTCGCCATGTGGAAGTCCGTCAAGCCGGGCGAGCCCTCCTGGGAGACCCCGTGGGGCCGCGGCCGTCCGGGCTGGCACCTCGAATGCTCCGCCATGGCGCACAAGTACCTCGGCGAGGCGTTCGACATCCACGGCGGCGGGCTCGACCTGATCTTCCCGCACCACGAGAACGAGATCGCCCAGGCCAAGGCCTTCGGCGACGAGTTCGCGAACTACTGGGTCCACAACGCCTGGGTCACCATGGCCGGCGAGAAGATGTCCAAGTCCCTCGGGAACTCGGTCCTCGTCTCCGAGATGGTCAAGCAGTGGCGTCCGATCGTCCTGCGCTACTACCTCGGCACCCCGCACTACCGGTCGATGATCGAGTACAGCGAGGAGGCGCTGCGCGAGGCCGATGCGGCCTTCGCCCGCATCGAGGGCTTCGTCCAGCGCGTCGTGGAGAAGGCCGGCGGCCCCGTCGAGCCCGCGAAGGAGGTCCCGCCCGCCTTCGCGGAGGCCATGGACGACGACCTCGGCGTCCCGCAGGCCCTCGCGATCGTCCACACCACCGTCCGCCAGGGCAACAGCGCGCTCGCCGCCGACGACAAGGACGCTGCCATCGCGCGCCTGGCGGAGGTGCGGGCCATGCTGGGCGTCCTCGGTCTCGACCCGCTCGACCCGCACTGGGCCGGCGACGGCGACCGGGGCGAGGACCTCCACGGCGCCGTGGACACCCTCGTACGCCTCGTCCTGGACCAGCGCGAATCCGCCCGGGCCCGCAAGGACTGGGCGACCGCCGACGCCATCCGCGACCAGCTCCAGCAGTCCGGTCTGGTCATCGAGGACAGCCCCACGGGTCCGCGCTGGACGCTCGGCGCCCGCTGAGCCCCCGGCACCCGGAGCAGTCCGACTGTGCCGCCCGGCCTTCCGGGCGGCACACTCTTCATACGTACATATCGCAGCACCAACGAAAACAGGTAGAGGTCATGGCCGGGAACAGCCAGCGCAGGAACCGCCGTACGTCCAACAAGAAGGGCGCGACGGTCGGCAGCGGTGGCCAGCGGCGCAGGGGCCTGGAGGGCAAGGGCCCCACGCCCAAGGCCGAGGACCGCAAGGGCCACAAGGCCTTCCGGGTCTCCAACGCCATGGCCCGCCAGGCCGCCAAGCGCCGTCCCGCCCCCCGCCGCGGCGGCCCCAAGGGCGCCAGCGAGATGGTCGTCGGCCGCAACCCCGTCTTCGAGGCACTGCGCGACGGCGTCCCCGCCACCACCCTGTACGTCCAGCAGTTCATCGACAACGACGAGCGTGTCCGCGAGGCGCTCCAGCTCGCCGGCGAGCGCGGCAACATCAACCTGATGGAGGCCCCGCGCCCCGAGCTCGACCGCATGACCAACGGGCTCAACCACCAGGGCCTGGTCCTCCAGGTCCCGCCGTACGAGTACGCGCACCCCGAGGACCTCACCGACGCCGCCTACGACAACGGCGAGGACCCGCTGATCGTCGCCCTCGACGGCGTCACCGACCCGCGCAACCTCGGCGCGATCGTCCGCTCCGTCTCCGCCTTCGGCGGCCACGGCGTGGTCATCCCCGAGCGCCGCGCCGCCGGTATGACCGCCGGAGCCTGGAAGACCTCCGCCGGCACCGCCGCCCGCACCCCGGTCTCCCGCGTCACCAACCTCACCCGCGCCCTGCAGGAGTACAAGAAGGCGGGCATCGCCGTCGTCGGCCTGGCCGCCGAGGGCACGCACGAGGTGCAGGACCTGGAGGCGCTCGGCGGACCGGTCGTCATCGTCGTCGGCTCCGAGGGCAAGGGCCTCGGCCGCCTCGTCGGCGAGAACTGCGACTACCTCGTCCGCATCCCGATGCCGGGCGGGGCCGAGTCCCTCAACGCCGGCGTCGCCGCGGGCGTCGTGCTGTACGAGGCGGCCCGCCGCCGCGCCGCCCAGCCGCGCACCTGATCGCTTGATCCACTTGGCTCACGGAAAGTGACACGTGAGCGTGTCACCCCGCCCGTTTCGGGCGGGGTGGCTTGATCTTGACGGGTCTCGGACAGATCCCTGATGTCAAGGCAGTGTCCTAAACACTGATCACTCGGTTAGATGAGTGTGGACACCAGAACGTCAGGGTTCGACGACCAGCCCGCGCTGAGCATGGTCAAGGTGCCGTGCGACCCCGCACAGGTCATCGTCAACCACGCCAGCTTCCGCGTGCGGCTCGCACCGAGCCCGAGCGCGCGTCCCAAGCCCGCGAAGGCCCCCGGCCGCGCGCCCGTCCTGGGCGGTGCCGTGGTGGCGGCCGCCGGGGCCACCCGCCGCCGTGCCCCTGTGGTCTGGAGCGGAAAGTCCGACACCGGCGACGCCGCCGCGGCCATGGGCGGACTGCTCCAGGCCGTACGCGGCCACGACGAGCACGACGGCGGGGCCACCCAGGTCATCCCGCGCGTGGACCTGGCCCACGACCTCGCCGAGGACACCCTGGCCACGCCGACCGTCATCGGTCAGCGCAGCTACGGGGACCCCGCCGAGACGCGCCCCCTGGCCGCCGTACGGGACCTCCCGTACGAGCAGCCGCGCGGCCCCGGGGCCGGTCCCGGGCCGGAGTCCCGGCGCCCGCAGGCCGACAACCGCGGACAGGCCTCCTACTACCCCGGCCGCCGGATGAACCTCGGCGTCGTGCTGCTCCCGCTGCGCGTCTTCCTCGGTTTCATCTCCATCTACGCCGGCATGGGCAAGCTGTGCGACCCCGTCTACTTCGACGGCGGCGAACGCGGCTCCATGGTCACCTGGCTGCACACCCTGACCCCGTGGGCGCTGGCCGAGCCGCTGCGCGACTTCGCGCTCGCCCACCCGGTGGGCGCGGGGCTCAGCGTGGCATTCCTCCAGGTCATCGTGGGCGTGCTGACCGTCTTCGGCCTGTGGCAGCGGTTCGCCGCCTGCTTCGGGGCGCTGCTGTCCGCCGCGCTGCTGATGACGGTGAGCTGGAAGACCGTCCCGGCCTACGACGCGCCCGACATCATCTACCTCGCCGCCTGGAGCCCGCTGATCATCGCGGGCGCGCCGGTCTACTCCCTCGACGGACGCCTCGCCGGCGAGGCCTGGCGCACCCTCGGGCCGCGCTCGGAGATCTGGCGGCTGCGCCGGCGCGTGCTGCGGCGCGGGGCCGTCATGGCGACCGTCGTGTGCGGGCTCACCCTGCTCGTCGGCTCGCTCCTCGGCGGAGCCGTCCGCTCCACCACCGTCGTCACCGTCCCCGGTCCCGGCCAGGCTCCCAGCAACTACCTCCCGGGCCGCCCGCTGCCGCAGGCTCCCGCGAAGCAGCAGCCCGCACAGCAGCAGCCGACCCGGTCGGCGTCGCCGACGCCCTCCGCGTCCGAGCCCTCCGCCAAGTCCGGCAGGACCGCGTCGGGCTCGCCCTCCCGGGGGACGGCGGGCACCGGTTCCGAGTCGCCCGCCGCGACCCGGGGCACGACGACCGGCAAGCAGCAGACCCCGCGCAGCACCCCCCGGCAGTCCACGGCGCCGAAGTCGCCGTCCTCCTCGTCGGGCAGCAGCACGCGCGGGGGCGGCAGCACCGCGACCAAGCAGCCCGGCCTGATCGGCGGACTCATCGGCTGAGCCCTCCGCCAGGGGCCGGCCCGCAGGGGCCCGGTACGCGCGAGCGTGCCGGGCCCCTGCGGTGCGTACGGCTGCGCCGTGCTTCGTGCGGTTCGGCCGGCGGGCGTCGTGCGGTGCTGTGCGGGCGCGGGTGCGGGGTCGGCGTGCGGGCGGCTGCGTACGGCCACGCGGGCAGCGTACGGATTCGGTGGGGGGCGGCTGCGCCGGGCGGCGTACGGTCGGTGCCGGGGCCCGGGGTGGCGTACGGGTCGGGCGGGGCCGCGCGGGGCGGGAACCGACGGATCGATACCGGGGGCGTGCGGGGGCTCAGGGGGCCGTCTGGGCCGCCAACTCCCGTGCGGCCTCGGTGAGGTCCTTGGCCGTGTCGATCGCCCGCCAGTAGGCGCCCTGGGGCAGCGGGAAGCCCGCCAGCCGACGCTCCCTGGCCAGCCGCGGGAAGGTGGTGCGCTCGTGGTCCCCCAAGTCCGGGAGCAGCGCCGCGAATTCGGGCCCGAAGACGTACACCCCGGCGTTCACCGGATACGGCGACAGCGGAGCCTCGATGAAGTCCAGGACGTGCCCGAACTCGTTGGTCTCCACCACCCCCCACGGGATCCGCGGGCGGGCCAGCGCGAGCGTCGCGACCGCCCCGCGCTCGGCGTGGAAGGCCGCCATCTCGCGCAGCGAGAACCGGGTCCAGACGTCGCCGTTGGTCGCGTACCAGGCCCCGCCCGGGTCCGGGAGGTGCCGTGCGGCGTACTTCAGGCCGCCGCCGCGCCCCAGCGGCTCCTCCTCGACCACCGTGGTCACGCGCAGCGGCAACGGGGCGTCGGCCAGCCACTCCTGGAGCACCCCGGCCAGGTGCCCGCACGAGACGACCGCGTCGGTGACCCCTTCGGCCGCCAGCCAGGCCAGCTGGTGCCCGATGATCGGCAGCCCGGTCCCCGGGATCTCGACCATCGGCTTGGGGCGGTCGTCGGTGTACGGACGCAGCCGCGACCCCTGGCCGCCCGCCAGGACGACGGCCTGGGTGGGGGCGGCGGGGAACGCGGCTGCGGAAGGGGCGGATCGGTGGTCGTCGGTCATGGCGACCAGCGTAGGGACGAGGCGCGGGTCAGCCCATGGAGGCGACGCCCGTGGCGTACGAGGTGTCGCAGACGGGGCGGGCGAACGACTGGGCCTTCGTGGGACCGTACGCCTCGACGGCGGCGCGGCCGAGCGCCCGGGCGATCCCCGCGCAGTGCTCGGCGAGCGACGGCCGGCGGTTCACCTCCCGCTGGAGGTGGGTCAGGACGTCGTCCGGCTGCCGACCCTGCTGCAGCTCGCCGACGAGCTGCGAGCGCAGCACCTCGTGGGCGGCGCGCGGCTTCGCGGGCGTGGAGACGCCCTCGGCGGACGCGGTGACGAGCTGGGAGGAGGAAGTGTCCGCCCAGGGGACCATGGTGACCGCGAGGGTCCCGGACAGGACCAGGACGACGGGCAGGACCAGGGCGAGGGAACGGCCGATTCGGCGGGCAGTGTGGGTCACGAGGGCGAGAGTAGCGCTCGGTGAGGATTTGGCGACATTTAGTCACTCTGTCGGGGGATGGTTCGACGTGGTTTTTCGAATACCGGGTTGACGGCCCCGCCCGAATGGCCCGGTCTGCCGGGGTTCCTGTGGGATGTCCCGCGACAACGGACGGCGGAGGGGCGCCCCTTGGCGAGACGCCCCTCCAACCTCCGTGCCGGTACGACTAGTCGGACAGTCGCTGCCCGGACGAGGTCGAGAAGACGTGGATCTCGTCGGCCCGCGGCACGACGTGCAGGCTGGAGCCCTTCTCCGGGACCTGGCGGCCGCCCACGCGGACCACGAGGTCCTGCGAGCCCTCGGCGGCCGAGGTGGATCCGTAGACGTAGCCGTCGGCGCCGAGCTCCTCGACGACGTTCACCGTGATGGTCAGACCGCCGCTCTCGGCGACGTCGAAGTGCTCCGGGCGGACGCCGACCGTGACGGTGCGGTCGCCCGCGTCGGCCGCGGCGGACAGCGCGGCGCGCGACACCGGTACGACGCTGTCGCCGAACTTCACGCCGCCGTCGGTGATCGGGACCTCGACCAGGTTCATGGCCGGGGAGCCGATGAAGCCGGCGACGAAGAGGTTCGCGGGGCGGTCGTACATGTTGCGCGGGGTGTCGACCTGCTGGAGCAGACCGTCCTTGAGCACCGCCACCCGGTCGCCCATGGTCATGGCCTCGACCTGGTCGTGCGTGACGTAGACGGTGGTGATGCCGAGGTCGCGCTGCAGCGCCGCGATCTGCGTACGCGTCGACACGCGGAGCTTGGCGTCCAGGTTCGACAGCGGCTCGTCCATCAGGAACACCTGCGGCTTGCGCACGATCGCACGGCCCATGGCGACGCGCTGGCGCTGGCCGCCGGAGAGAGCCTTGGGCTTGCGGTCCAGGTACTGGGTGAGGTCGAGCATCTTCGCCGCGTCCTCCACCTTCTTGCGGATGGTGGCCTTGTCCTCGCCGGCGATCTTGAGCGCGAAGCCCATGTTGTCGGCGACGGTCATGTGCGGGTAGAGCGCGTAGTTCTGGAACACCATCGCGATGTCCCGGTCCTTGGGCGGCAGGTGGGTGACGTCGCGGTCACCGATGCGGATGGCGCCGCCGTTGACGTCCTCCAGGCCGGCGAGCATGCGCAGCGAGGTGGACTTGCCGCAGCCGGAGGGGCCGACGAGGACGAGGAACTCGCCGTCCTCGATCTCCAGCTCCAGCTGGTCGACGGCGGGCTTGTCGCCGCCCGGGTACAGACGGGTCGCCTTGTCGAAAGTGACAGAAGCCATGGTGATGAATCCCTTCTACCGGCAGGAACGTGCCGGACGATCCGAGTGGAAGGTCTAGTCCAGAAATCGGACTCCGCCCGACGGTACCTTCCGGAACGCCTCCTGTCAGTACCGCGGGCCTGTGGGGTTGTCGGTGCGACCTGCTTCGATGCGTCGGCGCCTACGCGCGCGGCTTCGCCCACGAGTCCGGGATGAGCCCGTGGTGCGGCGAGGACGTCGAGGTCTGGCCGGGGCTGGTGGACGCGGTGCCCGAAGCCTTCCGGCCGTATGTGAGGGAGCCCGCGTTCTGCGACGACGACGGCGACGGCCCCGTGCCGCGGGTCACCGTGGTGTTCTGGCGGGAGACGGCGGACGAGGCGTGGCGCACGGGACCGGTGCAGGTCCCCGACGGCTACGGCGACGGCGCCCGGGACCTCTTCGAGGTGCTCGCGGCGGGCACCCCGGAGGCCTACCGCGACTTCGCCGAGGAATACCACGAGCGGCCCGTGGACCTGGACGCGATCCGCCACGTCTTCGCCCTGCGCCCCCTCACGGACGACGTGGTCAAGACCCTGAACCCGGAAGCGGACCCCACCGCCGCGGCGACAGCGGCGGCGGCGACGGGATACCCGGTGGAGGGCTGAGGAATGTGATGGCCGGGGGATTCGCGTGCTGTGTAGAGTGATGGCGGCTTCGCTCGCAGTACACGGCGGGTGGGTCGTGCCTCCTTAGCTCAGTCCGGCCAGAGCAACGCACTTGTAATGCGTAGGTCGTCGGTTCGAATCCGACAGGGGGCTCCAGCGGCGGAAGGCCCCGGACGTGTCATCGTCCGGGGCCTTCCGGCGTTCTTGGGGCCGGCTGGTCAGTGGCGGCCCGCGATGCGGTCGGCCAGGCGGGCCAAGGGGGTCGTCGTCGGGGTGTGGCTGGCCGCCTCCCGGCGGTCCGCCTCGCGGTAGGCGGCGTAGAGGGCCTGCACACCGAGCCAGCGGAAGGGCTCCGGCTCCCAGCGGCGGACGCGGTGGTTCACCCACGGCAGGGCGGTCAGCTCCGTGGACTCGCCGAGGACCAGGTCGCGCAGGGTGCGGCCGGCGAGGTTGGCGGTGGCGACGCCCGAGCCGACGTAGCCGCCCGCCCAGCCCATGCCCGTGGTGCGGTCCAGGGTGACGGTGGCGCACCAGTCGCGCGGGACGCCGAGGACGCCCGACCAGGCGTGGGTGATCTCCGTACCCGTGAGGACCGGGAAGAAGGAGAAGAGGAGGTCGCGGAGGGAGCCGACGGTGGCCGGCTGGGTGCGGCCGTCATTGTCGGTGCGCGAGCCGAAGCGGTACGGGACCCCGCGTCCGCCGATCGCGATCCGGTCGTCGGCGGTGCGCTGCGCGTACATGTACGCGTGCGCCATGTCGCCCAGGACCTCCCGGCCCGACCAGCCCAGCCGCGCCCAGGTCTCGGGGGACAGCGGGGCGGTCGCGATCATCGAGGAGTTCATCGGGAGCCACGACCGCTTCTGGCCCTTGAGGGCGGCGGTGAAGCCTTCCGTGCAGCGCAGGACGTGCGGGGCGCGGAGCGTGCCGTAGGGGGTGACGGCCTTCCCCGCGGAGATCTCCGTGACCGGGGTGGATTCGTGGATGACCACGCCGAGGCGTTCGCAGGCCGCGGCCAGGCCCCGGACCAGCTTGAGGGGGTGGATGCGGGCGCCGTGCGGGCTCCAGCTGGAGCCGACGGCGTCGGCGATGTCGATGCGCGCGCGGGTGGCGGTGGCGTCGTGGAGCTCGCGGTCGCCCTCGCCGAAGGCGAGCTCGGCGGCGTGGAAGGCCTTGAGGCGGCCGAGCTGGGCGGGGGTGCGGGCGACCTCGAGGACGCCGCCGCGCTGGATGTCGGCGTCGATGCCCTCCTTGGCGGCGACGTCGATGACCTCGGTGACGGTCTCGTTCATGGCCTGCTGGAGGCGCGCGGCGGCGGGCCGGCCGTGGAGGGCGGCGTAGCGGTCGCGGCCGGCGATGCCGTTGTAGAGCCAGCCGCCGTTGCGGCCGGAGGCGCCGTAGCCGCAGAACTTCTGCTCCAGGACGGTGACGCGCAGGTCGGGGGCGGCCTGCTTCAGGTAGTAGGCGGTCCACAGGCCGGTGTATCCGCCGCCGACGATGACGACGTCGGCGGTGGCGTGGGCGGTGAGGGGCGGCCGGGGTGGGGTGACGGCCGGGGTGCCGGGGTCGGTTGCGTACCAGAAGGAAATACCGCCGTTGATCGTCATGGGGGATTTGCTACACCCTTTCCCTCACGGGGTGCCAGGGACGGGGTGTCGCGTGGCGGGGCGGTAGGAGTGGCCTCCCGCCGGTTGCCCTGCGGGCGGCTCGGCGGTCGGGCCCTGGCTCCGGCCGGGCGTGGTGCCTTGCAGGCGGCTCGGCGGTCCGGCTTTGGCTCTGCCCGGGCGGGGTCGCCTGCGGGCGGCTCGGTGGCTCGGCTTGGGCTCTGTCCGGGCGTGGTCGGTCTGAGTCGGGGAGCGGCTTGCCCTGCGGGCGGCTCGGTGGTGGGG
>NZ_JOBX01000097.1:0-17723 GCF_000720645.1 Streptomyces sp. NRRL S-378
TCTATTCGTCGGCAGCGTCAGATGTGTATAAGAGACAGGGCGTACGAGACGCCCGTCAGCTTCTCGGAGGCGGCCCAGAGCCGTTCGTTCGCGGGCCGTGACGTAGCCGATGCCGCTGTTGGCTCCGGTCACGACGGCGGTCCGGCCGCTCTGGGCGGGGATGTTCACGGCCTTCCAGCCGGGCATGGCGGCTCCCTCGATCCGGTGGGTCACCGAGGGTAGGCCCTGGAGGTGTCTCGGGACTCACACGGGTGGGCGCGGATACCGCAGCCGCAGGCCAGTAGGCTGCGGGTCCGCCCTCTTTCCCCTTCCCGCCCCGAGGTACAGCGCAGTGAGCTCCGCACCGCCCCCCATACCCGTGACGGTCGTCGGCCTCGGCGCCGACGGGTGGGCCGGGCTCACCGCCGCCGCGCGGTCGTCGCTGTCCTGCGCCGAGGTACTGATCGGCGGGCCCCGCCAGCTGGACCTGCTGCCGGCCGCCGAGTGCCCCGGGCAGCGGGTGGCGTGGCCGAGCCCGCTGCGGCCGGCCGTGCCGAAGCTCATGGCCGAGCACGCCGGGCGCCGGATCGCGGTACTGGCCAGCGGCGACCCGATGTTCTACGGGATCGGCCGCGCCCTCTCCGAGGAGCTCGGGCCGCGGTCCCTGCTGGTCCACCCGCACCCCTCGTCCGTCTCCTACGCCTGCGCCCGCCTCGGCTGGCCGGTGGAGGACACCGAGGTGGTCACCGTGGTCGGCCGCCCGGTGGCCCGGCTCGCGGCCGCGCTGCACGACGGGCGCCGGGTGCTCGTGCTCAGCGCCGGCGCCTCCTCCCCCGGCGAGATCGCCGCTCTGCTGCGTGAGCGCGGCTTCGGCCCGAGCCGGATGCGGGTGCTGGAGCAGCTCGGCTCCGAGCGCGAGGACGCGTACGGGGGCACGGCCGACGGCTGGGACCACGCGCCGGGCGACCCCCTGAACGTGGTGGCCGTCGACTGCCGCCGGGACCCGGCCCACGCCGGGCCCCGCCTCGGCGCCACCCCCGGCCTGCCCGACGCCGCCTACGAGCACGACGGCCAGCTCACCAAGCGCCACGTCCGCGCCGCGACCCTGTGCGCGCTCGCCCCGGCCCCCGGCGAGCTGCTGTGGGACATCGGCGGCGGCTCCGGCTCCATCGGCATCGAGTGGATGCGTACGCACCCCTCGTGCCGGGCGGTGGCCGTGGAGCGCGTGCCGGAGCGGGCCGCGCGGATCACCCGCAACGCGGCGGCGCTCGGCGTGCCCGGCCTGCGCGTGGTCGTCGGGGCGGCGCCGGAGGCGCTCGCCGGCCTCCCGGCCCCCGACGCGGTGTTCATCGGCGGCGGGCTGACCGCGCCGGGCCTGCTCGACGCGGTGTGGGCGGCACTGGCCCCCGGCGGCCGGCTGGTGGTCAACACGGTCACCCTGGAGTCTGAAGCGGTCCTCGCCGACCGCCACCGGCGCCACGGCGGAGACCTGGTGAAACTGGCCGTCGCGCACGCCGTGCCGGTGGGCGGCTTCACGGGCTGGCGGCAGGCCATGGCGGTCACCCAGTGGTCGGTGACGAAGCCGGCGACCGCGACGCGGACGCCGGACCGGACGGCAACGAAGGAGAAGGACCAGACATGACCGTGTACTTCATCGGTGCGGGCCCCGGCGCCGCCGATCTGATCACGGTGCGCGGTGCCCGGACCCTCGCCGCCGCCCCCGTCTGCCTGTACGCGGGCAGCCTGGTGCCGCGCGAGCTGCTCGCGGAGTGCCCGGCGGACGCCCGTCTCGTCGACACCTCGCAGCTGAACCTGGACGAGATCGTCGCCGAGTGCGTACGGGCCCACGAGGCGGGCCAGGACGTGGCGCGGCTGCACTCCGGCGACCCGTCGATCTTCAGCGCGGTCGCCGAGCAGATGCGGCGGCTGGACGCGGCCGGCATCCCCTACGAGGTCGTCCCGGGCGTGCCGGCCTTCGCCGCCGCGGCCGCCGCCCTGAAGCGGGAGCTGACGGTGCCCACCGTCGGCCAGACCGTGATCCTCACCCGGATCGCCCAGCAGGCGACCCCCATGCCGCCCGGCGAGGACCTGGCCACCCTGGGCCGCAGCGGGGCGCTGCTCGTCCTGCACCTGGCCACCCGCTACGTGGACCGCGTCGTCGACGAGCTGCTGCCGCACTACGGGGCCGAGTGCCCGGTGGCGGTCGTGGCGATGGCCAGCCGTCCCGACGAGCTGATCCTGCGCGGCACCCTGGCGGACATCGCCGCTCAGGTGAAGGGTGCGGGACTGGTCCGCACCGCCGTCATCGTGGTGGGCCGCACGCTCGGCGCGGAACAGTTCCGCGACAGCCACCTGTACTCCCCCGAGCGCGACCGGCATGTCTGCTGAACCGGCTCCCCCGGGCCCGGGGGGCGGCGGCGAGCACGTCCTGATCCTGGGCGGCACCACGGAGGCCCGCCGCCTCGCGGAGGCGCTGGCGCGGGAGTCCTCGTACCGGGTGACGACCTCGCTGGCGGGACGGGTCGCCGCTCCCGTGCTGCCGCCCGGCGGGACCCGGATCGGGGGCTTCGGCGGGCCCGCCGGGCTGGCGGCCTGGATCGGCGCGCACGGGGTCACCCGCATGGTCGACGCCACCCACCCCTTCGCGGAACGCATGAGCTTCAACGCGGCGGAGGCGTCCCGGCTGTCGGGCGTGCCGCTGCTCGCCCTGCGCCGCCCCGGCTGGACGCCCGGCCCCGGCGACGCGTGGACCTTCGCGGACTCCCTGGCGGGGGCCGCCGGCCTGCTGCCGGGCCTCGGCGGCCGGGTGTTCCTGACCACCGGCCGGATGGGCCTGCACACCTTCGCGGACCTCGACGGCCTCTGGTTCCTGGTGCGTTCGGTGGACCCGCCGACGGGGCCGGTCCCCGCCCGCCTCGAAGTCCTGCTGGACCGCGGGCCGTTCACCCTCGACGACGAACGGGAGCTGCTGGCCCGCCACCGGATCGACGTCCTGGTGACGAAGGACAGCGGCGGCTCGGCCACCGCCCCCAAGCTGACGGCCGCCCGTGAGGCGGGCATCCCGGTCCTCGTCGTACGCCGCCCCCCGGTGCCGCAGGGCGTGGCGGAGGCGGATTCGGTGGCCGCGGCCCTGGACCGGCTGCGGCAGCAGGCGTGACGGTGCCGGGCCCGGGGTCGAGACAGCACCCCGGGCCCGGCGCCCGTCACGTCACGCCGGTCACGGGTAGCGGCGCGGCGTCCACGTGATCCGCGACCCGTCGGGCCGCTCGGTGATCTGCGTCTGCGAGGAGCCGATCAGCAGGATCGTGCGCATGTCGACCTCGGACGGCTCCAGTTCGCCGAGCGTGACGATCCGCACCGACTGCTCGGGGCCGCCCACGTCGCGGGCGACGACCACCGGGGTCTGCGGGGCGCGCAGCTCCAGCAGCAGCTCGCGGGCCTGGGCGACCTGCCAGGTCCGGCTGCGCGAACCGGGGTTGTAGAGGGCGAGCACCAGGTCGGCCGCGGCGGCCGCGCGCAGCCGCTCCGCGATGACCTCCCAGGGCTTGAGCCGGTCGGACAGCGAGATCGTGGCGTAGTCGTGGCCGAGCGGGGCGCCGGCCGCGGCGGCCGCCGCGTTGGCCGCGGTCACCCCGGGCAGGACCCGTACGGGCACGTCCTTGTACTCCGGCTGCCCGGCGACCTCCAGGACCGCCGTGGCCATGGCGAAGACACCCGGGTCGCCGCCGGAGACCACCGCCACCCGCTTGCCGCGGCGGGCGAGGTCGAGGGCGAACTCGGCGCGCTCCGACTCCACCTTGTTGTCGGAGCCGTGCCGGACCTGGCCCGGCTTGAAGGGCACCCGGTCCAGGTACGTCGTGTATCCGACCAGCACCTCGGCGTCCGCGAGGGCGCGCCGGGTCTGCGGGGTGAGCCACAGCGGGCCGGCCGGGCCGGTGCCGACGACGGCGACCTCGCCCGGGCCGGACGGCACGCTGCCCGGGTTGCCGATCCGGCTGGGCACGACGGCGACGGCGAAGTAGGGCACGCTGTCGGGGTCGGTGTCGGCGAGGTGTCCGGTGCGCTCGCCCGCCATCGTGGCGCGCTCGACGTAGCGGGCCTCGGCGAGCCGGCCGCTGTTCTCCATCGCGCCGCGCACGGCGGGGAAGGTCCGGCCGAGCTTCATCACGACCGCCGAGTCGGTCGCCGCGAGGCGGGCGGTCAGCTCCTCCTCGGGCAGCGTGCCGGGGAGGATGGTAAGGACCTCCTCGCCCTCCACGAGGGGGGTGCCGAGGCGGGCGGCGGCGGCGCTGACCGAGGTGACGCCGGGGACGACCTCGGTGTCGTACCGGTCGGCGAGCCGCTTGTGCATGTGCATGTACGAGCTGTAGAAGAGCGGGTCGCCCTCCGCGAGCACGGCGACGGTCCGGCCGGCGTCCAGGTGGGCGGCCAGGCGGGCGGCGGCGGCCTCGTAGAACTCCTCCATCGCGCCCTGGTAGCCGCCGGGGTGGTCGGTGGTCTCGGTGGTGACCGGGTAGACCAGCGGCTCCTCGATGTGGGTGTCGCGCAGGTGCTTCGCAGCGATCGAGCGGGCGATGGACCGGCCGTGGCGGGCACTGTGGTAGGCGACGACGTCCGCCTCGCCGATCACCTCGACGGCCCGCAGGGTCATCAGGTTCGGGTCGCCGGGGCCGAGTCCGACCCCGTACAGGCGGCCCTTGGGCTGCGCGCCGCTCATTCGGCCACGCTCGCGATGGCGTTGAGGGCGGCAGCGGCGATGGCGCTGCCGCCGCGGCGGCCGCGCACGACGAGGTGGTCGAGGCCGGAGGGGTGGGCGGCGAGGGCGTCCTTCGACTCGGCGGCGCCGATGAAGCCGACGGGCACGCCGATGACGGCGGCCGGGCGCGGGGCACCCTCCTCGATCATCTCCAGCAGCCGGAACAGCGCGGTCGGCGCATTGCCGACCGCGACCACGGAGCCCTCCAACAGGCCGCGGTCGCGCCACACTTCGAGGGCGGCGGCGCTGCGCGTGGTGCCCATCTTCGCGGCGAGGTCCGGGACCGCCGGGTCGGAGAGGGTGCAGATCACGTCGTTGTCGGCGGGCAGCCGCTTGCGGGTGACGCCGCTGGCGACCATCTGGACGTCGCACAGGATCGGTGCGCCCGCCTCCAGCGCGGCGCGGGCGCGCAGCACCACCTCGGGGGTGTACCCCAGGTCCTGGGGGAGGTCGGTCATCCCGCAGGCGTGAATCATGCGCACCGCGACCTGGGCGACCGAGGCGGGCAGCCCGGAGAGATCGGCCTCGGCGCGGATCGTGGCAAAGGACTGGCGGTAGATCGCGGCGCCGTCCTTCTCGTACTCGAACACGGTGTACTCGCTCATTTCTTCACTGCGGCTTCGGACTCTGGGGTGATGAGGTGGTCTCGCGGGCGGCCGTGAGGGCGGCCGCCAGGTCCGTCCGGGGCGGCAGCAGCCGCCCGTGCACGGAGAGCCGGTACCCGTCGGCGGTGGCGAGCGCGTCGACCCACTGCGTTCCCCGCGGGTGGCCGCACCGGCGCTCGCAGCCGGACCAGTGCACGGGGAGCGGTCCCCGCGCCCGTTCCACGAGGGCGCGCGCGTCGGCTCGTACGTCCGCCAGGGACTTCGCGCAACCGGGGCGCCCGGTACAGGCGGTGACGGACTGCCAGGGGCTGTCGGCGGCGACGACCAGGCCCGCGTCCTCCAGCAGGGCGGGGCCGTCCACCGGCCCGCGGAGGGGGGCGCCGGGGAGGACGACGGTACGCCAGGGGGTGATCCGCAGCCCGTCGCCGTGACGGGCGACCTCCGTCAGGGTCCGCCACTGGCCGGTGGTCATCCGGCCCAGCGGGGGCAGGACGCACAGGTCGCCGCGCGGGCCCGGGCCCCGTCCCCATGGCCGGGGCGGTGCGGCGTACGGCCAGTCCACCTCGGCCTCGCGGACCGCGCCGATGCCGACGGCGGCCAGCCGGGCCGCGAACTCCCCGTCGTCCAGGGCGTGTCCGGCGGGCAGTTCGGCCACGCGCCAGGCACGGGTGCCGGCCGCATCCACGGCGTCGAGGAAGTACTCGGCGGCGAGCAGCGCGGCCCGCGGGGCGTCCCCGTCGGCGACGGACACAGCTCCGGCGGCCGCCCCGAGACGTACCAGCGCCCGGTCGCCGGGCCGTCCGAGCACGGTGATGTCCGGTTCCAGGGCGGCCACGTCGCCGCGGCCGTCGTCGAGGGCGAAGAGGAAGCGGCCGGACAGGGCGATGACGCGGGTGTTCGCGCACAGCAGCCGGTCCAGCTCGCGCACCCAGGGCAGTACGTCCTGCGAGGTCGGGGTGGCCACGATGTTGCGTACGCGTTCGTGCGCGGGCGCGGGCAGCAGGCCGGCGGCGTCCAGCACGGCGGCGAGTCCGGTGCCGCAGCCCTCGGCGAGGCCGCGCAGCTGCACGTTGCCGCGGGAGGTGAGTTCGAGGTGCCCGTCGCCGAACCGGTCGGCGGCGGACGCGAGGTGCGCGGCCTGCTCCGCGGTCAGTGCGCCGCCGGGGATCCGGACGCGCGCCAGGTACCCGTCGTCCGCCGCGTGCAGCCTGAGCGCGCCGGGGCAGGCGTCACCGCGGTCCCGTATGACGGGTTCGTCCCGCGATACGGCGGAGGGGGGCTGGGGCATGGCGGCGAGCATACCCACGATTCCCCTCCCCGGAACTGTGTCCACCGCCACCCTCCGTCACCCGCCGCACGCTCTCAGCCCCGCCCGGAGCACCTCCCGGCGCCGTCCCGGCCCCGCCGCGCACTTTTGGCCCCGCCCGCGTTTGAGGCGCGGGGGTGCGGGGGCAGAGCCCCCGCACCGGCGCCGCACGCGGCACCACCACCCCGTCCCAGCCGGCGGAAGCCACCCCACCCGACACGACGACCCGGCCCCAGCCGGCGGAGCCACCGGCCACCCCCACTCCCGACCACCGCAAACGCCACCTAGGATGACCTTCCGGCGGCCCATACGGTCCGCCGTCGCCGAGGACGGCGACATGGGAGGAAGCCCGGTGCGAATCCGGCGCGGTCCCGCCACTGTGAGCCCGGCAGCGTCACACCGCCGGGTGAGTCAGGAACTCCCGCTGTCCTCACTGCCCGGGGCGCGGAAACCCCGAGGAAGGCCTGCCGCCGCATGATCCTGCTGCTGTCGACGTCCGACACCGATCTGCTCAGCGCCCGCGCAGCGAACACGGCGGACGCCCCCGTCCCGTACCGGTTCGCGAACCCCTCCCGCCTTCCCCTCGACGACCTCCCCGGCCTCCTCGACGGGGCCGACCTGGTCGTCGTACGCCTCCTCGGCGGCCTGCGCGCCTGGCAGGACGGCCTGGACCTGCTGCTGGCCCCCGGCCAGACCCGCCCGGTCGTGGTCCTGACCGGCGAACAGGCCCCGGACGCCCAGCTGATGGAGGCCTCCACGGTGCCGATCGGCATCGCCGCCGAGGCGCACGCCTACCTCGCGCACGGCGGCCCGGCCAACCTCGAACAGCTGGCCCGGTTCCTCTCCGACACCGTCCTGCTCACCGGCCACGGCTTCGAGCCGCCCGCCGCCGCCCCCACCTGGGGTCCCCTGGAGCGCACCGCGCAGCGGACGGACGGCCCCGAGGTCGCCGTGCTCTACTACCGCGCCCACCAGATGAGCGGCAACACCGGCTTCGTGCACACGCTCTGCGAGGCCATCGAGGCCCACGGCGCCCGGCCGGTCCCCCTCTACGTCTCCTCCCTGCGCACCCCGGAGCCGGAGCTCGTCGCGGCCCTGGGTTCCGCGGACGCGGTCGTCACCACCGTCCTCGCGGCCGGCGGCACCAAGCCCGCCACCGCCTCGGCGGGCGGGGACGACGAGTCCTGGGACGCGGGCGCGCTCGCCGCGCTCGGCGTGCCGATCCTCCAGGCCCTGTGCCTGACCGGCTCCCGCGCCGCCTGGGAGGAGAACGACGAGGGCCTCTCCCCGCTCGACGCCGCGACGCAGGTCGCCGTACCCGAGTTCGACGGCCGCCTGATCACCGTCCCGTTCTCCTTCAAGGAGCTCGACGAGGACGGTCTGCCCGCCTACGTGGCCGACCCCGAGCGGGCCGCCCGGGTCGCGGGCATCGCCGTACGTCACGCGCGCCTGCGCCACATCGAGCGCCGTGACAAGAAGGTCGCGCTCGTCCTCTCCGCGTACCCGACCAAGCACTCCCGCATCGGCAACGCGGTCGGCCTGGACACCCCGGCGAGCGCGGTGGAACTGCTGCGCACCCTCATCGCCGAGGGCTACGACTTCGGCCCGGTCACCGAGATCCCCGGTCTGGTCTCGGGTGACGGCGACGAGCTGATCCGCGCCCTGATCGAGGCCGGCGGCCACGACCAGGACTGGCTCACCGAGGAGCAGCTGGCCCGCAACCCGGTCCGCATCCCCGCCGCCGACTACAAGCGCTGGTTCGCCGAGCTGCCGGCCGAGCTGCGGAACAGCGTCGAGGCGCACTGGGGCGAGGCCCCGGGCAGCATGTTCGTGGACCGTTCGGCGAACCCCGAGGGCGACATCGTCCTGGCCGCCCTGCGCCGCGGGAACCTCCTGATCCTCATCCAGCCGCCGCGCGGCTTCGGCGAGAACCCGATCGCGATCTACCACGACCCCGACCTGCCGCCCTCGCACCACTACCTGGCCGCGTACCGCTGGATCCAGGCGCGCGCGGAGGACGGCGGCTTCGGCGCCGACGCGATGATCCACCTGGGCAAGCACGGCAACCTGGAGTGGCTGCCGGGCAAGAACGCGGGCCTGTCCGCGGCCTGCGCGCCGGACGCCGCGCTCGGTGACCTCCCGCTGATCTACCCCTTCCTGGTCAACGACCCCGGCGAGGGCACCCAGGCCAAGCGCCGTGTCCACGCCACCCTGGTCGACCACCTGGTACCGCCGATGGCGCGCGCGGAATCGTACGGCGACATCGCGCGCCTGGAGCAGCACCTGGACGAGTACGCCCAGATCTCCGCGATGGACCCGGCGAAGCTGCCGGCCATCCGCGCCCAGATCTGGACCCTGATCCAGGCGGCGAAGCTCGACCACGACCTGGGACTGGAGGAGCGTCCGGACGACGACGGCTTCGACGACTTCCTGCTGCACGTCGACGGCTGGCTGTGCGAGGTCAAGGACGCCCAGATCCGTGACGGTCTGCACGTCCTGGGCGGTGCCCCGACGGGTGAGGCGCGGGTCAACCTGGTCCTCGCGATCCTGCGCGCCCGCCAGATCTGGGGCGGTACGACGGCCCTGCCCGGGCTGCGCGAGGCCCTCGGCCTCGACGAGTCCAAGGCCACCCGTACGTCCGCGGACGACGTCGAGGAGCAGGCCCGCGCCCTGGTCCAGGCGATGGAGGACGCCGACTGGGCGCCGGACGCCGTCGCCTCGGTCGCGGCGGACCAGCCGGCGGACGTCGCGGCGGTCCTGTCCTTCGCGGCCCGCGAGGTGGTCCCGCGGCTGGCCGGCACGACGGACGAGATCGCCCACGTGGTCGCGGCCCTGGACGGCCGGTTCGTCCCGGCCGGCCCCTCGGGCTCCCCGCTGCGCGGCCTGGTCAACGTCCTCCCGACGGGCCGCAACTTCTACTCGGTCGACCCCAAGGCCGTTCCGTCCCGCCTCGCGTGGGAGACGGGCCAGGCCCTGGCCGACTCCCTGCTCACGCGTTACCGCACCGACAACGGCGAGTGGCCCGCCTCGGTGGGCCTGTCGCTGTGGGGGACGAGCGCGATGCGCACGGCGGGCGACGACGTCGCCGAGGCCCTGGCGCTGCTCGGCATCCGGCCGGTCTGGGACGAGGCCTCGCGGCGCGTGACCGGACTGGAGCCGATCCCGCTCGTGGAGCTGGGCCGGCCGCGCATCGACGTGACGCTGCGCATCTCGGGCTTCTTCCGTGACGCGTTCCCGCACGTGATCGGCCTGCTGGACGACGCGGTCCGGCTCGCGGCCTCGCTGGACGAGCCGGACTCCGACAACCACGTCCGCGCGCACGCCCAGGCGGATCTGGCCCTGCACGGTGACGAGCGCCGCGCGACGACCCGTATCTTCGGCTCGCGGCCGGGCACGTACGGGGCGGGCATCCTGCAGCTGATCGACTCCCGCGACTGGCGTACGGACGCCGACCTGGCGGAGGTCTACACGGTGTGGGGCGGCTACGCCTACGGCCGCGGCCTCGAAGGACGCCCCGCCCGGGACGAGATGGAGACGGCCTACAAGCGGATCACGGTCGCGGCGAAGAACACGGACACCCGCGAGCACGACATCGCGGACTCGGACGACTACTTCCAGTACCACGGCGGCATGGTGGCCACGGTCCGCGCCCTGCGCGGCACGGCCCCGGAGGCGTACATCGGCGACTCCACCCGCCCGGAGACGGTCAAGACCCGGACCCTGGTCGAGGAGACCTCGCGCGTCTTCCGCGCCCGAGTCGTCAACCCCAAGTGGATCGAGGCGATGCGCCGCCACGGGTACAAGGGCGCCTTCGAACTCGCGGCCACGGTGGACTACCTCTTCGGCTACGACGCCACGACGGGCGTGGTCGCGGACTGGATGTACGACAAGCTCACCGAGACGTACGTCCTGGACCCGGCGAACCGCGCCTTCCTGGAGGAGGCCAACCCGTGGGCCCTGCACGGCATCGCGGAGCGCCTCCTGGAGGCGGAGTCCCGCGGTATGTGGGAGAAGCCGGACGCCCGGATCCTCGAAGCCCTGCGCCAGGTGTACCTGGACACCGAGGGCAACCTGGAGGGTGAGGCGGAGTAGCCGGCCGGACGGCCGCCCCCGTACTCGTACCCGTACCCGACGAAGGCCGTCCTCCCCACCCGTCAGCGGGTGGGGAGGACGGCCTTCTCGCGGGCTGCCTCCCGACGGGCGGCCTGCCCCCGGCCGGGTCCGCGTACCCCGAGTACGCGCACCGCCGGAGGGCCGCTACGCCTTGACGGTCTGGTTCAGCGCGACGAGCGCCTGCGCCCACCGTACGTACTTCAGCTGCCCGAAGTCGGCGACGGTCCTGACGCCGAACGCCTCGTGCAGCAGCTCGCCGTCCTTCTCGCTGACGCCCTTCAGGGCGGCTACGGGAGCGGCGAGCACGTCGGCCAGCGGCTTGTCGGCCCACGCCTTGTCGAGCACCTTGTCCAGATCGATCGCCATGAGTGTCCCTCCGGGAACATCGGCACCACATACGCGGGCAAACCTAACTCAATCGGACAATCAGCTCGCGCTGCGGCACGCCGCCGGTGTGTCAGGAGATGTCCTCGACGCGCTTGCCGTCGACGAGGTACCGGGGCAGGTGCGGCAGCCGCTCCGGATCGATCGGGAAGCCCTGGTCGTGGGCGAGGCAGGCCATGGCGAGCGGACCGAGCGCCACCCGGGCGCGCGGTGCCCCGGACTCCCCCCAGTAGCCGCCGTGTTCGGCGAGGGCCTCGGCCAGCACCTCGGAGAAGGCCTCGTGCTCCCGGGTGAAGAAGCGGTGGAAGAGCGAGACCGGCTGGAAGTCGATCCGGTTCACGAACTCGTCCGGCGCGTGCGTGAGCGCCTCGGGCAGGGACGTCCGGATGGCGGCGAGCAGCTTCTCCACGACCGCGTCGGTCGGGCCGCCGGAGAGGTAGGTCTGCAGGGTGTCGATCCAGTGCAGGACGTAGGCGTCGACGCTGTCGTCCTGCCGCAGCGTCTCCAGCGGGACCCCGCACAGCCGGGCCACCTGGTCGTGCGCGCGGCAGGCGAGCGCGAGGTAGACGGCGTCGAGCCAGGCGCGGGCGTCCGCGGGCGGGGCCGCGGACGTGGCGGGCAGCCGCAGGGTGTTCGCCTCGCCCAGGTACCACTGCTCCGGCCCTGAGCCGGTGAACAGCGCGGTGCCGAGCCGCACGGCCGTGGCCCACGCGTCCCACGTGTCGAGCTCGGACACGACGGGATCGGCGATGCAGCGGACATGGGCCAGGGCCAGGGCCGAGGCGAAGGCGTCACCGAGCCCCGACGGATCCTCCGCGAGCCGTGCCACGGCCCCGATGGTCGTACGGGTCAGCTCGGCCGGATCCGGGGCGGCCCGATCCACGACGATCCGGCCGGCACCGTCGAGGCGGATCAGCCCCTTCATCAGGGCCACCAGCTCCTGCGGCGGCCGGAGCGACAGCGTTCGCGTCTCCTCGTCGACGACCGTCAGCGAGGTCAGGCCGCCCCGGTGCCACCAGTACACGCGCGGCGACAGGCTGCCCGGCCCGTCCTCGTAGGCACCGAGGCCGTACTGGGCGAGGTCGTTGACGGCCTGCACCACCGAGCCGTCGGCTATCGGGTGGAAGGCCAGCAGGTGCCGGGTGGGGACGACGACGAGGGCACCGGCGTGCGGCAGCGACTCGCCGGTGACCTGCAGCGCGAGCTCCCCGAGGTACAGCGCCTTGGAGGCCACGAAGTGCGAGTCGCCGAAGACGGAGTGCAGCGTCGCCCGCCCCTCGAGGGTGATCTCCTCGTACTCGACGGGCACCCGCATCAGGTTGGCGCGCCCCGCCCGCCCCACCTCCTCGGCCCCGGCGCGCTCCACGTCCGCGTCGGTGAGCGAGCGCACGCGGGTGGGCTCGTCGACGGCGTACGCGAACACCAGCTCGTCCGCGACGACCCGGGCGTACCGCATACCACCGGCGACCTCAGGAGTGATCATCCCGACGGGCAACAGCCGCGCGTGCACCCCCCGCAACAGCTCCTCGGCGCTCTCGCCGCCACGACCGGTACTGGATTCAGCTGAGTTGTCTCGATTCACCCCCGAACCCTATGAGACACCGCCGACATCATGGCGCCCAGGCCTCGGGAGGTTCCGTTCCCGTTCCGGATCCTCCGTCAGGCTCCGAGCGGTACAGGCTGACGGACATACAACGCACGCAGCTGCGCGGCCCCTTGCCGTCCGAGAGGACGAACATCCGGCTCGGCATGCCACCGAATGCTGAAAGACACCCTGCAAGTGCACTTCGGTACCGCCGCGCCCGGACCATCCACGCGAACGAGGGGGCGACTACGCCTGGCCGGAGTCGCGGGCCTTGCTCGTCGGACCATCCCCGCGAGTGCGGGGTCGACACTTTCCCAGCTGGGGACGCTATCGCCTCAGGCAGCCCCCCGAGGCGGCCGGTCGGCGCACGGCGTGATACCGAGCCGCTCTGCCATCGGCTGCATCGACTTCCGCCGGCCGTCCAGCAGCAGCCCCCGCAGATACCGGGCACCCTTCGCCCGCGGGTCCCGCCGTACCAGCGGCGCGAATACCTCGGAAGTGAACTTCTCCAACCGGCCCCGCACCGCCGCAAACTCCCCAGCTCTCGTACAGCCAGCGAACTACCGCACACCCGACGCGGTGCGAAGCCGACTGAGGCCCGCTCCTCGTGTCGGCCAGGAGGAGACCGGGCTGACCGGCAGCACGGACGCCCTACGCCGGCTGGTCCGCGACATCAAGGCCGGCGAGGCCGGCTAAGGCCGACCCCACCTCCTGGCCCGCTAGGAACGCCCCAGCGCGGAGCGCAGGGTGATTCCGTATAGATTCCGCAGGCGCCGTACCTCCCACACGGACAGGGCCGTCACTGACAGGGGTCCGCCGAGGAGGAAGGCGGTGAGTACGGCCGCCGGGGCGGCAACGTCGGCGTCGTCGAAGAACTGGAGCACGGCGAGCGACCACACCAGCAGCGGCGAAATCAGCGCGGGCAGCAGCTCGTGTACATCGGCGGTGCGGAAGCAGGAGTTGAGGCCGGTGACGGTGGCGAACAAGGTGAAGCACAGCGCAGCGACGAGGCCGACGGCGCACGCGACGCCACCCACGATGAGGATCAGGGCGAAGACGAGGCCGCTGATGATCGTACCGAGGGTCTTCCCGAAGAAGCCGAACGTGATGTCGTTTCCGGCCAGCCACTGCCCCACCGGGATGTCACCGCGCAGGAAGGCGAGCATCAGCCAGATCATGCCCGCCCCCAGGAAAACCGCGCCCAACGCGCGCAGGGGCCAGATGAGCCGGGACACGTACAGCCGGCCCAGCGGGGACCGGGCGCCGAGGATGAAGACGGCGATGCCGACGCACCCGGCCACCAGCACGATCGCGCACCCGAGCAAGAGGTCTTCCAGTTTGCCGAGGACGAAGTCCTCGCGCCCTGTACTCAGGGGGTAGGCGAACACCAGCCACAACGTGGCACCCAGGCCAAGTGTTGTGCGCAGGAACTGCATCCGGCTGATGACCGAGTCCTCGACACGACCCGGCCGGGTCGGGCTGGTGAGTGCGACGGCGAATGTGACAGGGCTGAAGACGGCCGAGCGCGCCGCGCCCAAGCCTTGTTGAGTGGTCAAGTTCGTTCCCCGGAAAGCACTTTCGATGTCGCGCCCGCCACTCTAACGGATCGTGATCACGTCACCGTGCCGTGCCCGGATCCGCTCCACCTGGCCGAGGGGCCGCCGTCCAACACACCGGCACCCAGCAGGACGGGGTGGCCCTCGCCTACATCGGCTTCCTCGTCCCCGACCTGGCCAGACCACGCCTCCACGTCGGAACCGAACTGCAGATCACCGATCGCCCCACGGTCGTCGCTCACGCTGTCGTCCGCGCGTTGTTGCCCGCCGAGTAGCACGGGCTGAGCCGCCGGACAGCATCAAGATCGCGATCTACGGCTGTCGTACTAGTCCCGCCAGTCGGTACGTCCCTCGTCATCGACCTTGGGCCGTGGGACCGCTCCACACCACGACTCGTCGTCGTGGTGGGCCATGGACTCGGCAGTTTCATGAAGCCAAGAACCCAGACTCGGCCACCCCAGGAAATATGCCTGGTCAGCGTGGTCAGCGTCACCGAGGTGGTTGTGCCACAGCCCTGGCCCCGCTTCGATGAACTGCTCATCCCCATCACTGCCCGCGAAGGGCACCCACCGCGTCCCCCACCACGGGGTTTCCGCCTGCTCGGCACTGTCAGGCTCCCAGATGTCCATCCGCATCTCGCGGATCTCGATGATCTCCGCAACGGAGTACAGCCGTCGGCAGGACAACACACCGAGCAAGGAGGTGTCACCGTCGTGACACAGGAGCGACTCCCTCAGGTCCGCCGGCAACTGAAAGCCCAATCGGTCCTCAGCCTCCTTGATGGACTGCTTCGACGCGGGCGGCCGGAGTTCCGACAGGGCCCCTCGGCGCATGCTCGGCCAGCCACGAGTCGATGCGCTGCCACGACACTGCGACAGGCGGAACTATCGGGTCTATGCCCCGCAGGGGCGGTTGGATCATCACGCTCGTCAGCCTGCACCACCGTGGATCAGCGAACCACACCGGGGACCCCTCCCCGTCTGGGAACAGGTACTGAAGTCGCCCTACGGTTCCGCAGGCCGAGGAAGAGGTCGGCGCCCGGCGTGCGGCATTCCTCGAAGCAACTCGTACCGCGCTGCGGGAGATCCCGGACACGAAGCGGCCGTGAACGCGAGGATCCCCCACCCGCCGCCAGGGTGAGGGGGCCGCAAGCCGCCAGGAACCCTGAGGAGAACCTGGCGGCCCGCTCATCTCAATTCCGTTCGGCGAATCAACCCGCAGCAATCCGGCGCTACTCGGCTCCCGCGTCGAGGACACCGCGCACGGCGTCGCGTATGTCGAGGACCATCACGCCGTCGATCTTCTCAATGCCGCCCTTGCCGAGGCGGACCCACAGCGGGAAGGCGCCGGCGTCGCGGGCGAAGACGAGCTTCTCGGCGGAAGCCGGGTTCGGTGCGGAGTCGATCTCGATCACGAAGTTCGGGCCGCCGGGAATCCAGATCACCACGTCGGCCCGGCCGTAGCGGCCCTTGCCGTCCGGGACCACGGGAAGCCGCAGTTCCTTGTAGGCGCGAGTGTGGGGGGCGAGCGGGCTGTCGCGTACCAGCTCGTCCTTGAAGGAGAGCACGACCTGGGTCAGGACACGTGTGACGTCGGCGGTGGAGGGCGCCTCGTGCCCCTTTGCGCGGTCGGCGGCGACGGCTTCGGCGGCCCGCTGCGACCAGGCGGCGAGGATCTCGCCGAGGAGCCAGGCCGTGTTCTCCAGGGCGTCCTTGTCCACCCTGCGGGCCGCGCGGCCTGTGAGCTGGTGGAGCCAGCCCTCGGCCCAGTGGGCCTGGTCCAGGAGCCGCAGCACCCCTCCGTGGGCCGCCGCGTGCCCGGCTTCCTCCTTCGTCGGGAGCAGTCGGGCGGCCATCTCGGTGACCCGGGCCAGCATTTCCTCGGTGCGGCCTTCCCTGCCCATCTTCTCCTCGGCAGCGATCGCGCCTTGGAGGTGCTTGGCCGCCCACCACCGCCACTCGGTGACCAGCGGCGCCGGGACGCCGTCGGGCACGGGGACGGTGTCCAGCAGCTTGCCCGCGCGCCCGGCGGCGGCCTTCGCGGCGGTGGACAGCTCCTTCTTCAGGCGCTTCTCGTTGGCCTGCCACCGCTCCTGCTGGCACTTCCAGCAGCGTCCGTGCTTCTTCGCCGCGGCCTCGGGGGTGACCATCGCACTGTGCCCGCAGTCGGGACAGGTGTAGGAGACCTTGTAGCCGACGCACTCACGGCAGGCCGCAACGTCGCCGCCCTTCCACTTGGGCAGCGCCGTGCGGTTGGAGATGTTCTCCTGCCACTCGTGCCCGGCCGCGCACCGCCACCACACCGCGACCTGCATCTTCGGTGTCGCCTTCGCCGGCGTCAGACCGCCGTTGCGCTCCTGTAACCACATCGCGGCGACCTGCGGATACGCCTCAGCCAGCGACACACCAAGCGAACGCGCCACAGCGCCCCTCCTCGATTCCCCGGCCAGGCACTCCCCGGCCAGGCACCCACCTTGTCAACGATCCGTCTCCCAGCGCGAGACCCCAACACGGCAGGCGCAACCGCCACCGAGATTGCGCGCCTTCGGCGTGGCGATCCCGGACACGCGTGCCTCGTGCAACGGGTCGAGGAGCGCGCATGGGAGATCCGCCGGCGGCCGGGCGGAGGCGGCGCCGGTCCCCCGCGCTCCAGCGAATGTCGCAACCGGGTTCACCCCGTCTCCTGGGTAGGGTCGTCGCCGGGCTCAGCTCGGGAGCAGGCGGGTGCGGGGGGTCGATGTCGGCGTTGGTCTTGGCCGCGAGTGTGTCGGTGGGCCGGAAGTCGCCCAGTTCGATGGCCAGCAGGGCGCGGACGAACGCAGTTGCCGTGGTCCAGTCGGTCCGGGCCTGGAAGCACCGGTAGGCGTTGCCGATGGAGAACCTGGCGGTGTGCTTGCAGCCGGCCAGGACGCATTGGCCTTCAGCGGCGAGGGCGAGCCGCTTGACGGCTCCCTCCTATTCGGCGGTGGTCTGGGCGTCGCACCCGAGGTGGTCGAGGGTGATCCGGTGGTGTGCGCCGGCACTGTCCTCGATGTCAGTCGTCCGCCGCGCGGCGCTCCGAAATTGCGACCGCCGGACGACGGTCGCAGCGCTGTCGCCGACAGCGGTCGTGCGGTGCAGGGGCCCTCATGCCCCCGCGCACCGCACGGCTGCGCTCCCGGCCGTACCGGCTCTACGATCGCCTGGTGATGGAGACTTCGAAGCCCGACCCGGGTGCCGGCCCCGGCACCGCCTTGGTCCTGATCGACCTGATGCCCCGTATCGTGGCTTTGCCACTGGCCCCCCACACGGGTGAGGAGGTGGCCGCGCGGTGCATGCGACTGGCCGAGGCGTTCCGAGCCGGCGGCCGCCCGGTGGTGGCGGTGCGAGTTGAGCGCCCGAACGTGGCCGAACAGCCGCCCGGCAGCGGCTTCGTCGAGGGCGTCGCACGCCCCGGCGAC
>NZ_JOBX01000098.1:0-21406 GCF_000720645.1 Streptomyces sp. NRRL S-378
GGCAGGCCACGGCGGGCCACCAACCCCCCCACCCCCTCCTCCGCCCGATGCGGGGCCGGCTGCCGGGACCGCACGGAGCTGGACCGTCTCCGTCGGGTCCGGCGCGGGCGCCGGAGGACCCGACTGCCACGGGGGGCCGTCCTGCCACGGCCCGGCCGCGGGCGCCACGGGTATCCCGTACGCCGGAGTGTCGTCCTCCGCCGCCGCGCGCGGCCCCGCGGCAGCCGCGGGCGGCGGGGCGACCACGCCGGCCACGGGCTGCGGCGACGGCGACGCGACTTCCGCGGGAACCTCGCCCGGATCGGACAACGTCACGTACGGACGGATGCGCAGAGGGTTGAAACCCACACCCGGCGCGCACCCGCAGGCGGCGCCGGCAGCGTCGCAATTCAGACAGTGCTCACCGTTCACTGGGACTCCCTCCCCTGGCCATTGCCTGCGATTATGCAGACCCGTCGCAGCCCTCCCAACCGCCCGAGAGGCCATAACCGGACACACCGCTCAGGATGGAAATGTTGATCCGGCCGGAGGAGGAATCGATGGCTCAGGATGCGACCAAAGGTGCCGTGGACCCCGTCCCCGGCTCACAGAAGCGCGCCCCCGCAGGTGAGCACAGCTCCCGCGAGGTGCTCGTCCCGATCGGCGCACTGCTCCTGGGCCTGCTGATCGCGGCACTCGACCAGACCATCGTCTCCACCGCGCTGCCGACGATCGTCAGCGACCTCGGCGGCATGGCCCACCTCTCCTGGGTCGTCACCGCCTACATGCTCGCCGCCACCGCCGCCACCCCGCTGTGGGGCAAGCTCGGCGACCAGTACGGCCGCAAGAAGCTGTTCCAGTACGCCATCGTCCTTTTCCTGATCGGGTCGGCACTGTGCGGACTGGCCCAGGACATGCCCCAGCTCATCGGGTTCCGCGCCCTGCAGGGCCTGGGCGGCGGCGGACTGATCGTGCTGTCGATGGCGATCGTCGGCGACATCGTCCCGCCCCGTGAACGCGGCCGGTACCAAGGCCTCTTCGGCGGTGTCTTCGGCGCGACCAGCGTGCTGGGCCCCCTCCTCGGCGGCCTCTTCGTCGACAACCTCTCCTGGCGCTGGGTCTTCTACATCAACCTCCCCATCGGTCTCGTCGCCCTCGTCGTCATCGCCGCCGCCCTCCACATCCCGGTGCGCTCCTCGAAGCACACCATCGACTACCTCGGCACCTTCCTCATCGCCTGCGTCGCCACCTGCCTCGTCCTCGTCGCCTCCCTCGGCGCCACCTGGGGCTGGGGCTCGGCCCGGATCATCGGCGTCGCCGTCCTCGGCGTCCTTCTGCTCGCCGCCTTCCTCGTCGTCGAGCGCAAGGCCGCCGAGCCGGTCCTGCCGCTGACGCTCTTCCGCATCCGCACCTTCACCCTCTGCTCGGCGATCAGCTTCGTCGTCGGCTTCGCGATGTTCGGCGCGATGGTCTACCTGCCGACCTTCCTCCAGATCGTCCAGGGCGTCTCCCCCACCATGTCCGGCGTCCACATGCTGCCGATGGTCATCGGCATGCTGATCTCCTCCACCGTCTCCGGGCAGATCGTCAGCCGGACCGGCCGCTGGAAGGTCTTCCCGCTCGCCGGCACCGCCGTCACCGCCATCGGCCTGCTCCTCCTCCACCAGCTGCACCGCACCAGCTCCACCTGGGAGATGAGCGTCTACTTCTTCGTCTTCGGTGCCGGACTCGGTCTGGTCATGCAGGTCCTCGTCCTCGTCGTGCAGAACGCCGTCAGCTACGCCGACCTCGGCGTCGCCACCTCGGGTGCCACCTTCTTCCGCTCCATCGGCGCCTCCTTCGGCGTCGCGATCTTCGGCACGGTCTTCACCAACCAGCTCGACGACAAACTGTCCGCCTCCCTGGCCGGCGTCGCCCTGCCCGCCGACGCCGGCATCCCCCAGCTCGAGGCGGACCCCCGGGCCATCGGCGTGCTCCCCGCAGACCTCCGGCCCCGGGTGCTCGACGCCTACGCCACCGCCATCACCGACGTTTTCCTCTACGCCGTCCCCGTCGTCCTGATCGCCTTCGTGCTCGCCTGCTTCCTGAAGGAGGACAAGCTCCGTGCCTCCGTCACCGCACCGGACGTCACCGAGACCCTGGCCTCCAACCCCGTCGAGCGCTCCTCCCGCGACGAGGTCGCCCGCGCGCTGTCCGTCCTCGGCAGCCGCGAAGGCCGCCGCCACGTCTACGAGAAGATCACCGCGAAGGCCGGCTACGACCTGCTGCCCGCCTCCAGCTGGCTGCTGCTGCGGATCAACAAATACGGCTCGGCGGAACCGGCGCTCCTCGCCGAGCGCGTCAACGTGCCACTGACCGTCATCACGGACGCAGCCCGCCAGATCGAGGAGCGCGGACTCGCCGTCCGCGACGGGCTGCCGCTGGTCCTCACCGCGCAGGGAAGCGAAGCCGCCGCGAAGCTCAGCGCGGCCCGGCAGGAGTCCCTCGCCGAACTCCTCGGCGACTGGTGGGGCCCCGACCGCCCCACGGACCTGGTCAAGCTGGTCGAGGAGATCAACACGGAGCTGTGCGGATCCGACGCCGAGGAGCCCCACGACGCCGAGCCCCGGCGCGACCATGCCGCACCCTAGGCCTGCGGCAGCCCCCGCGGGGTCAGACCAGGAGCTTCTCGAACCAGTGCTCCGCATACGGGCCGCAGTTGTACGCGGGTATCTCGTGATAGCCGTTGCGCGCATACAACGCGCGGGCCTCCACGAGGTCCGACCGGGTGTCCAGCCGGACCCGATCCGCGCCCAGCGCACGGCTTTCCGCCTCCAGGACCCGGAGCAGGGCCGCCCCGCCGCCGGTGCCGCGGGCGCGCCCGTCCACGTACACCCTGGTGAGCTCGGCGGTCTTCGCGTCGAGCATCCGGACCCCGCCGCACGCGAGCGGCTCGCCCTCCAGGCGGCCGACGACGAACTGGCCCGTCGGCGGCTCCAGGCCGTCGTCCGGGAAGTCCAGCAGCCCCTGGTCGATCTCGGCCTCGGTGACGTCCCGTTTCCAGTACCGGCCGGCGACCTCGGCGTAATAGGCACGGCGCAGCCGGGTCGCGTCGCCCGTCGTGAACGGTTCCGGGGACACGGTCCACGCAGCGCGAGCGGACGGCGTCGGCGTGAGGTGTTCGCTGTGAGTGTGTTCGCTGTGAGTGGTCATGGCGTCATTGTGGAGTTGGCGCGCGATCTGCCGCGTGGAATATCCACAATGGCGGGCGGATGATAGGAAAAACGAACATTCCGCGTACCGGGAGGGTGTGAAACGCCATGGCAGAGCATCCGGACTGTGCCCTGATCCGCCGCGGCTACGAGGCCTTCGGCAAGGGCGACATGGAGGCGCTGGGCGCGCTCATGACCGCCGACGTCATCCACCACGTGCCCGGCGACAACCCCATGTCCGGGCACCACAAGGGCCGGGAACACGTCCTCGACTTCTACCGCCGCCTCGGCGAGGAGACGAAGGGCACCTTCCAGGTCCACCTGGAGTCCGTGCTCGCGGACGGCCGGGGACACGTGATGAGCTTCCACACGGCGCGTGGTGACCGCGGTGACCGCGGTATCGAGATCCGCCAAGGACTCTTCTTCACGATCGTCGGCCACAAGATCACCGACATCGACCAGTGCACGGCGGACATCGACGAGGAAGACACCTTCTGGAGCTGACCCGACCCGCCCCGACCTGCCCCGGCCCGCCCGGACCCGGCCCGCCCGGACCCGGCCCGCCCCGACCCTGACCGCGACCGAGGCACCGACGAGCGAGGCACCGACCGTCCGGACCCCGGGACACCCGCCCGGGGTCCGGCCGCTGCGCGCAGCGGCCGCAGGAAGGCGCGGCGTCAGGCCTTCTTCGGCGCCGCCTGCTGCACGACCTCGAACGACCAGACCGTCGACGCCGAGGCCGCAGGCTTCGGCCGCTCCGCACCGCCGCCCTCACCACCCTCGCCGCCACCGCCCTGGTGAGCGGCCTTCATCGGCCCCTCCATCCACGCCTGGAAGTCCTCCTCCGAACGCCACCGCGTGTAGACGAGGTACTGGTCGGTGCCCTCCACGGGGCGCAGCAGCTCGAACCACTCGAACCCGTCGGAGCTCTCCACCGCCCCGGCACGCGATGCGAAGCGCCGTTCCAGGACCTCCCGCTGCTCGGTGGGGACCGTCAGTGCGTTGATTTTGACGATGCTGGGCACATGACACCTCTCAGGAAACGCAGGCCGGGCGCTGCACCTGGCCTTGATCACGTGCGTGCAGTCTCCTACATCCGTCAGTCAAAGCGTCGTGAGGACGTTCCCGGGCCGCACCCGTGGCGCAGCGGAATCAATGCGCGTCATCCTCCGTGACGATGAGGGGGCCCGGCTGAGGCGTCGCGCCGCTCTGCCGCCGTGCGTGCCGCGCTCGACCGTGTGCGGGAGTCCCGTCCCCACCTGGGGTCCGCCCGGGCGGCACGGGACCTCACTCCTTCCCTCCGAGGCCCCTTCCCCGGAAGGCCCCGCCCCCTCGCCCAGGACCATTGACCGCACCGTGGTCACCGGGACGGGGGGTGTGGAGCAGACCGCCTCGAACGGTTACTGCGACGGCGCCCGGCCATGCGTCGGCCCGTCTTGGTCCGGTGCCCCTGAAAGAGAGGCCCAACGGCTGACCTGGGGCTTCTGTGCTCGGCGCGCCGGGACGGATCCTCCCAGGTGAGCCCCTGTGCGAATGCCTCGACACCGATATTGATCTTCACGATGCTCATGGAGCCTTCCTGGAGATCCTGCGGGGGATATCGTCGTGCGCGTAATGGAGCGCGGCAGCCAGGCGAAGTCGGGGTTGCGGTCAACAGGGCGGGAGGCCGGCGGGGCGTGGCGAACGCGGCAGAGCACAGCACAGCGGACGGACATGCCGGGGTCATAGGCGGCAGCAGGCTCGGCGCGGCGCGTCTCCTCCTGTGGGCGCTGGCCGGAGCCCTCGCCGTCAGACAGGCCGTCGCGGTGCTGCGCGTTCCACCGGGCGAGTGGCTGGGCGGCTTCCACCTCCCCGGCGCGGGCGGATCCGTCTACGACGTCGGACAGTTCGCCGGAACCCCGTTCGCCGGGCTGGTCCTCAAACCGTTCGTCGGCCTCGCCGCCCCCTCGCTGGAGGTCGCCTGGACCTGTGTGACGCTGCTGTTCGTCGCCGGCATCGGTCTCGTCGCCGCCCGCGGCCTCCCCGACCCGGTGCCGCGGCGCACCGCGCTGCTCGCCGCGCCCGTCCTCACCGCCCTGATGATGGTCTCGCTGCCCGTCCGTGAGGCCGCCTCACCCGGCCGGACGGCCGTCGTCCCCGTCCTGCTGCTGCTCCTGGCCGTCTTCCGCGTGCCCGGCGACCGGCCCGCCGGCTTCCTCGTCGGCCTCGCCGCCGCGCTCCAGCCGGCGCTGCTGCTCTTCGCCCCGCTCCTGTGGCTGACCGGACGCCGCCCCGCCGCCCGGACCGCCGCCGTGACCTTCGCCGCGGCCACCGCCCTGTCGTGGGCGGCCCTGCCCCGCGACTCCTGGACCTACTGGGTCCGGCACCTGGCCGGCACCGGCCTCGGCGGCGCCCCCGACGGCCTCGCCAACCAGTCCGTGCACGGCGCACTGCTGCGCCTCGGCCTGACCGGACCGGTCGAGATCCTCCTCTACGCCGCCCTCGCGGGCGCCGTCGTCTGGTTCGGCCTGCGCCGCGCCGTCCGCTACGCCCGCGACGGCCAACTGCTGCTCGCCGTCGCCGTCACCGGCTGTGCCGCCGTCGCCGTGTCGCCGACCGGCTGGCGCCACCAGCTGCTGTGGGTGCTGCTCGCCGTCGCCGGCAAGGTGGGCAGGCGCGCCGCCGACCGGCGCGTGTGGCCGGTCGCGGTGGTCCTCGCGATGACCCTGCCCAGTGCGGTGCTGCTGCCGAACCTGTCCGCGCTGGCCCCCGTACGCGACAACGTGCTGCTGCTCATCGCGGTGGCGGCGGCCTGCGCGGTGCCGTTCCTGCCGCGCTCGTCCCCGTACTGGCGCGATCCCGTACCCACCGGCTACGGGCGGCCCGCGGCGGCCCGCTGGTCGCGCGTGCCGCTGCTGCCGTTCTGGCGGCGCGTGCTGTCCCGCCCGAACCTGCTGCTGGAACTCCTGCTGATACGGGTCGGCTACTCGCTCTACTCCCACATCAGGGCGGCCGCCCCCACCAGCCGCTCCCTCGCCGAGGGCAACGGCAGCCAGATCCTCGGGATCGAGCGGGTCCTGGGCATCGACATCGAACACGCCGTGAACCGCGCCGTGGTGGACACACCCTGGCTGGAGGCCTTCTTCGACTTCTACTACACCTCCTTCCACTTCGTGGTCCCGCTGGCGATCCTGGCGGTCCTGTACTGGCGGCGCCCCGGCGACTACCGCTGGGCCCGCGCCTCCCTGGGCCTGGCCACGGTCCTCGCCCTCGTCGGCTTCTGGCTCTACCCGCTCGCGCCGCCGCGCCTGATGCCGGGCCTCGGCTTCGTCGACACCGTCCACGGCCCGCAGGACCTGGCCAACCCGTCGTACGGGGCCATGACCGCGATCTCCAACCAGTACGCGGCGATGCCCTCGCTGCACTTCGGCTGGTCGCTCTGGTGCGGGATCGTGATCGTGGTGCTGGCGCCGAAGGGCTGGCAGAAGCTGCTGGGCGCCCTGCACCCCCTGATCACGGTGTGCGCGATCGTCGCAACCGCCAACCACTGGGTGCTGGACGCGGTCGGCGGAGCGGTCGTGGTGACCGCCGGCTTCGGACTCGTCCACGTCCTGTCCGGGCCGCGCGGCCTGCACACGAGCCGCCCCGAGCAGCAGGACGCGGACGGCACGGACAGCGCGGCGGCCCCGGTACCCGGGACGGCCGCCGCCGAACCCGTCGCGGGCGCACGCCCCTAGTGCTGTGACCGGAAAGGTTCACCGGGTCGGCAAACCTTTCCGGCCACAGCACTAGCCGGTCAGCTCGCCCATCTGCGGACGTGATGCCGCCGTCCTCCGTCTCCCTCGGCATCATCCGTTTGGGGCCCGCGCACCATCTCCCTGGAAGATGGATTGGACGACGGAGGCGCTCCAGCATTGAGCGGCGAAGGCGGTGCGAGGGTGCCGGGACGGTTCGCCCGCGGCCACCCTGGGTGACGCGGCGCTCGGCTCGGCCGTGATGACCCTGATCCCGGCGGGCACCGGTTACACCACCGTGCAGCTCGGTGTGCACATGGTCCGGCCGGTCCTGGCGGACACCCCCACCCTGCGCTGCGAGGGCGCCGCCCTGCACGTGGGCCGGACCACCGCCACCGCCGAAGCCCGCATCACGGGCACGCGCGACGGCAAGCTGTACGCCCACGGGACGACGACCTGCGCGATCCTGCGCACGGGCTGATGCAGGCACGCTGATGCAGGCGCTGCTGCAGGGGCTGACGCATGGGCCGACCGGGCCGTGCCGGCCGCAGCCGGGCGTCCGGCGCAGGCCGAAGGGGCGCCGGGGCGCACATCGCCCCGGCGCCCCTTCGGCTGGATCGCCGCTGTGAGTCAGGATCACCCCGTCCGGGCCGGACCGCCACTCGAACGGCGGGGGCCGGAGGCGTCCCGCGGCCAGCGGACGGCAGGGACCGGGGCGTGGGAGGAGCGGCCCCTGCCGTCCTGGGTCACGGGTCAGCCGTGGCTGACCCGGAGTTCCTTGATGCCGTTGAGCCAGGCCGCACGCAGCCGGCGCGGTCCCTCGCCGGCCAGCCGCAGGTCGGGCAGGGCGTCGGCCAGGGCGTTGAAGATCAGGTCGATCTCCATCACGGCGAGGGACTTGCCGAGGCAGAAGTGCGGACCGCCGCCGCCGAAGCCCAGGTGCGGGTTCGGGTCGCGGGTGATGTCGAAGACGTCCGGGTTCTCGAACACCTCGGGGTCGTGGTTGGCGGAGGAGTAGAACATCCCCACCCGGTCTCCCGCCTTGATCTTCTGGCCGCCCAGCTCGGTGTCCCGGGTGGCGGTGCGCTGGAAGGACACCACCGGGGTGGCCCAGCGGACGATCTCCTCCGCGGCGGTGGACGGCCGGGTCGCCTTGTAGAGCTCCCACTGCCCGGGGTGGGTCAGGAAGGCGTGCATGCCGTGGCTGATGGCGTTGCGGGTGGTCTCGTTGCCTGCCACCGCCAGCAGCAGCACGAAGAAGCCGAACTCGTCGGAGCCGAGGTTGCCCTGCCCCTCGGCGGCCACCAGCTGGGTGACGATGTCCTGGGCCGGACACTCCTTGCGCTGCGCGGAGAGGTTCATCGCGTAACCGATGAGCTCCATGGCGGCGTTGGAGCCGACCTCGGCCGTGATGGCGTACTCCGGGTCGTCGTAGGCGATCATCTTGTTCGACCAGTCGAAGATCTTGGAGCGGTCCTTCTGCGGTACGCCGATCAGCTCGGCGATGGCCTGCAGCGGAAGCTCGCACGCCACCTGCGTGACGAAGTCGAAGCTCCCGTCGGCCGCCGCGGCCGAGGCCTCCTCGACGATCCTCCGGGCCCGGTCGCGCAGTGCCTCCTCCAGGCCGCGGATGGCGCGCGGGGTGAAACCGCGCTGCACGATCTGGCGTACGCGGGAATGTTCCGGCGGATCCATGTTCAGCATGATCAGACGCTGGGCATCGATCGCATCACGCTGGATGTGCTCGTTGAAGCGGATGATCGCGGTGTTGGTGGTCGAGGAGAACAGCTCGGGGTGCGTGGAGACGTACTTGACGTCCGCGTGCCGGGTCACGGCCCAGTAGCCCTCGTCGTCGAAACCGGTGACCCCCCGACGCTGCGGGCACCACCACACGGGGGCGGTCTGCCGCAGCCGTGCGAACTCCGGGTAGGGGACCCGGCTCTGGAGCAGGTCGGGGTCGGTGGCGTCGAAGCCGTCGGGGAGCGCGGGGCAGGACATCGGGCAACTCCAAAGTCTGACGGACCATCAGAAGTTGGCTCGAAGGTAGTAACGAGTTCTAGAAGTGACAAGGGTCGGCGCGCCAACTGTTGCGTGTGGAATCCGTGCAGGCCGCGTGCAAGACCCTTGCGTGCCGGGGCCCAGGTCATAAGACTGCGGATAGAACTAGAACGCGTACTAGTTCAGGGCGGGGCGCCGGGACGGCCCGCCGCGCTGGCGCTGTGCAGGAGAGGACGAGCTCATGGCCGCGGAACCCGTCATCGTCGAAGCCGTACGCACCCCGATCGGCAAGCGCGGAGGCGCGCTCGCCAACCTCCATCCCGCCTACCTGCTCGGTGAGACCTACCGCGAGCTCCTCGCCCGCACCGCGATCCAGCCGGACTGCGTCGAGCAGATCGTCGGCGGCACCGTCACCCACGCCGGCGAGCAGTCCATGAACCCCGCCCGCACCGCCTGGCTCGCCATGGGACTCCCGTACGAGACCGCCGCGACGACCGTGGACTGTCAGTGCGGCAGCTCGCAGCAGGCCAACCACATGGTCGCCAACATGATCTCCGGCGGGGTCATGGACATCGGCATCGCCTGCGGCGTCGAGGCCATGAGCCGGGTGCCGCTGGGATCGGGCTCCAAGCACGGCCCGGGCAAGCCCTTCCCGGACGAGTGGAACGGCGACCTCCCCAACCAGTTCGAGGCCGCCGAACGCATCGCCCGCAACCGGGGCCTGACCCGCGAGGACGTCGACCGCCTCGGACTGCTCTCCCAGGAGCGGGCGGGCGCCGCCTGGGCCGAGGAGCGGTTCAAGCGCGAGACCTTCGCCGTCCAGGTGCCCACCACGGAGGAGGAGCAGGCCGCCGGACAGGGCATGTGGCGCCTGGTCGACCGGGACGAGGGTCTGCGCGACACCAGCATGGAAGCCCTGGCCCGGCTCAAGCCCGTCATGCCCACCGCCGTGCACACCGCCGGGAACTCCTCGCAGATATCCGACGGCGCCGCCGCCGTGATGTGGGCCTCGCGCAAGATGGCCCGCGCCCTCAAGCTCAAGCCGCGCGCCCGGATCGTCGCCCAGACGCTCGTCGGCGCCGACCCCCACTACCACCTGGACGGGCCGATCGACGCGACGCGGGCCGTGCTCGGCAAGGCCGGGATGTCCCTCAAGGACATCGACCTCGTCGAGATCAACGAGGCCTTCGCCTCCGTCGTCCTCAGCTGGGCCAAGGTCTTCGACCAGGACCTGGAGAAGGTCAACGTCAACGGCGGTGGCATCGCCCTCGGCCACCCCGTCGGCGCCACCGGCGCCCGCCTGATCACCACCGCACTGCACGAGCTGGAACGCCGCGACAAGGAGTTCGCCCTGATCACCATGTGCGCCGGCGGCGCACTGGCGACGGGGACGATCATCCAGCGCCTCTGACCGCGTCCGCGCGCACACCCCCGCGCGCAGGACGCACGCGATCCCGTGGGATGGGATGCAGAAGGCCCCGGTGGCCGGACCTGGGGAGGCCGGCCACCGGGGCCTTCGAACGTCTGCTGCCGCTGGGGACGGCTCAGTACCAGTGGTTGGCCTGCCAGAAGTTCCAGGCCTCGACCGGGCTGCCGTAGCGCGAGTTCATGTAGTCCAGGCCCCACTTGATCTGGGTGGCCGGGTTGGTCTTCCAGTCGGCGCCCGCAGAGGCCATCTTCGAGGCCGGCAGGGCCTGGACCAGGCCGTACGCGCCGGAGGAGGCGTTGGTGGCGGTGTGGTTCCAGCCGCTCTCGTGCGAGACGATCTTGTCGAAGGCCGCGAACTGTGCCGGGTCCTTGATCATCTGCCGGGCGATCGCCTTCGCACCCGTCGGAGCGGCCTGCGCGGGGACCGCGGCCAGCATGGAACCGGCGACGCCCAGGGCGAGGACGGAACCGACGAGGGTCTTCTTGGAAGCGGCGATGCGGCGGATGACGGGGTTGGACACGGATGAACCTTCCGAAGGGGACAAGGGCGGTCGCACGCATGCCGAAGTCATGCGTGAGCCACTCACGCGAGGGAGAGGGGTTCGTCGGCGGGGGGTCGAGCACCCCGGCCGCCTTGCGACTCATCCAGTTCTACCGACGCCCCGACGCTCTGGCAAAGGGCCCGCCTACTAGCCCACCCCGCACACCGGGGGACCACTGGTCCCGCCCGAACCGGACAAACATGGGCTCAACGGGCACTGTGCCGCCTACTACCCGCCCTCGTATGTGACCTGCGTCCTGTGGGCCGCCTCACCGGCGAGAGCCCCCGAACTCACCCTCGGTGGCCGGACGTGCACCCGCCAACGGCAGGTCCACGGCCGTCTCCGCCCCCGGATCGAAGGTGACGGGCGCGTCGAAGGCGGCCTTTCGCGTCGCCCGCCGCAACGCCCTCAGCAGTGTGCCGCCGAGCACGAGCGTCAGCACGACGGTCAGTGTCGCCCTGCCCAGGTCCCAGCCCAGCGAGGTCGCCAGGCAGTACGCGACGAACCGCGCCAGGTTCGTGGCCAACGGCTCCCCCGCCTGGAAGGAGATGGCCTGCCCCTGGCCCGGAATGATCGTCCAGCCCTGCAGGTTCATGACCGCGCCGTACGCGAAGGCGCCCACGAAGCCGTACGCGGCCAGCATCAGCAGCTCCGCCCGGCCGCGGATCCGCTCCGGGCCCGGCAGCAGCCCCGCCCCCAGTGCGAACCAGCCCATCGTCAGCATCTGGAACGGCATCCAGGGCCCGACCCCACCCGTCAGCAGGGCGGAGGCGAACATCGTCACCGAGCCCAGGACGAACCCGAAGCCCGGGCCGAGCACCCGGCCGGCCAGCACCATCAGGAAGAACATCGGCTCCAGGCCGGCCGTGCCCGCGCCCAGCGGTCTCAGCGCCGCCCCTACGGCGGCGAGCACACCCAGCATCGCCACCGCCTTCGCGTCCATGCCGTCGTCGGCGATCGTCGCCACGACCACACCGACGAGGAGCGGCAGCAGCGCCGCGAAGAGCCACGGGGCGTCCTGGGAGTGCGCGAGCAGCCCCGACTGCCGGTCGGCCAGGAGCGGCCAGCCGAAGGCCGCGATGCCGATGAGGGTGACCAGCACCAGGACGGCGGCGGCCCGGGGCCCGATCCGGACCGGGCGGTCCGCACGGCTCGCGGAGCTCGGGCGGCGGTTCGCGGTTTTCGGGCGGTGCGGGCGGTTCGCGAGGCGGCTCATCCGGCGGCCGCCGCGTCCAGGGCCTGCGCGACCTGGCCCACGGTGAGCCAGTGCCCCGGCGCCAGCACCTTCGCCACCTGCGGTGCGAACGCCGGCGAGGACACCACGACCCCCGCCGTGGGACCGTCCGCGACCACCTCACCGCCCGCCAGGATCACCACGCGGTCGGCCAGCTCGGCGGCGAGCTCCACGTCGTGCGTGGCCAGGACGACGGCGTGCCCGTCGGCGGCCAGAGCGCGCAGGACCTCGATCAGGCGGGCCTTGGCGGCGTAGTCCAGACCGCGCGTGGGCTCGTCGAGCAGCAGCAGGGCGGGCCGGCCCGTGAGGACCAGCGCCAGCGCCAGGGCCAGACGCTGTCCCTCGGAGAGATCACGCGGATGCGTGTCGTCGGGAACGCCCGGCAGCAGCTCCGACACCAGGTCCCGGCAGGTACCGGGCGGTGCCCCGGCATCGGAGTCGGCGGCGGCGCACTCGGCGGCGACCGTGTCGGCGTACAGCAGGTCCCGCGGCTCCTGCGGGACGAGACCGACGCGGCGCACCATCTCGGGCGGCGGCGTACGGTGCGGGGTCCGGCCGCCGACGGTCACCTCGCCGGTGGTGGGGGCGAGCGTACCGACGAGGGTGGAGAGCAGGGTGGACTTGCCGGCGCCGTTGCGGCCCATCAGGGCGATGGTCTCGCCGGGCGCCACCGCGAGGTCGATGCCGTGCAGGACCTGGCGGGAGTCGCGGCGCACGCCGAGGTTGCGCGCCCGAGCCGTCTCGCCTGCGCCGGACTCGGCGGACTCGGCGGACTCGGCGGGCTCTGCGGGTTGCGGCCTGCCGCGGCGCAGCAGGCGGGCGAGCAGTCCGGGGGCGGCGCCACTGCCGGGGGCGCCGCCCCCGGACCCCCGCGCCTCGGACGCCGACGGGGCTGAAACACCCGGGCGCCGCCCCGAGTCCCGCGCCTCAGGTACCGGCGGGGCCGCAAGAGCGGGGACCGCCGGAGGAGAGAGGCGGGTGCGGAGCGGTGCGGCCCGACGGCGGGCGTCGCGGACCGACAGGGGGAGCGGGGACCAGCCCGCCAGGCGGCCCAGGGCGACCACCGGCGGGTGCACCGGGGAGACGGCCATCACCTCCGCCGGGGAGCCCAGCACCGGCGCCGCGCCGCGGGCGGGCAGCAGCAGGACGCGGTCGGCGTACTGCACCACCCGCTCCAGCCGGTGCTCCGCCATCAGCACAGTCGTGCCCAGGTCGTGGACCAGACGCTGGAGGACCGCCAGGACCTCCTCTGCCGCCGCCGGGTCCAGCGCGGACGTCGGCTCGTCGAGCACCAGCACCTTCGGGTGCGTGGTCAGCACCGAGCCGATCGCGACCCGCTGCTGCTGGCCGCCGGACAGGGTCGTGATCGGCCGGTCGCGCAGCTCGTTCAGGCCCAGCAGGTCGAGGGTCTCCTCCACCCGGCGGCGCATCACCGCGGGCGGCAGGCCCAGCGACTCCATCCCGTAGGCCAGCTCGTCCTCCACCACGTCCGTCACGAAGTGCGCCAGGGGATCCTGCCCGACCGTGCCAACCACGTCCGCGAGCTCCCGCGGCCGGTGCGTACGCGTGTCACGGCCCGCGACCGTGACCCGGCCGCGCAGGGTGCCGCCCGTGAAGTGCGGGACCAGACCGGAGACCGTCCCCAGCAGAGTGGACTTGCCGACCCCGGACGGACCGACCAGCAGCGTCAGCTCACCCTCCGGGACCACCAGGTCGACGCCCTGCACCGACGGGCCGGCCGCCCCGTCGTAGGTGACCGACACCTTCTCGAAGCGGATCACTGCGACGCCTCCTTCGGCGGTACGGGTGCCACGAAGGCGGGCAGCAGGCCGATCAGGACCGAGGCCGCCGGCCACAGCGGCAGCGAGGGGGCCACCAGCGGGACCACCCCCGGCTGCATACCGGCCGGATCGACACCGCCGGCGTGGATGAGCAAGCCGGCGACGGCCGCCCCGGAACCGGCGACCAGCCACGCGCGCACCCCCCACCGGTCGGGCCGGTAGCGGGTGCGCACCGACCGGCGGCCGCCGAGCCGCAGCCCGGCCAGGGCCAGGACCACGCCGATGCCGAGCACGGGCAGCCCGTACGCGGCGCCCTGCGCGGCCAGCAGACCGTACGTCCCCGCGCACATGCCGAGCAGGCCGCCGAGGGTGAGGACGGTGGTGGTGTGCCGGACGGCCGGCGGGACCTGCGCCGTACGGCCGTAGCCGCGGGCGTCCATCGACGCGGCGACCGCGACCGAGCGTTCCAGCGCGCCCTCCAGCACCGGCAGGCCGATCTGGAGGACGGCCTTGATGCCGCCGGTGGGGCGCCCGCGCAGCCGGCGGGCCGTGCGCAGGCGTACGACGTCCGCAACCATGTTCGGCGCGAAGGTCATGGCGACGACGACCGCGACCCCGGCCTCGTACAGGGCGGCCGGCAGGGACTTCAGCAGCCGCGCCGGATTGGCGAGGGCGTTCGCGGCGCCCACGCAGACCAGGAGCGCGGCCAGCTTCGCGCCGTCGTAGAACGCGAAGACGAGCTGCTCGGCGGTGACCCTCCCGCCGAACCGGATGCCCTGCGCCCACGCGGGCAGCGGGACCTCCGGCAGGACGAACAGCACGTGCGTGCCGGGGATGGGCGAGCCCAGGAGCATCGAGAAGAGCAGGCGCAGGCCGATGACGAACAGGCCGAGCTTGAGGAACGCCCCGTAGGAACGGGCCCAGGGCGCGTCCGTGCGCCGCGCCGCCACCACGAAACCGGCGACGCCGACGATCAGCCCGAGCACGAGCGGATTGGTCGTGCGGGACGCGGCAGTGGCCAGACCGAGGGCCCACAGCCACCAGGCCCCCGCGTGCAGGGCGGTGGCCCGGCCGTCCTGCGGCGCCCTGAACCTCTCGTACGACGACCGGCGCGGGGCGTCCACCGTCGCCGGCGCGCTCCGGCGGGCCGGGGGCACGCCGCCGGGTGCGGCTCCGGCGGGCGCGCCGCCCACAGCTGCCTCCGCAGTTCCGCCGAGCCCGGTGGGAACCCCGACGGATGCTCCGGCGGGGCGCGGCGCGGGGTGCGTCATCGGCCCCGGCGGCGGGACTGCCAGACGCCCGCGGCGGCAAGGACGGCCACCGCGGCGATGCCCACCAGCAGCCCTGCGGACGGGACGCCGCCCGGCGCGGACCCGGACGGCTCGGCGGACGCCTGCGCCGAGCCGGTCTCCGCCATCTGCTCCCCGCAACCGTGCTGCGGGTAGCCCGAGATCGCGCACAGCAGCGCGGCGCTGTTGTAGCGCAGCGGCTTCGCGACCGCCGCCAGTGCCTCGGCCGTCGTGGCCTCCGGCGCCAGCTGCGCGCAGGCCGTGCGCGGGGCCTCCTGCGGCACCACCTCACCCGTCGGGGCGTCCGCCTGCACACCGAAGTCGATGACGAGGGCCACCCGCTTGCGGCCCTCCACCGGGGCGGTGGCCCCGCACACGGCCTCGAAGTCGGCCGCGGCCCGCGGCTTCGCGGCCTCGGCCGCCGCGTCCTTGCTCACCGCGAAGCGGAAGCCCTGCACGGAGCCGTCCGCGGGGCGGGCCTGCGACGGCCCTTGCGTGGCGTACGACCACTGGCCGCCGTCCGCACCGTCCCAGAACGACCAGTAGCGGTAGCCGGCCGCCAGCGCCGGAGCGGCGGCCAGCAGGGTCAGGACGATGCCGAGGGCGAGGGCCGCGACGGGCAGGCGGCGGCGCATCAGAGCTGGTTCTTCTTCCGGCGGCCGCTCAGCAGGATGCCGATGCCCATACCGGCCGCGGCGCCCGCACCGATGATCCACCAGAGGTTCTGGCCGCCGGAGGGCTCCTTCTTCTCGCTGTCCACCTCGGTCGCGCCGGTGTCCGCGCCCTGCGGGGCCGGGCCCGTCGCGTTCAGCGCGGCCACGAGGTCGGTGCCGCCGAAGGACTTCGGGTCGGTGCCGGTGGCGTGCGCGGCGAGGACCAGGGTGCCCAGGGCCGCCGGGGAGTCCTTGGCCCACTCGGCGGAGTTGGCCTTCAGCCACTCCAGCGCGCCCGCAGCCGACTGCTTGTGCCCGGCCGCGGCCAGCGCGATCACCGCGTCGGCGGTGTTGCCGGTGTCGGCGGTCGGCTGGTCCGCACCCGGGGTGAGGGCGGTGAGGTGGCCGTCCTTCTTGAGGGCCTCGGCCAGGTAGCCCGCCGCACCCTGGGCGGCGGCCGCGGCACCGGCGGCCGGGTCCGCGGCGGCAGCCGCCGGGCAGGTCAGCGCGGTGGCGGGGGTGTCCGTGAGGGACGGGACGACGGCCGTGCCCGTGCCGAGGCCGGCGAGGGCCGCCGCGGCCGTGGCGTCGGCGTTGGCGACCAGCTTGCCGCCGGCCGGCTGGAACGCGAAGGCGCCCCGGTCGGCGGCCGGCTCGGCGGTGCAGCCCAGCTGGAAGGAGAGGAGCGCCTCGTACGGGGACTTGCCCGCCTTGGACTTCGTCTCCGTGGGCTTCTCGCCGGCCGCGGCCAGGGCGCTGATCACGATGGCGGTCGAGTTGGCGTCGGTGCCGCTGTCCATGGCGCCGCCGGGGTTGGAGCTCCAGCCGCCGTCCTCGTTCTGTACGGACTTCAGCCAGCCGATCGCCTTCTTGACGCTGTCGTCGTGGCCGCCGATCGCGCTCAGCGCCTGCACGGCCGCGGCCGTCGCGTTCGAGTCGATGTACGCCGTCGCGTCGCAGTCCTTGGAGGTGTCCGCGCGGAAGGCGGGGAAGGAACCGTTCGCGCACTGCTGGCCCACCAGCCAGTCCACGGCTTGCGCGGCGGGCTTGACGCCCACGGTGTCCTGGGCGAGCAGCGCGAAGGACTGCCGCCACACGCCGTCGTAGGTGGGGTCCTTCTTGCCGTGGAGCCCGGAGGGGATGACCGGGGGAGCGGAGGGGGAGGGCGGCGCGGTGTCGGCGAGGGCTGCGGGGGCGACACCCACGCAGAGCACGGCGGAGGCGGCGAGCGCGGCGGCGCTGCGGCGGACGGTCATGGGGAGGGTGCCTCTCCTGCTGGGGAACCGGGGCAGGCACGCACGGGCACCGGGCTCCGGCTCCGTTTTCCTCGACGGTGCCGGCCGCCGGGGGGACCGGCGGCACGAGCCGCGCACTCCGGTACGGGGCATTCCGGCTCCCCGCCGGGCTGGTGCCGGGGCGGGTCACGGTTGCGGGTCAGCGCCGGAATCGCACCGGCTTCCCCCCGTACGGGGTGTGGACGACCGCCTCACTCTACCGGCCCGTAGCTCCGGGCCCGGGGGGTGTGCGGTGGATCATGGCCGGACCCCGGACCGACCCTCACAGCACCCGGTGGGTCACCGCGACGCCGCCGGGGACCGCCTCGCAGCGGCCGGTGGGTGACCGGGTCGGGTGGCGGAGGGCCGCTTCACAGCGGCCGGTGGGTGACCGGGTCGGGTGGCGGAGGGCCGCTTCACAGCGGGCCGGGGACCGCCTCGGCGCGGCCCTGCTTCACCAGCCGCCGCAGATGCGCCTCCGCCTCCGAGACGGCGATGTTGCGGGAGCCGTACGGGATCTGCTCCCAGGGCCGGTTCCACTCCATCCGCTCCGCGAGCCCCCACGGGGTCAGCGGCTCGGCCAGCAGCTCCCACAGTCCCGACAGGCGCTCCTCGTGGTGGTCGAGCAGTTCCCGTACGCGGGCGGGTGCGTCGGTGAAGGCGTGCTGGTGGGCGGGGAGCACCTCGGCGGGGGAGAGGTGGCCGATGCGTTCGAGGGAGTCGAGGTAGTCGCCGAGGGGGTCGGTGACGCGGGTGTCCTCGGGAGCCTCGTACAGGCCGATGTGCGGGGAGATCCCGGGCAGCAGGTGGTCGCCGGAGAAGAGGCGGCCGTTGCCGGGGAGGTTCGCCGGATGCCGTTCCTCCAGGTGCAGGCAGACGTGGCCGGGGGTGTGGCCGGGTGTCCAGATCGCCCGCAGCCGGCGCCCGGCGAGGGGCAGCAGTTCGGCGGGGACGATCTCCCGGTCGGGGACGGCGGCCCGCAGCCCGGGCAGGGTCCGCATGCGGCCGCTCGCGCGGGCGGCGCGCAGCGGGGCGATGTGCTCCTCGGGGGCTCCGGCGGCGGCGAGCTTCGCGCTCATGTAGTCGAACCACACGCCCGGCTCGGAGGAGCGGGTGCGGACGACGACCTCGGTGTCGGCGGCGTGCATGGCGATCCACGCGCCGGACGCCTCGCGGACCCGGCCGGACAGCCCGTGGTGGTCGGGGTGGTGGTGGGTGATGACCACGCCGTGGACGTCGGCGATCGCGATGCCGAGTGCGGCGAGGCCGGCGACGAGGGTGTCCCAGGACTCGGGGTCGTCCCAGCCGGTGTCGACGAGGACCGGGCCGCGGCCGGTGTCGAGGACGTGGACGAGGGTGTGTCCGAGGGGGTTGTCGGGGATGGGCACCTTGATCCCCCACACGCCTCCGCCGTGATCGGTGACCTGTGACGTGTCCTGCGGCATGAGCCCTCCGCCTGTCGACCGTCCTCCGACGAGAACGCGTTCCAGTAGTAGCCCAAGTCGACCATTTTCGCGGCCTTCTGACTAGTCGTTGGATCTTCTCCGCTCTTCCGTCCTGGCCGTGGACTCCTAGAACTAGAACTGGTATCAGTTCGGGAACGCCAAGCCGCAGGAGGCCTCAGCCATGACGGAGCTCGTGCAACACGGAAAGCTGTTCATCGGCGGTGAGTGGACGGATCCGCTGGGCACCGACACGATCCGCATCGTCTCCCCCCACACCGAGCAGGTCATCGGCTCCGTCCCGCACGCCTCCGAGGCGGACGTCGACCGCGCCGTCGCCGTCGCGCGCAAGGCCTTCGACGAAGGACCCTGGCCGCGGATGACGCTGGAGGAGCGCATCGCGGTCGTCTCCCGCATCAAGGACGCCATCGCCGTCCGCCACGAGGAGATAGCCCGCTCGATCAGCTCCCAGAACGGCTCCCCGTACGCATGGAGCGTCCTGGCCCAGGCCCTCGGCCCGATGATGGTCTACGACGCCGCGATCACCGTCGCGCGCGCCTACCCGTACGAGGAGCACCGCCAGGGCGTGCTCGGCCCGATCCTGGTGCGCCGCGAGCCCGTGGGCGTCGTCGCCGCCGTCATCCCGTGGAACGTCCCGCAGTTCGTCGCGGCCGCCAAGCTCGCCCCCGCACTGCTGTCCGGCTCCACCGTGATCCTCAAGCCCTCCCCGGAGGCGCCGCTCGACTCCTACATCCTCGCCGACATCGCGCGCGAGGCCGGAGTGCCCGAGGGCGTGCTGTCGATCCTGCCCGCCGACCGCGAAGTCAGCGAGTACCTCGTCGGCCACCCCGGCATCGACAAGGTCGCCTTCACCGGCTCGGTCGCCGCAGGCAAGCGCGTGATGGAGGTCGCCGCGCGCAACCTCACCCGGGTCACCCTCGAACTCGGCGGGAAGTCCGCCGCCGTCGTCCTCCCCGACGCCGACGTGGAGAGCGCCGTCGCCGGGATCGTGCCCGCCGCCTGGATGAACAACGGCCAGGCCTGCGTGGCGCAGACCCGGATCCTCGCCCCCCGCAGCCGCTACGAGGAGGTGGCCGAGGCCCTCGCGGCGGCGGCCGGCGCACTGGTCGTCGGCGACCCGCTCGACCCGGCGACGCAGCTCGGCCCGCTCGTCGCGCAGCGCCAGCAGCAGCGCTCCTTCGACTACATCCGGATCGGCCAGGAGGAGGGCGCCAAGGTCCTCGCGGGCGGCGGCCGCCCGGCCGGCCTCGACCGTGGCTGGTACGTGGAGCCCACCCTCTTCGGCGACGTCGACAACACCATGCGGATCGCCCGCGAGGAGATCTTCGGCCCTGTCGTCTGCCTGATCCCGTACGGGGACGAGGAGGAGGCCGTCCGGGTCGCCAACGACTCCGACTTCGGGCTCAGCGGCAGCGTCTGGACCGGCGACGTCGAGCACGGCATCGACTTCGCCCGCCGGATCCGCACCGGCACCTTCAACGTGAACACCTTCAGCCTGGACATGCTGGGGCCGTTCGGCGGCTACAAGAACAGCGGGCTGGGGCGGGAGTTCGGCCCGGAGGGCCTGAGCGAGTACCTGGAGCACAAGATGATCCACCTGCCCGCGGGCTACGAGGCGGGTGCCTGATGGGCGACCGCTGGCAGGTCGAGGTGGACCGGGCGGTGTGCATCGGCTCGGGCATGTGCGTGAACCACGCCCCGGACGGCTTCGTCCTGGACTCGGCGCGCCAGTCCCACCCCCGCAGCCCGCAGTCGGACGCGAACGAACCGGTCCTCACGGCGGCGGAGGGCTGCCCGGTGGAAGCCATCATGATCACCCTGGCCGCCACCGGCGAACCGGTCTTCCCCCCGGAGGACTAGCGCCGGCCGCCGCGGGGCGGGCGCCCTCGGGCTCCCGCCCCGACCGCGGCCTCAGCCCCGACCGCGGTCGAGGCCCCGACCGCGGCCGCCGTCAGAGCTCGTACGGGTGCGCCTCGATCAGCGGTGACACGAACGAGATGCGCCGGCCAGGCTCCAGCCCGGCCCCGTCGCAGACGACTTCCACCAGCACCACGCCCGTGCCGACCCTGAGTTCCACCACGGGGTCCCCGGGCCCGCCGACCCCCAGCACCTCACCGGTCACGACCACCCCGGCCGGACCGATCGCCAAGTCCTGCGCGGCCGTCGGTGACGCGGGAACCCACTCGGTGAGCGGGGCGGGGACGGTGAGCTCGACGAAGGCGTCGGTGCCCTGCGGGGGAAGCGCGTCACCCATCCACCGGGCGACCGCGTACCCGTGCCCGGCCTTGCAGCGGAAGACGACGCGTCGTCCTTCCTGGTCGACCCGGTTCACGAAGACGTGCACGGGGCCTCACTTCCGCTCGGCGGCGCTCCGCTCGACGCAGAACTCGTTGCCCTCGGGATCCGCGAGGGTCACCCACCCGGTGCCGTCGGGCCGACGGTGATCGCCGGCGACGGTGGCGCCCAGGGCGAGGATGCGCTCCACCTCCTCGTCGCGGGTGCGGTCCTGCGGCTGGAGGTCCACGTGCACACGGTTCTTGACGCTCTTGGCGTCGGGAACCGTTACGAAGAGCAGCGTCGATCCCGGCGCCGTGACCAGCGCCTCGGGATCCCCGGGGAAGTCGTCGTCGGCGAGCGAGCCGTCCAGAACGGCGGCCCAGAACTGCCCCAGCCGGTAGGCGTCGGAACAGTCAACGGTGATGTGTCGTATGAGAGAAGCCATGGGCGGGACTATCGACCGGACGCCCGCCCGTTGTCCAACGAGTTAGACACGTGCGGGGGTTGCGGGGGTTGGGGCTGTCTCTTATACACATCTCCGAGCCCACGAGACAAGAGGCAATCTCGTATGCCGTCTTCTGCTT
>NZ_JOBX01000099.1:0-17233 GCF_000720645.1 Streptomyces sp. NRRL S-378
GAGCCTCCGCTCCGGCATGGGCGGCGAGGACCGCGACTGGTACGTGTACATGGACCAGCCCGACATGGCCGACGCCACCGCCGTGCGGCCCTCGATCCCGAAGACCCCCGGCGCGCGCGGCTCCAAGTCGACCTAGTAACGAGCTCGTGCATGGTTGGCGGTGACGCGCTGCATCTTGATCCTTGATCATGTTCGTGTGGTGGGGAACGGGTCTCGTGCAGCGATCATCAGCCACCGGAGGATCACAGGGCTGTCGGCCGATGTGATCGCCGAACTCGTCGCCGAGGTCGGTCCGTTATTGACTTCGGCTCGTCGGGGTGAATCTTGGTGAAGTGCCTGCTGGGCTTGGAGCTGTGGCTGTATCCCGTGGTGTGTGAGGTATGCGGATGGGGGCGGGCTGACCCCTGCAGGGCGTCAGCGCCGTGAATCGGTACGGATACAGGCGGTCGGGCTGTTCGAGCAGAAGGCCAAGCCGTCGGAGGTCGCCCGGCGCCTGCGGGTAAGCCTGAAGTCGGCCTACCAATGGCACCGACTGTGGCGCGACGGCGGGGCTGCGGCACTGGTCTCGTGTGGACCGAGTGGTTCGCGGTGCCGGCTGTCGCCGTACTGCCTCGAGAAGCTGACAAGGTTCCTGGAGGAAGGTCCGGCAGCGCACGGCTGGGTGGAGGACCAGGTGTGGACCGCGTCGAGGGTGGCCACGCTGATCGGCCGGAAGTTCCACGTCTCCTACAGCGTCTCGGGTGCCACCCGGTTGATGCACCGGCTCGGCTTCAGCCCGCAGGTTCCCGCGCGGCGTGTCGCCGAGCGTGACGAGCAGGCCGTCATCGCATGGAAGGGGGCGACCTGGGCGGAGGTAAAAGGGCCCGGGCGGCCTGCGGGGGCTACGTCTGCTTCGAGGACGAAGCGGGCTTCACCCGTCGGCCGCCCCGGGGACGGACCTGGGGCAGGCGAGGCCGCACCCCGGTCGTGACGGTGAGCGGGCGCCGCTCGGGACGGCTGTCGGTGGCCGGCCTGATCGCCATGCGGCCCGGCTCCCGGACCCGGCTGTGCCACCGGCTGCGGACCCACCCCGCAGGCAAGGGCAAGCGCCGCAGCATGGACGAGCGGGACTTCATCGCGCTGGTCGACGGCGTTCATCAGCTGGTCAAGGCGCCGATCGTGCTGATCTGGGACCGGCTGAACACCCATGTCTCGCGCAAGATGCGGGACCTCGTCGCCGAGCGGACGTGGCTGACAGTGTTCCTGCTGCCCGCCTACGCGCCCGACCTGAACCCAGTCGAAGGCGTCTGGGCGCACGTCAAGCGCAGCCTGGCCAACCTCGCCGTCATGGCCCTCGACCGACTCGAAACCCTCGTCCGCAACCGTCTTAAACGGCTTCAATACCGGCCCGACACCCTCGACGGCTTCATAGCAGGCACCGGCCTGACCCTCGACGCCCCGGCATCACCTTGACGAGTCGAAGTCAGTAGCACGGTGATCGGCATGTGGGGCGGGCACGTCATCCAACGGCGCTGGACGCCGCGCGCCGCCGCCGTGCTCGGGCCACCGTCTTCACGACCGGCAGAAGCAGGAACAACACGGCGCCCGCGCCGGTCGAGGCGGCTAGCAAGGTCGCCCCACCGCCCTCCGCGTCGGCCGCGGCGGCGACTGTCTGCGGATCGTCCGCCCGGTATCGGACGGTGAGGTGCGCGCCCACGGGGTATTTGCTGCCACTACTGCCTGGGGGCAAGGCCGCCACGACGGTGCGGTCCTGCGCCTCGAAGGCGACCTTGCACTGTCCCAGCGCGCACGTGCCGCGGGTATGCATGGTGGCGTCGGCGCGCACACCGTCGCGGAGCGAGCGCTGATGCTGGGCCTGGGGAATCAGTACCAGGGCCGACAGTGCGCCCAGGAGTAGCGCGAGACCGAGCCACACGAAGACTTCCGTACGGTGCCTGGCGCCTGCACGTACCGTCTCGTCCACCATGTTCCCTACCCCCCGTATGCCCTGCTCACGTACGAGGCAACAGTATGTGGGGCTCCGCGGTGGGGTCACCGGCTGCTGGCGGCACCCATGAGCCGGTCCGGTTGCCGGACATCGGCAGGACGGGTGGCCCGAGCGACCCCGTTGCCACGGTCGTCCATACAGCCAGCACCTCAAGCCCATCAGGCACTTCGCCAAGGTTCACCCTGACAAGCCGAAGTCAGTATGGCACGAACGGCACCAGGCGAGACTGGAGTCCAGGCCACGGCAGCGGGCCGTGGGCGTCGGCGCCAAACACCGGGTGGTCTTCATCGACCGGCTCCTGGCCACGCTCGTCCACCTTCGCCACGGTGCCACCCACGACGTGCTGGCCTGCTGGTTCGGCGTTGACCGCTCCACTATTACCCGGGCGATCGGCGAGGTGCGGCCCTGCTCGCAGGACGCGGCTGCACCATCGCACCCGGTATGCGGCTCAGCACCCTCGCCGAGGTCATCGACCACCTCGGTGCCAGCGGACGGACCGGGATCATCGACGGCACCGAGATCCGGGTCCGCAGGCCCGCGGTCGGCCGCAAGGACCGGGACAAATTCATCTCAGGCAAAAACAAGCAGAACGCGGTCACGGCAATTGTCCTCACTGACGCCAGTGGAAGGCTCCTGTTCTGCAGTCCAGCCCAGCCGGCAAGCTGTGCCGACATCACCCACGCCCGGCAGTTAGGCCTGGTCAACTTGCCGACCGCGTGCAACTGCGCCCGGTCGACATCGCGATGTGCCCGGGGCAGGTTGTCGACGACGCCAGCAGCGAAGCGGGGGCGTCGACGGCGTCGACCTTGCGAAATCGGCCCGGCGTACGCCAGCCGGCTGCGGCCTGCTCCAACCCGAGCGGGCCTCACGGTCCAGTAACTCGGCCCAGGCCCGCGGGCGGCGACCTGGTCGGGGTTGAGGGCGCTGTACTGACGGACGCCGCCAAGGTCGGTCAGGAAGGGGAGCACATCCTTTCGGGCTAATCAGCTCCAGTAGGGCGCACCGGTTGGGTCTCTCCCTGGCAGCATCCGAGCCGAACTTGTCGATCGGTAGAGGGCGCGCGAAATGAAGCAGACACTCAACGAGCGGCAGCTGGCGGTGCTGGAGTGGGTCGGAAAGGGCTGCCCCGAGGGGACCGCCCCCACCTACAAGGCCAGCAGCCAGGCTCTGCAGAACCGAGGGCTGGTCAAGGTATCCAGGCGCGGTGGGGTGTGGACTGCGGTGCTCACTGACGCAGGGCGCCATTACTTAGCCCATGGCACCTACCCTGCACCGAAGGCCCCGACGCGAGCGCTTCCCATCCCCCGGCTGCCCAAGGTCATCGCGCCGTCTTCGTCACCCGGTGTTCCACAGCAGCCGCGTAAGACGTACACCGACCAGCTCCTGGAGGAGCTGGAGGCAGCCGGCGGCAGGATTCTGAAGTCGGGCCCTGACGCCGATGCCTGGTGGAGCCGTGCCGCCTCGGCGAGTAGATCCGGACGGATCCCGAAGACCAAGGAGCTGCACTGGCGGAGGCTCCGTGAGGGCGTCGAGATCAAGCTCGTGGACATTCCCGAGTGGCGCCTGGCCGTCCTGGAACCGGTGGCCGTGCCAGCACGGCTGACCCGCCCGCATCCTGTCGTCCAGGCGATGCAGAAGGCGAACCAACCGCTCGGGCTGACGCGCCCCGTCCAGCAACGCGCTTTACGGATCGTGCACGCGCTCCTCACCGCCGTCGAACGCAACGGCCATACCTGCGCCGCCGGCACCGTGGGCGCGGGACCGCAGCACAACCGACGTCTTCCGCACGATCCGCACTTCACCATCAAAGCCCAGGGGCAGACGGTCGAGTTCCGAGTGGTGCAGGAGAAGGACCGAAGCGAGCACATTGCGACGGACAAGGAGCTCGCGGAAGCCAAGAAGTCCTCATGGATCATGATCCCCCGGTACGACTACACACCCTCCGAGCGACTGCGCATCGACCTCAGCGGCGGCCAGTGGCACCACGGGTCCGAATGGGTCGACAGCACCGAGCGCCCCTTGGAGGAGCAGCTCGCAGAGATCGTCCACGAGATCGGACTGCGCGGTGAGGCGGCCGAGCGTAAGCGCCTAGCCGATCTTGAGCAGGCAAGGCAGAAGCACTTGCGCTGGGAAGCCGCTATGGCCGAGGCCCGTGAACAGTACGCCGAGGATTGCCGCGTCCGACAGCTGGACTCGCAGGAGGCTGCTTGGCGCCGCGCGACACGCCTGAGCACCTACCTGGAAGCCGCTGAGGCACACGTGGCGACGCTTGCACCCGGACCGGAACGGACGGCTGCTGAAGAGTGGATGCAATGGGCCACGGAACATGTGGCGCGCGCCCATCCGAAGTTTCAACAGCTTCGGTTCCCTGACATTCCCGAACCCCGCCCCGACGATCTGAAGCCGTTCCTCCGCGGATGGAGTCCGTACGGCCCTTAGTGACTTGGATCAGCGGCTTGAGGGTGCGGTAGTGCCTGGGGTCCCCAGAAGCTGTGGGGCCGGTGCAGGTCGCATCGCCATCCGGCTGCGTAGAAGCGGGCCGGCTGGCCGCATGTGGGGTTGCCGGTTTCGCAGGAGCCCCGGTGGAGGGGAGATGCCGTTGGTGATTGTGGATCCAGCGGGGCAGTCGGCTCGTCCAGCTTCTGACGGTCAGGGGTCGGTTCGGTCCTGGGTGCCGGGTCGATCGTGATGGCGAGTTCCACGCTGGCGATGCCCCGCGGCTTCAAGGGGGCGCTGGGGTGCCACGTTTTCTCGCCGAACCGGCATGTCGTGTCCGCTTCCCGGCCCGAGTACTGGATCTCGTCGTCCAGGACGTCGGATTCCCCGAAGTCAGGGGTGTCCACGCTGCGGTAGTCGGCCCACTTGTTGCGGTCCTTGAGGGGAACCCACAGGTGGCTGCCCGCGCGTGAGTCCTTGCGGGAGGGAACGAAGAGCGGTGCGATGTGACCTATGGCCGCGCCGATCAGCGTGCGGCCGACGGTGACGCTGGCGACGTCACCGTCGAAGCTCGTCCACCCGGAGGTTTCATCGTCCATGCGGCGCGGGGTGTCCCACTGCAGGTGCACCTTCCCGCACCCTGTCTTGACCTGGCCGTCCGGGCAGGGACGCTGGGCTGCGGCGACGCAGTGCCACTCGGCGAGGACGCGGTATCCGCCGACCAGGGCCAGGTCGGCGGCGTTGCTGATCTCCCGCCAGGTGACCTGGTTGGTCAGCATCCAGTTCGACCGGTCGACCAGGTGGAACGTGTCGTCGTGCGTGATCCAGTTCGGGCTCAAACCGGCCGCAGCGTGGGCTTTCGACCGGCGCAGCACACTGCCAGGGCTGGCGTTGTAGTACTGCGCCTCACAACCCAGATCCAGACCGCCGGCCCCCACGATGGTCACGTCGGGACGCGAGGACCGCAGCTTGGTGGACTTCTCCACCCGTACTTCGAGACCGGCCGCCTGCGCGGTACGGGCCAGGAAATCCTTCATGGCCTTGTGCCGGTCACTTTCCTCCGCCGTCATCTCATGAACGGTGGGAAGATGCGCCGCGCGCAGCCGAAGAGCGCCATCGGGACCGCGGTGCTTACGCACGTACATGAAGGGGCTTTGCACGCCGCTGAGTTCCGCCTTGCAGGGCTGCCCCCTGCTGCTCTCCATGCACACGAGCAGCTTCCGGTCCCGCTCAGCCACTGGAAGAAGGAGCTCCGCGATCAGGTCCGGCACGCTGATGCCCGCGCCCGCCAGACCGAGGTCTCCCTTGTCGAGTTCGAGAACGGTGCCCAATCCGGAATGCCAAACGCCATTCGCCACAGATGTCCCCCACCCAGTAGCAATGCGAAGAAGGCCGCGTTTCCACGGTACGACGCCTCACTGACAACCGAACAGACTTCGGTGCGCTCCTCGCGCTGACCGGACGGCCGAATCCCTGCGAAGTGTGGCTGGAATGTTTCGTATGCCTTGTGAGTGGGTCACAACAGGATCAGTCACTCGTTCGGAGCATGGCAGGGGCTGATGGACAAACGCCTTATCCAGACCGCGGTGCTTGGCAGTCCTGACTCTGATGAGCCAGTGGTGTGCCCTGAAGACCCCGATGAGCTCAGAGTCTTCCGGCGTGAACACGAGAAAGACACGTGGTGGTGCGGTACACACCTGCCGGGTGGCTGCGGCCGTCGACTGATGACCCGGCTGCGCACCGACAGGGTCTGCCACTTTGCGCACTACCGGGAAGACGGCACGGAGTACCGGTGTGGCCGGCAGTCCAGCGGCCCCGAGAGCGCGAATCACCTCTTTATCAAGGCCGACTTCGCAACGTGGCTGGACGCACAGGGCATCAGGGCCGACCTCGCCTTCCCCGAGCCCGTCGGATCCGCAGTGACAGTGCGACTGGAAGATGGCCGCGTACTGCTGATCCATCTCGACCGGAGCCGACCTGTCCCATGGAATGACCCGGCGTACTGGGAGATCCTGCTCGGTCCCGGAGTCAGAATGGACCCGGATGTCCTCTCCATACGCGGCTCCATCTTGCGTCTTCGCTTGTACGCCAAGGCCGGCGGCCGCCGTGCGACCCGGATTCGCCTGGAACCGACGGGCAGCCCGGAATGGTCGGCCCTGGGCAAGCTCCTCCTCACCGAAGAGGGGCTGGCCCTGCCCACACAGCCGGGAACAGTGCCCCGGCCTCGGCCATCTGCTGAAGCAACAACCCTGGCTGCCCGCGAGCATTGGCAGATGCTGCCTGTTACCCCCTCGGCTTCGCCCCCAGCCCCAGATCTAAGACGTCTTAGCTCTATCAGGAGGGTCGCTCTGCGACTCGACAGCGCGCTTCGTGCTGATGATGCCCAGCAGGTCCGCGAAGCGCTTTACGCCGCCACGCAGCCCATGGACCGAACAAATGAGCATGATGTCGACGGCTTGAACGCGGCGCTGGCAAGGGCTAAACGGTGGCAAGGCCAGCGGGCGCGGCGCCGCTCAGCGGTCGTCGCCGCGCTACTTGAAGACGCCGCAGCTGGACGGCTGTCCGGCGACCTGCTGGCGCAAGCCGTGCAACTCGTGGAGGACGTGGATACCCCGGAGAGCGAGAAGGAGGCGGTCGCCGATCTGCAGGTGCGTGCGCAGCGTGCGCGTGAGGAGGCTCGCCGGGAACAGGCAAGGCAAGCAGCCGCGAAAGAAGCAGCAGAGGCCCGTGACCTGGCGCGGCGCATCGCAGAGGTCGCCCGAACCAGAAGACAGTTCCAGCTCCCAGCGGATCACGATGACCGTAGGAGCAAGCTGACGTCCCTCGCTGACTTCGTCCGCGGCGCCTTGAGGAAGGCCGCCGGCGAGGGACGCGTGACCACCTGGCCGGAACTGAGCCAGAAGACAGGACGCAGAGAACTGGGCAGACTCTCCTACCTAGACCAGGTGGAAGTGCTTGCCCTCGTGGATGCCCAGACGCGACCGGAAGATCCTCGCTTGTCGGCCCTCCTGGCCCCACCTGACAAATCCACCGCCCTACAGCTCCACCGCGACGTGTCGCACCGCCTCGGCCGCCTAGGCCGTTTCGTTTGGATCTTGCGAGGCTTGTCATACTTCCCGAGTGGAGATGCAAGCCGAGGAGGCAGCGCGGCGTTGGCTGGCTGATCAGGGTGTCAGCCAGGTGCGCGACGGGTGGGTGAGCAACGAGAAGCCGGACGCGTTGCTCACCGCCAACGAGGTAGCGCACTCCTGGGCCGGCGATGTGTTCGCCGAAGACCTGGATGCAGCCGACCAGGTGAGGTTGGCTTTCGGGCTGCTGGACCTCCTAGACGAGTACTGGGTCACGTGCGAGATCCGGTTCGCGAACGAGGGCGCCGAGGGTCCCCTGCCGGCGGACGTGATGTGGAACGGCTACCGTCAGCGACTGGAGGCGGACCGGGACGCTGAGGCCGTCACCTACTCGCTGTGGGTGGACTGGTTCGAGGACCACGCCACTTCCGCGACGGCCTTCGCCGAGGTTCTCGGTAACGACATCGACCGGGTGGTGGCCGAGCGATCGGAGGCCCTGCTCCGCCGAGCCCGTCGCGTTCTGGAGTGTTCGGGCCCGGTGCGCTGGACGGCGAAGGAGCTGACGTACCGCACCGCCATGCAACTTCCTGCCCTGCACTCGGCCGTCTTCCGCGGCCTTTTGGCGAGCTTCCACGATGTCTACGGCGACCTGGAGCCGACTGCTGCACTGACCTTCCTCGGCCGGCTGGATCTCCCCACGGACACCCAGCACCTTGCCGAACTGCGCCACGTACTTGCCGCGGAGCACAAGAACCACTACCGCAGCCCCGGTGCCTGGGACGATGCGCTTCGCTCCTGCTCCTGAGTCGTTGGCCTGGCAGACCAAAGAAAGATGCCGGCGACGTAGAGTCCGGCCAGGTAGATGGTTGCGGTCCTCTCGTAGCGGGTGGCGATGCCCCGCCACTGCTTCAGGCGGTTGATGCAGCGTTCGACGGTGTTGCGCTGCTTGTACGCCTCGCGGTCGAAGGCGGGTGGCCTGCCGCCTTGGCTGCCGCGCCGCAGTCTGTGGCCGCGTTGACAGCCGGAATGGGGATGACCGCCCGGATTCCGCGCTTGCGCAGGTGCTCGCGGATCGCGCGGGAGGAGTATGCCTTATCGGCCAGGACCACGTCCGGCCTGGTACGGGGACGTCCTCGCTGCCGTGGCACGCGGAGGCGGGCCATGTGAGCGAAGGCGGTACGCCGACGTCTACGCCTCACCCGGCAACCAGGCGAACCTGGCCCGCTTCAACTTCCTCGACCCCGCCTCCCGCCGCTTCCACCTCGACTGGGACCAGGCCGCCGACATCGCCGTCGCCATCCTGCGCACCGAAGCCGGCCGCAACCCCCACGACAACGCGTAAAGCCGCATCAAGATCTACTCATTGCCCCCTTCACGCGTATCTCGGCTGAACCCCTCACACCGCCACCCCACCATGACCTGGGCAGACACGCACCAGGTCTGGCCCCAGGCGGGCCTGCCCTGCCCGCTGGTTTGCTCGATCACCGGGTCAGTCCAGCTTTCGCAAGGACTTCATCGAGAGTCAGCGTCGAGGCCAGGTCGTGGATCCAGGCTTCAGGCGGTGCTGCGAAGACGTCGCCCAAAGCGGCCATGAGCGTCTCGAATTCATTCTGCAAGTGCCTGTACACGGCGTCGAGATTGGCCCACTGCTCGATGATCACGAAGGTATTCGGCGCTTCGAGATCTTCGGCGATCTGATAGCCCTCGCAGCCCTCCTCAGCACGGGTCCGAGCCGCGTTGCCGCGAATCACCTCGAGCCAGTGCTCACGCTGCTCCGGCTTGATCGATGCTCTGACAATTTGGAGAACCATGCACTGCTCCTTACCTCGCCCGGCGCCGCGTCTTCCGGGATCGCTCAGTTTGGTGCCCTGCCCCAGTAGACCGCCCCGGGCAACCGACCACCTGCCGTTGTACGCCGCTCGTGTCAGGCACTGGGGCAGTCGGCCACTCACCATGGCCCGGCCTCCAACCCCGGTGATCGTTGCCGGTCACACCACGTGCTCAAGCCGTGCGACGTACTCCTTGAGGACGTGGGTGACGGCCGAGTGATCGCATCGGCGTGATGCGGTCATGGTCGGTCGCTTCGTACAGGACCCGGCGCAGCCGTATGCTCCCCTGAGCCGGGCCACCGGTGGCACCCGACGCAGTGCGAACCGTACGAGGCCAAGACGGTCGCGGTCGCGGACCAGGCCGAGCGCGACCGTCTGGAGACGGAGGCCGCCGCGACCGCCGAGAAGGCCCGAACCTGGCGCTCCCGCTTCCGCGCCGGGCAAGCCCCCTGACCGTCGGGCAAGCCTCCTACCGGCGAGGAGAGGCCGCCGAGGGCAGGCTGCCCCGCAGTGGGGTCGAGACCTGGCCGGCGTCCGCGTGGGCCGGGAGTCTCCCAGGCGACGCTGTGGGCGTGGCGCACTTAAAAGGGCATGAATCTCACATAACGTCCACGTCTGTAATTTCCATCCAAAGGATGGTTGCGGCTCTGACGAAGAGGAAATGCTGTGCGCAAGCTTCGCAAGGCTGCCGTGGTAGCTGCCGTCGTCGGAAGTATCAGTGTGTTCGGCGCCGGTGTCGCCTCCGCCCACGGCTCGGACGATAGCGAGAGCGACCGACCCGGCAACGCGATCGTCTGCCATCAGCGGTCCGAGGTCACGCAGGTGACGTACCAGAACGGCCTCATCAATGGCCCGCTCCTCGGTAGTGGCGCGGCGACCGCAACATCTCCCCAGCAGATCTGCAGCGGCAGGGACAGCCGCGCCCTGAATGGCGCATCCGCCACGACCGGCGGCCTCCTCAGCGGCCTCGTCTCCACAGTGACGGGCCTTGCGCCCGGCGTCCTGTAACGACCCGGCACGCCCGACCCGGGGTCGCGGCCCGGTTGAACGGTGCGACTCCAAGAAACCGGGCCCCGGGACGTCAAGGCTGATTGCTCCCCGGGCCTGTGGTGTGCGGGGGGCGGTGGCGTTCAGTCCGGCTGCGCCCTGAGGTAAGGCGGGCTTACGGGGTCGGTCGCCCGTCGCGATCTGACCACCTCTTCGCGAACTGAGGCGTGTTGCGGTCAAAGGGCTGCATATCCCGCCGGTTGTTCGCAATCTGCCCATCGCGGACGGCAATAGATCGAACGACAGGGAGATGTTGTGCGCAAGTTTCATCGGGCTGCTCTGGTAGCTGCCGTGGTCGGGAGCGCCAGTGTGTTGGGGGCTGGTGGTGCCTTCGTCCACGCCTACAGCGGTGGGGATGGGGGCCCGGGCGCGAGCGTGGTCGAGTGTGATCAGCGCTCTCAGGTCACCCACGTGGCATTCCAGAACGGCCTCATCAATGGCCCGCTCCTCGGTAGCGGGCCGGCGGGTGCGACCGCTGCCCAACAGATCTGCAGCGGGAGGGACAGTGTCGGCGTGAATGGTGCCGCAGCCCAGTCGGGTCCCACCCCCACCCCCACCCCACCCCCGAGCGGTGAGGTGGTGTTCACCTCCGACGGAACCTTCGTCGCACCCGCGGGCGTCACGTCCGTGACCGCCCGGGTCTGGGGTGCGGGAGGCGGAGGCGGCGGAGGCGGCGGAGCCGGCCCCGGAATCGGCGGTGGAGGCGGTGGCGGCGGAGCCGGCGGCTACGTCTCGTGCACCGTGCCGGTGACACCGGGAACCGTCTACACGGTCGACACAGGCGAAGGGGGAGCCGGCGGCGAAGGCGGTCCAACTGCTCCCGTCGGCACGCCCGGCGGTGACGGCGAGCCGGGAGAAGCTGCTGCCCTGCTCGCACCCGATGCCACCGCCCTGGCTGTCGCCGCCGGCGGCGGTGGCGGTGGCGCAGGTGGTGGTCCTGGGGGAATCGTCCCCGGGGCCGGCGGCGAGGGCGGCACCGGAACGTGCTCCGGAGCCGGCACGATCCAGAACGGCGGCGACGGCGCCCCCGGCAGCGGTGCCACCGGCGGTGAGGGCGGCCTGCCCGCTCAGCCCGCACCGGACGGCCGTGCCGCAGGCGGCGACGGCGGCAACGGCGGAATTGGCATCGAGGCCCCCGGCAACTCTGGAGAGCCGGGCGGCGACTCCTACGTCGTCATCTCATACTGACGCCTCTTCCCCTGGAATCAGTCGGAGAACGGTCATCGACAACAGCCGCCCAGGGCTGCGGTCCGGGAGGGCCTGCACCGGTTGGACTGCGGCCTGACCGTCACCGGCAGCACCTCCCGAACCAGCTCGGCGCCGTGCAGGCGGTCCTGATGGTCGGCGCCAAGCGTGAAAGGCTGCTCCCGAAGGTCCTGGCCGACGCCTGGGACCGGGACAAGACATCTGGGAGCAACACGGGCTCGCCCCCGCCGTGGCTCCGCGGCGGAGCCACCCACGGGCCAGCAGGCCCACACTCCGGTCCAAGCGGGGTGTGGGCCCGCTGAATGTTCGGACCCTACCGTCGGCTGGAAGCGTATGAGCTACTCGCGCTTCCCCCGATGGCCTGCCAAAGTCCAGGGCCCCGACGCGCCCCTTGCCGACTGACGAGGAAGGGGCCCCCCGGGGCTGGGCGATCCCGCCCAGCCCCGGGGGGCGCTACGCCCACCTCATTCCGACCTTGGACAGCTGCTCCACCCGCTCCGGTGTCAGCGTGGCGGCGCGGCGTCGCTGGTTGTCGACCCAAGTCCCGCGCTTCAGCGCCACGTCCCGCTGTGCCTGGCCGTCGCCGACGGTGATGGTCTCGACGTGTTTGCGGGGCACTGTGAGGTGGCCTTCGCGGGCGAAGTACTGGGCGGCGGCGGCGTAGTGCATGGCCCACTTGTCCGCTTGGCTGGTGCGCTGCTTGGGCTTCTCGTCCTCGCTGGCGGGTTCGATGCCGAGGATCTGTTCGCACATCCGTTGCTGTACCGCGGTGAGCTGGATCCCAGCCGTGCCGGACGGAGGTGACCCACCGTCCGAGGTCCTCGCCCTGGCGCACGACCTCGCCCGCCACGGTGGGCAGCGCCTGGCCGGTGTCCAGGTGCTGCCGGACGAGGTGGAAGCAGCGCTGCCAGGTGACCGGCCACGCCGGGCACCACGAGGGGTCGATTTCCTCCAGCTGCTCGCGCCGCTCCCGCGTCATCGGCCCGGCCGACGATTCCACCGGCCCCGACTGGCCCCCGTTGAGGCGCGCGTGGAGATGGCGGGCGGCTGCGTGTCTTGTTCAGGTGTGCTGCTGTGGCGGGATTCTGCGGTATATTGGATCTTGTGCTCGCGGCCGTGGTTGCGCGGTTGCGGGACTGGCGTTGGTGGTCCAAGGAAAGACACCCCACTTCCCGTGGGGGGATGCAGGTGCAAGGCCTGCCCAGCGCTCGATCAAGGCCCCGGCCTCCTGACGGAGGCCGGGGCTTTTTGCCATTGCGTTGCCGCGCCGCCGTCGGGCGGCGCTTGCACAGTGACCTCCGGGTCTGGCCGCCGCCGTCGGCCGTCGGTGTCCCATGCTGCCGCCGCCGTGTGTCGTCCGCCCCCCCGCCGTCTAGTGCCAGACGGCGACGCCGACCTCCGCAACCAACTGACAGCTGAGCGCACACAGCTCCACAGCCGGTGATCACGAGGCAGCCCAGTGGATGCCGAGCTTTGCGAGGGCGGCGAGCTGGTCGGTGGTGAGTTTGTCGCGTCGGGTTTTGGTGTTGGAGATCCATACGCCGAGTTTCACGATCACCGGCTCTGCCTCGCCCTCGACCGTGATCTCCTCGCTGTGGGTGCGGGGTACTGGCCGGTGGGTGCCTTCTCGTTCGACCCACTGTGTGAGGGCTGTCAGGCCGCGTTGGAATGCCTGTTGCGCCTTGCTCGGCCCCTTCGCCCCGCGGGTCGCCGCAGGGGCGGGAGAGGGCGCCTGGTCGGGCTGCACGCCGAGCGCGGTCAGTCGTGCCTGTTGTTCGGGCAGGAGCCGCGCCCAGGTAGGCGGCTGCTTCTGCTGTTGGAGCCACCGTCCGATGTCGTCGCCGTCCCACAGCACGCCGGGCGCGATGTCGGGCAGCTGGCCGTCGGCGTCGACGAGGTCGGCCAGGATGCGGTAGTGGCGCTGCCAGTCCAGGGGCCAGGGGCAGTTCCAGTCCTTGTCGATCGCGGTCAGCTGCGCCGCGCGTTCCGCTGCCCGTTCCGGGTCCTTGCCGAGTCCGTTCTTGGTGCCCTTCCTGCGGAGGTTGGCCATGTGCTGTCCGATGGGCACCATCTCGTCGTCCTCGCCCCAGACGGCGTCCTGCCGGGGTGCCAGGTGCCCGGTGGCCCGGCGGTACGACCGCAGGGCGGCGAGCTTGGCCTCCCACGCCTCCTCACCGGGCTCCCACACCATCCCGGCCTCCGGGGCGTCCAGCAGGGTCTTGCGCCGGTCCTCGAGTTCACCGGTGCGCAGGGCCTTGCGCTGCTGGTGCACCCACCGCCCGAGCGGGAACGCCTTGGTGACGCCGACCTCGGTCTCGGTGTCGTACGGGACGGTGTGGAGGCCGGTGATGTCGTTCTCGGCCCGCCACCGGATCAGGGCCTGGTAGCCCTCCAGCCACACCAGGGACTCCGGCCGGTAGACGCGGGTGCGCAGGAACGCGGCGATGGTGGCCGCGTCCCGGGGCGAGGAGAAGTGCAGCAGCGCCGACTCGGCCGCGGCGTCGGCGCCGTCCTCCTGGTCCTCGCCTTCCCCGCTGGCGCCGACGATCTGCCCGTCTTCGTCGCGGCGCAGGTGGATTTTGCGCTTGCCGCTGGTGAGGGCGCGGGATGCGAGCTGCTCGACGAGGCGTTCGTCATGACTGCGGAGGCCCTGCAATACGGCTACAAGGGGCCGGTGGCTGGCGGAGGCGACCATGTCGTTGGGGTCCTCGTTCGGCTCCAGGAAGATGGGCACGATGATTCGGGCGATCTTCGTGGAGCCGTCCTTGTTGAGGCGGAGGGCGCGGCCGATGTTCTGGACGATCTCGACTTGGGAGCCGCGGGTGTCGGCGAAGCAGATGGCCTCCACGCCCCGTTCGCCGGTGATGTCGACGCCCTCGCCGAGGACGCGCACGGAGGCGAGGAACGCCCGGTGCACACGGTGGCCGGTGGCGTTGATGCCGTTGGCGAACTGCCGCAGGACCTCGCGCCGCTCGGTGACGAGGTGGTCCCCGCACAGCCATGCCGACCAGACCCGGTCCGGCGGGACGTGGCGGCCGGTCTCCAGCTCGTAGAACTCCGCGTCGATCGAGGACTTCGGCAGCTTCTCCGCGGCCGCGAGGTCGGCGTCCGTGGCGTCGGTGTCGTACAGCTCCGCCGCCGTCTCCGGCAGCTTCTCCGCGAATGCGGCCGCCTCCTCAACCTTCTGGTGGAAGGTCATGACCGTACGGAGGTTGTACGCCGCCGCGTGCTCCAAAAGTGCGGCCTGCAGCAGGGCCAGGCGCCGGCCCCGCTGCGCCTCCTCGGACTCCCCGAGAGCAGGCGACGGATCCCGGATTTCCAGGACGTCGATCTCGAACCCGGCGAGGATCCCCCGCTCGATTGCCTCGGACAGTCCCAGCTCGGCCAGCCAGGCCCCGTAGGTGCCGTCGGGGTCGTCGGCCATGCTCGCGATCTCGGCCTCCTGGCCCTCCGCGCCCTTCTGCGGTCGGGCCGCGGCGAGGATCCGCGGAGTCGCAGTGAGGTAGAGCCGGAAGTCCGCCGGGATTCGGGCGTTGTCGTGGATCGCGGCCCACGGGCGTCCGAGGTCGCCGGCGGTGCCGTGGGCCTCGTCGACGATCGCGAGGTCGAAGCCGTGCATCTGCTGCCCGTACAGCCGCTCCCCGCCCGCCAGAGCGGCCTCCAGGGGCCCGCGAACCTTCCGCTGGCCTTCGGGTGCGTCGATGTCCTCGCGGTCCACGAGGGAGGCGTACGTGGCGAACACGACGACCGGCCCGGAGGCGGCCCACAGGGCGAGCTGGATGGGGTTGGTGGTGGTGCGGACTCCGAGCTCGTTGAGCACCGGGTCGTTCTCCAGCGAGCAGACGGCGATCATCGGGGCCCGGTGACCGACCAGCCGCCACGCCTGGGCGGTCTGGGCGAGGAGGTCCAGGGTGGGGACGGTGACGAGGATCCGGCCGTCCGCGAACGATTCCAGCGCGCTCGCGGCGGCCGTGATCGTCTTGCCTGAGCCGGTCGCGGAGACGATGGTGCCCCGTGCCCCCCTGGGGTGCACGGATGATCTTGCAGGGAATCCCACCCACTTCCGGAATGCCGACTTCTGGTCGACCTGGTGTTCCCTGAGGGAAATGCCGTGCATTCCAAGTTTTCCGTTCTGTGCGGCGGAGATTGAGAGGTGAGACCTTGGGCGGTCGTCTAGGTGTCGAGTCCTCTGAGTCCCCACTCGTCGAGGCCGCCGTAGATGGTGGCGGTGCGGCATTGCGGCGCGTCCATGACTTCGGCTTCGCCGCGGTAGACGGCGATGAGGGAGTCGGTGCCGCGCCACCAGGTGTCTGCGAGGCCGGCGGTCTCCGGAACCTGCTGGAAGCCGTTGAGGTCGATGTTTTCGACGGCGTCGCCGGTCACTGTCGTGGTGGTGCGTGCGCAGCTGCGGGCGTGGTGGGCCAGGGCGACTGCTTCTACCCACCCTTCAACGCTGGAGTGCAGGGGTACCCAGTGGCCGCAGTGGAGTCCGAACTCTCCACTGGGGCCGATCATGAACGCGTACGGAAGAGCGGTGCGCTGGTCTCCTGCGTTGAAGTGCCAGTCGGGGTCGGGTCCCTCGGGCACGTCCCCGCTGAGCACTCGAGGTCCGCCGTCGTAGTGGGGAGAAGGAGGAAGAACGAGCCCACCCCAGACGGCCTCGTAGGCCGAGACCCGGTCTATCTGCGCCGTGGGAACGCCGTGTTCCATCCACCGGGCCCGGTACTGTTCAATGTCAGAACGTGGAGTCCAGTGGCCGTGGATTCGGACGAAATACTTCGCCCTACGAGTTATGTGCTCAGATACTTCTCTTCTGTTCGCCACCCTATCCGCCTCACCGTGTACCGTACTTCTACCAACGGTACATGCTGCATCAGTCTGATGCAGCCGTTGCGTTGAATCCGACACGAACGAGTCCTGTAGGGCTGGCCTTGAGGCCTGTGAAGGCACACCGGAAGGATCGCGGGCCGGGGGAGCGCAGCAGACCCGCGGCCCTGGATGCCGAGCCGCGGATGCCCGCGAGGGGTTGGGCGGATAAAACATGGGTGCTTCTTCAGCGGGTTCGGTCATGATCGTGGGAATGGATCACGAATCGGATGTCATAGCCGCTGTGCGCCCACTGTGGGATGAGCACAGGCCTGCACCTTTCCCGTGCGGCCTGGCAGGTCAGGATCGGGCAGGGTTTGACCTCGTCCTGGTGGATGCGGACATGGCCGGGTGTGTGTACACCTGGCTGGATGACGGCGGAACCCTGGACATGCGGCTCTTCCGGGTTCTGCATTGGCGTGGATCCCAGCTCACCGCAATCCTCACCGAGTTGAGTGAGGGGGACAGTCCCGAGTACTGGCATCGGCTCTCCAGGATGGCTGCGCTTGTTGCCTCCACGGATCCCAGGCCGAGAGATGCCTACCAGCCTGAGACGTGGAGCCCGGAGAAGCTCGTCCAACTCCCCCAGGAGCCGTATTCTTAGCCGGCCGGGCCCACGCAGTGGGCCTGAAGGTTCTGGAGGCGCAGCCGGAAGGACCGCCTGGGGTGAGGGAGCGCAGCGAACCCACCCCTACTTCAGGTTCGCCTGCGAACCTGAACCCCCATCACACCCGCACCCACACAATCAAACAGGCCCCCGTCGTGGGCGGGAGCGCAGCGGACGCCCTCCAGGC
>NZ_JOBX01000100.1:0-17025 GCF_000720645.1 Streptomyces sp. NRRL S-378
ATTCGTCGGCAGCGTCAGATGTGTATAAGAGACAGCTCCGGCAGCCCGCAGTCCAGCCAGACCCCTGGAAGGTGACGTCGTGACGCGGATCCCGTCTGAACCGGCCTCGCCGGCGCTCGAGGCACGGACGGTGGCCGGGTGAGCCCGCAGGAGCCGCCGCGGCGGCGGGTGCCCGGACCGGCCAGGCCGTCGCGGCCCGGCGACCGGCCCCGGGCCACCGCCCGCCCGGCCTCCCGCCCGGCGACCCGGCGCCCCGCGGGCCCCCGCACCCCGCACACGATCCGGCTCGGCAGCCCCCGGCCCCGGCTGCGCCTGGTCGGCGTGGGGCTGACCCTCGTCATGCTCGCCTTCGTCGTCCGGCTGCTGCAGGTGCAGGCCGTCGACGCCTCCTCCTTCTCCGCCGCGGCCTCCAAGAACCGCTACACCAACGTCAAACTGGCCGCCGAACGCGGCGAGATCACCGACCGCAAGGGCGTGGCCCTCGCCACCAGCGTCGACGCGTACGACATCACCGCCGACCCGAAGATGTTCACCCCGCAGGACAGCAAGGCCCCGGACGCCCCCGAGCAGGCCGCAGCCCTCCTCGCGCCCATCCTCGGCAAGGACGCCAAGGAGCTCACGGAGAAGCTCAGGACCAAGAACAGCCGGTACGTCGTCCTCGCCCAGCGCCAGACCCCGCAGGTCTGGAACCAGATCAAGGACCTCAAGCGGGTCTTCTCGGAGAAGGCGACCGCCGACAAGAAGAACAACGCCCCCGGCGCCAACGTCCTGGCCGGCGTGTTCAAGGAGGACAGCAGCAAGCGCGTGTACCCGGGCGGGGACCTCGCCGCCGGGATACTGGGTTACGTCAACGCCGAGGGCAAGGGCGCCGGCGGCCTGGAGTCCTCCCTCGACAAGAAGCTGGCCGGCAAGGACGGGGAGATCACCTACGCCCAGTCCGGCGGCCGCAAGGTGCCCACCGCCGGCTCCAGCGAGAAGCCCGCCGTCCCCGGCGACGACATCGAGCTGACCATCGACCGGGACATCCAGTGGGCGGCGCAGAGCGCCATCGCCGAGCAGGTGCAGAAGTCCGAGGCCGACCGCGGCTACGTCATCGTCCAGGACACCCGTACCGGCGAGGTGCTGGCCATGGCCAACGCCCCCGGCTTCGACCCCAACGACCTGACCCGGGCCAGTACGGCCGCCATGGGCAACGCCGCCCTCCAGGACGTGTACGAGCCCGGCTCCACCGCCAAGGTGATGTCGATGGCGGCCGTGCTGGAGGAGAAGAAGGCGACCCCCGACACCCGCGTCGAGGTCCCCAACCGGCTGCACCGCGGAGACCGGCTGTTCAAGGACGACATCGACCACCCGACCTGGTACCTGACCCTCAACGGGGTCCTCGCCAAGTCCTCCAACATCGGCACCATCCTGGCCACCGGCCAGCTCGGTCCCACCCAGTCCGAGGCCAACGAGGTCCTGCACTCCTACCTGACCAAGTTCGGCATCGGCCGGCCCACCGGCCTGAACTACCCGGGCGAGTCCCGCGGCATCCTCGCCGAGCCCCGGAACTGGTCCACCTCCCAGCAGTACACGATCCCTTTCGGCCAGGGACTGTCCCTCAACGCCATGCAGGCGGCCTCCGTGTACTCCACCATCGCCAACGGCGGGGTCCGCATCGAGCCGACGCTGGTCCGCGGCACCAAGGGCCCCGACGGCCGCTTCACCCCGGCCCCGGCGCCCGAGCAGAACCGCGTGATCAGCCAGGAGACCGCCAAGACCCTCGCCGAGATGCTCGAATCAGTCGTCGACGACCAGGAGGGCACCGGAACCAAGGCGAAGATCCCCGGCTACCGGGTCGGCGGCAAGACCGGCACCTCCAACCGGGTGGATCCGGCCACCGGCCGCTACAAGGGCTACACCGCCTCCTTCGCCGGCTTCGCCCCGGCGGACAACCCGCGCATCACCGTCTACTGCGCCATCCAGAACCCCACGAAGGGCAGCTACTTCGGCGGCCAGATCTGCGGCCCCATCTACAAGAAGGTCATGGAGTTCGCCCTCAAGACCCTCCAGGTCGCCCCCACCGGCACCGCCCCCGCCGGGCTCCCGGTCACCTACGAGCCCGGCCCGCAGGCCGCCCAGCAGCCCGCCCCGCAGCCCAGTCCGCAGCCCGGCCAGTGACCCTCGGCCACGGCCTGCCCGCCAGAAAAGCGTGAGGCACCATCAGTGACAACGATCACCCCGAAACCCGGGAACCGACCGGCCGCCGCAGCCGAGGCCGGGCCCTCACTTCGCGGCCCGGCCGCCGCGCCCGGTACGCTCACCGCCGTGCCCCACGCTGATCAGCCCAGAACCACCCAGCAAGACGCCCCGGCAGCGCCGCCGGGAGCACCCAGGCCCGCGTCCGCCGCTCCGAGCCCGCTGGGCGAGCTGGCCACGCTGCTGGGCGTCCCGTCACCAGGCGCTGCGCAGATCACCGGGATCACGCACGACTCCCGTGCGGTCCGCCCGGGAGACCTGTACGCGGCCCTGCCCGGAGCCCGGACCCACGGCGCCGAATTCGCCGCCCAGGCCGCCGGCCTCGGCGCCGCCGCCGTGCTGACCGACCCCTCGGGCGCCGAACGCGCAGCGGCCACCGGCCTGCCGGTCCTGGCCGTCGCCGACCCGCGTGGCCGGATGGGCGAACTCGCCGCCGCGATCTACGGCCACCCCGGCGAAGGCCTGCTCCAGATCGGCATCACCGGAACGTCCGGCAAGACCACCACGGCGTACCTCGTCGAGGGCGGGCTGCGCGCGGCCGGCCGCAGTACCGGTCTGGTCGGCACCGTCGAGATGCGCATCGGCGACGAGCGCATCAAGTCCGAGCGGACCACCCCCGAAGCCACCGACCTGCAGGCCCTCTTCGCGGTCATGCGCGAACGCGGCGTCGAGGCCGTGGCCATGGAGGTCTCCAGCCACGCCCTGGTGCTCGGCCGCGTCGACGGCTGCGTCTTCGACGTCGCCGTCTTCAACAACCTGAGCCCCGAGCACATGGAGTTCCACTCCGACATGGAGGACTACTTCCAGGCGAAGGCGGAGCTCTTCACGCCCCGCCGCGCCCGCCTGGGCGTGGTCAACTTCGACGACGAGTACGGCCGCCGCCTCGCCAAGGAGGCCACCGTCCCGGTCGTCACCTTCTCCGCCGCGGGCGACCGGGCCGCCGACTGGCGCGCCGAGGACGTCGTCACCGGCCACATGGACTCCACGCTCACGCTGGTCGGCCCCGAGGGACAGCGCGTGCGCGCCAAGGCCCCGCTGCCCGGCCCGTTCAACGTCGCCAACACCGTCGCCGCGATCGTCACGCTCGCCGCCGCCGGCCTCGACCCGCAGACCGCCGCCGACGGCGTCGCCGCGGTCCCCGGGGTCCCCGGCCGGCTGGAGCGGGTGGACGCGGGACAGCCGTACCTCGCCGTCGTCGACTACGCGCACAAGACGGACGCCGTGGAGTCGGTCCTGCGGGCCCTGCGCGAGGTCACCACCGGCAAGCTGCACATCGTGCTCGGCTGTGGCGGCGACCGCGACAACACCAAGCGCGCCCCGATGGGCGCCGCAGCCGCCCGGTACGCCGACGTGGCCGTCCTGACCTCCGACAACCCGCGCTCCGAGGATCCGCTCGCGATCCTCGCCGCGATGTTCGGCGGCGCCGTGTCCGTACCGCCCGCCGAGCGCGGCACCGTCCTCGTCGACGCCGACCGGGCGGCCGCCATCGCCGCCGCCGTCGCGCGCGCCGAGCCCGGCGACACCGTGCTCGTGGCGGGCAAGGGCCACGAACAGGGCCAGGACACCGCAGGGGTCGTCCGGCCCTTCGACGACCGCACGGTGCTCCGCACCGCGATCGAACGCCAACTCGTGCTCGATCGAACGAACCAGGTCCGACAGGCCGAGGTGAACCAGTGATCGCCCTTTCCCTCGCCGAGATCGCCGACATCACCGGCGGGCGGCCCCACGACATACCGGATCCGTCCGTCCAGGTCACCGGTCCCGTGGTCTACGACTCCCGCGAGGTCCGGCCGGGCAGCCTGTTCGCCGCCTTCGTCGGCGAACGGGTCGACGGCCACGACTACGCCGAACGCGCCGTCGCCGCCGGCGCCGTCGGCGTCCTCGCGACCCGGCCGGTCGGCGTCCCCGCCATCGTCGTCCCCGACGTGGTGGCCGCCCTCGGCGCGCTCGCCCGGGCCGTCGTCGCCCGCCTGGGCACCGACGTCGTGGCCCTCACCGGGTCCGCCGGCAAGACCTCCACCAAGGACCTCATCGCGCAGGTGCTCCAGCACCACGCGCCGACCGTGTGGACCCCCGGGAACCTCAACAACGAGATCGGCCTGCCGATCACGACGCTGCGCGTCACCGAGGACACCCAGCACCTCGTCCTGGAGATGGGCGCCCGCGGCATCGGCCACATCCGCTACCTCACCGGACTGACGCCCCCTCGCATCGGTCTGGTCCTCAACGTCGGCACCGCGCACATCGGCGAGTTCGGCGGCCGTGAGCAGATCGCCCAGGCCAAGGGCGAGCTCGTCGAGGCCCTGCCGGCCGAGGCGGAGGGCGGCGTCGCCGTCCTCAACGCCGATGACCTGCTGGTCCGCTCCATGGCCGCGCGCACGAAGGCCCGTACGGTGCTGTTCGGCGAGGCCGACGACGCCGAAATCCGGGCCACGGAAGTCCGCATGACGGACAAGGGGCAGCCTTCCTTCACACTGCACACACCGACCGGGTGCAGCGACGTGACCTTGCGGCTGTACGGTGAGCACCACGTGTCGAACGCGCTCGCCGCGGCCGCCGTCGCCCATGTCCTGGGCATGTCCGTCGAGGAGATCGCAACCGCGCTCTCCGGAGCGGGCACGCTGTCCCGGTGGCGGATGGAGGTCACCGAGCGGGCGGACGGTGTGACGATCGTCAACGACGCCTACAACGCGAACCCGGAGTCCATGCGGGCCGCACTGCGCGCGCTCGCCGCGATGGGCGGTGGCGGCAGGGCGAACGGGGGGCGCACGTGGGCGGTGCTCGGCCCGATGGCCGAGCTCGGAGACGACGCTCTCGCCGAGCACGACGCGGTCGGACGACTTGTCGTCCGGCTCAACGTGAGCAAGCTCGTCGCGGTCGGGGGCAGGGAAGCCTCCTGGCTGCAACTGGGCGCATATAACGAGGGTTCGTGGGGTGAGGAGTCGGTGCTCGTGTCCGACGCGCAGGCGGCGGTCGACCTGTTGCGCAGTGAACTGCGCCCGGGTGACGTCGTGCTGGTGAAGGCTTCCAGGTCGGCCGGTCTGGAGCGGGTGGCTCAGGCCCTGCTCGAGGGCACTGTCGAGGGCGAGGTCACCGGCCGATGAGGCAGATCCTGTTCGCCGGTGTCATCGGCATGTTCCTGACCGTCGTCGGCACGCCGCTGCTGATCAAGCTGCTGGCCCGCAAGGGCTACGGCCAGTTCATCCGCGACGACGGTCCGCGCGGCCACGCCGGGAAGAAGGGCACGCCCACCATGGGCGGCATCTCCTTCATCCTGGCGACGCTCGTCGCGTACGCGCTGACGAAGGTCATCACCGGTGAGGAGCCGAGCTTCTCGGGCCTGCTCGTGCTGTTCCTGATGGCCGGCATGGGCCTCGTCGGGTACCTCGACGACTACATCAAGATCGTCAAGCGGCGTTCGCTGGGTCTGCGGGCCAAGGCCAAGATGGCCGGCCAGCTGATCGTCGGCATCGCCTTCGCGGTGCTCGCACTCCAGTTCAAGGACTCGCGCGACCTCACGCCGGCCTCCACCAAGCTGTCGTTCGTCACGGACTTCGGCTGGTCGATCGGCCCGGTGCTCTTCGTGGTCTGGGCGCTGTTCATGATCCTGGCCCTGTCCAACGGCGTGAACCTCACCGACGGCCTGGACGGTCTGGCCACCGGCGCCGCCGTGATGGTCTTCGGCGCCTACACCTTCATCGGCGTCTGGCAGTTCCAGGAGTCGTGCGCGATGGCGGCCGACCTCACGAACCCGAACGCCTGTTTCGAGGTGCGCGACCCGCTCGACCTCGCGGTCGTCGCCTCCGCCCTCATGGGCGCCTGCTTCGGCTTCCTGTGGTGGAACACCTCGCCCGCCAAGATCTTCATGGGTGACACCGGTTCGCTGGCCCTCGGCGGCGCCCTCGCGGGCCTCGCCATCTGCTCCCGCACCGAGCTCCTGATCGCCCTCCTCGGCGGCCTCTTCGTGCTCATCACGATGTCGGTCGTCATCCAGGTCGGCTCCTTCAAGCTGACCGGTAAGCGCGTCTTCCGGATGGCGCCGCTCCAGCACCACTTCGAACTCAAGGGCTGGTCCGAGGTCCTCGTCGTGGTCCGCTTCTGGATCATCCAGGGCATGTGCGTGATCGTGGGTCTCGGTCTCTTCTACGCGGGATGGGCAGCCGACAAGTGAGCGCCTCCGACCTGGCCGGCCTGCTCGGCCCCGACGCCCTGGGCCGGTTCGGCCTGCCGGGCCGGATCACCGTGGCCGGCCTCGGCATCAGCGGCATCAGCGCCGCCCGGGCCCTGGCCCGGCTGGGCGCCCGGGTGACCGTCGTCGACAACGGCGACGGCGACACGCACCGGGCCAGGGCGGCCGAGCTCGCGGAACTGGGCATCGAGGTCCGCCTCGGGCACCTGCCCGACGGGGCCCGGGCCGGTGAAACCCTCCCCGAGGGCACCGAACTGGTCGTCACCTCGCCCGGCTGGCAGCCGCAGAGCCCGCTCTTCCTGGCCGCCGCCGAAGCGGGCGTCGACGTCGTCGGCGACGTCGAGGTCGCCTGGCGGCTGCGCGCCGCCGGCGTGGAACTCCGCGCTGCCCGCAGGGCCGCGGCCGGCGGCACCGGCGAGGAGGCCGACGCGGCTCCGGCCGGGCCCGCCGAATGGCTCGCCGTCACCGGCACCAACGGCAAGACCACCACCGTCCAGATGCTCGCGTCGATCCTGAAGGCCGCAGGGCTGCGCACCGCCGCCGTCGGCAACATCGGGACCCCGATCATCGACGTGGTCCTCGGCGAGCAGCCGTACGACGTGCTCGCCGTCGAACTCTCCAGCTACCAGCTGCACTGGGCGCCCTCGCTGCGCGTCCACTCGGGAGCCGTCCTCAACCTGGCTCCCGACCACCTCGACTGGCACGGCTCGATGCAGGCGTACGCCGCCGACAAGGGCCGCATCTACGAGGGCAACACGGTCGCCTGCGTCTACAACGTGGCCGACAAGGCCACCGAGGACCTCGTCGTCGAGGCCGACGTCGAGGAGGGCTGCCGCGCGATCGGCTTCACCCTCGGCGCGCCCGGCCCCTCCATGCTCGGAGTCGTCGACGGCATCCTCGTCGACCGGGCCTTCGTGGAGAACCGGCAGAAGAACGCCCAGGAGCTCGCCGAGGTCAAGGACGTCAACCCGCCGGCCCCGCACAACATCGCCAACGCGCTCGCCGCCGCGGCCCTGGCCCGCGCCTTCGGCGTGGAGCCGCGCGCGGTCCGCGACGGGCTGCGCGACTTCCGTCCGGACGCCCACCGGGTCGCGCGGGTGGACGAGGTCGGCTCGGTCGTCTACGTCGACGACTCCAAGGCCACCAACACGCACGCGGCGGAGGCCTCCCTCGCCTCCTTCGACAAGGTCGTCTGGATCGCCGGCGGCCTCGCCAAGGGCGCGACCTTCGACGAGCTCGTGCAGAAGTCGGCCGCGCGGATGCGCGGCGTCGTCCTGATCGGCGCCGACCGGGCGTTGATCGCGGAGGCACTGGCGCGACACGCCCCCGAGGTCCCGGTCGTCGACCTCGACCGGACCGACACTGGGGCGATGCTCGCAGCGGTCCGGGAGGCGGCCGCGCTCGCCGAGCCCGGCGACACGGTCCTGCTGGCACCGGCCTGCGCATCGATGGACATGTTCGCGAACTACAACAAGCGCGGGGACGCGTTCGCCGACGCGGTGCGTGAACTCGCCGCCGAGAACGCCGCGGACACGGCCTAGGCCGGGGGCGCCGGACAGGTTCCCTCCGGCCGGATGCTCGCCTCGTACGAGTGGAGGGGAAGATCACAGATGCCGGCCAAGCAGATGCTGCCGGGGCGGCGGCCGTCCGCCGTGAAGGCGCAGGGCCGCAAGCGCCCCGGGGTGAACGCGAAGCGTCCGGCGCGACCCGCCGGGCGCGGGCCGCTGGCCGGTCTCCGGCGTACGCAGCAGCAGTTGCGCAGGGCGTGGGACCGGCCACTCACGGCGTATTACCTGATTTTCGGCAGTTCACTGCTCATCACCGTGCTCGGTCTGGTGATGGTGTACTCCGCATCCATGATCAAGGCGCTCCAGCTGGGCCTGGGCGACGCCTACTTCTTCAAGAAGCAGTTCCTGGCCGCCCTGATCGGCGCCGTCCTGCTGCTGGTCGCCTCGCGGATGCCGGTCAAACTGCACCGGGCGCTGTCCTATCCGGTGCTGGCCGGCACGCTCTTCCTGATGGTGCTGGTCCAGGTCCCCGGGATAGGGGTCTCGATCAACGGCAACCAGAACTGGATCTCCCTCGGCGGCCCGTTCATGCTGCAGCCCAGTGAGTTCGGCAAGCTGGCGCTGATCCTCTGGGGGGCCGACCTGCTGGCCCGCAAGGGCGACAAGGGACTGCTGAGCCAGTGGAAGCACCTGCTCGTGCCACTGGTCCCCGTGGCCTTCCTGCTCCTCGGGCTCATCATGCTGGGCGGGGACATGGGCACCGCGATGATCCTCGGCGCCATCCTGTTCGGCCTGCTCTGGCTCGCGGGGGCTCCCACGCGGATGTTCGTCGGCGTACTGGCCTTCGCGGGTGCGATCGTCGCACTGCTCATCAAGACCAGTCCGCACCGGATGGACCGGTTGGAGTGCATCGGTGCGACAGAACCGGGCAAGAACGACCTTTGCTGGCAGGCCGTCCACGGGATCTACGCCCTCGCGTCAGGTGGCTGGTTCGGTTCCGGACTGGGTGCAAGTGTGGAAAAATGGGGTCAACTACCTGAAGCCCACACCGACTTCATCTTCGCCATCACGGGGGAGGAACTGGGACTGGCGGGGACGCTGTCGGTGCTCGCCCTGTTCGCGGCTCTAGGCTATGCGGGTATCCGCGTGGCCGGACGCACGGAGGACTCCTTCGTACGGTTTGCCGCGGGAGGCGTGACCACCTGGATCACGGCCCAGGCCGTGATCAACATCGGTGCGGTGCTCGGTCTGCTGCCGATCGCCGGAGTCCCGCTCCCGCTGTTCTCCTACGGAGGGTCGGCCCTGCTGCCGACCATGTTCGCGGTCGGACTGCTCATCGCCTTCGCGCGGGAGGAGCCGGCAGCGCGCGCGGCCCTCGCGATGCGACAGCCGAAGACCGGCTGGAGGCGGACCGGGGTGAGATGGAAGTCGATGAGACGGCGCGTCAAGAAGCGTCCGTCCGGAGAGCGGTGAATTTCGGTGCATGTCGTACTCGCCGGTGGGGGGACCGCCGGCCACATCGAGCCGGCGCTCGCCCTCGCGGACGCCCTGCGCAGGCAGGACCCTTCAGTGGGCATCACCGCCCTGGGCACCGAGCGCGGACTCGAAACCCGCCTGGTACCCGAGCGCGGTTACGAACTCGGGCTGATCCCCGCCGTACCGCTGCCCCGCAAGCCCACCCCCGAGCTGATCACCGTCCCCGGACGGCTGCGCGGCACCATCAGGGCCGCGGAGGAGATCCTCCTGCGCACCAAGGCCGACTGCGTCGTCGGCTTCGGCGGCTACGTGGCCCTGCCCGGCTACCTCGCGGCCAAGCGGCTCGGCGTGCCGATCATCGTCCACGAGGCCAACGCCCGGCCCGGACTGGCCAACAAGATCGGCTCCCGGTACGCGCACGCCGTCGCGGTCTCCACGCCCGACAGCAAGCTGCGCGGCGCCCGCTACGTGGGCATCCCGCTACGCCGCTCCATCTCCACCCTCGACCGGGCCGCCGTACGCCCCGAGGCGCGCGCCGCCTTCGGCCTGGACCCCAACCTGCCCACGCTGCTTGTCTCCGGCGGCTCGCAGGGCGCACGGCGCCTCAACGAGACGATCCAGCAGGTCGCTCCGACCCTCCAGCGCTCCGGTGTGCAGATCCTGCACGCCGTCGGGCCGAAGAACGAACTGCCGCGTGTCGACAACATGCCCGGGATGCCGCCCTATGTGCCGGTACCGTACGTGGACCGGATGGATCTCGCGTACGCCGCCGCCGACATGATGCTGTGCCGCGCGGGAGCGATGACCGTCGCCGAACTGTCCGCCGTCGGGCTGCCCGCCGCCTACGTCCCGCTGCCGATCGGCAACGGCGAACAGCGGCTCAACGCCCAGCCGGTGGTCAAGGCCGGCGGAGGCCTGCTCGTGGACGACGCGGAACTGACGCCCGACTGGGTGCTCGGCCAGGTCCTCCCGGTGCTGTCCGATCCGCACCGCCTGTACGAGATGTCCCGCGCCGCCGGTGAGTTCGGCCGCCGGGACGCCGACGAGCTGCTGGTCGGCATGGTGTACGAGGCGATCGCAGCCCACCGAGCCCGCTGACGCGGGAGCACGGACGCAGGAGGCACAGGAGTGGCCGGAGCGACGACCGCACAGCGCGGAACACCGTCTTCCGATCGGCCCGGCCGGTCGCCCGGCAAGGGCGCCGGCTCTCCCAAGCCACCCAAGGGCCCCACGTCCTCGAAGGCCCCGAAGAGGACCGCCCCACGGGGCCCCGGCAGACACCTGCGCCGGGGCCCTGTGCTGGCCTCCCTGGCCGCGGCGGTGCTCCTCGCCTCCGGCGGCACCTGGGTCCTCTACGGCTCCTCCTGGCTCCGCGTCGAGAGGGTCACGGCCACCGGCACGGAGGTGCTCACGCCCGAGCAGGTCCTCTCCGCCGCGGCCGTGCCCGTCGGCGCGCCCCTCGTGAGCGTCGACACGGACGAGATCGAGAGCCGTGTACGCGGCCGTCTGCCCCGCATCGAATCGGTTGATGCGGTACGGGCCTGGCCGCACGGAATCGGACTCAAGGTGACGGAGCGCAAACCCGTCCTGCTCATCAAAAAGGACGCCAACTTCGTGGAAGTGGACGCATCGGGTGTGCGATTCGACACGGTTCCGAAAGCACCCGCGGGCGTTCCGGTCCTCGAATTGAACGCGGCGGGCTCCCCGAGCGCCCGCCGCTTCGACGAAGACCGGCTGCTGCACGAGGCCGTGCTCGTCGCCGGATCCCTCCCGGCGCCGATCGCGAAGGAAACGGTGCAGGTCAAGGTGGGTTCCTACGATTCGATCGTGCTGGAGCTGACCGGAGGCCGGTCCGTACGGTGGGGCAGCGGCGAACAGAGCGACGCGAAGGGGCGTGCGCTGACCGCTTTGTTGAAAGCCGCACCGAAGGCCGGTCACTTCGACGTGAGCGTCCCCACCGCCCCTGCGGCGGCCGGGAGTTGACGTCAGGTCGAACAGCGGCGCACCCTGGTTGGCCAGCGATACGGGTGATCACATAGGGTGAAAAGAAAAACGGGAGGTTCGGCGTGTTCGTTGAACACGCGCTACTTGTCGACTTAGTGTCCTGTTCGGAAGAGTCCAAGGAACAGACACACCCCTAACCCTAAACTTCAGGGTGAGGGTTCGGGTCGGCGCGTTCGGACCGTCCCTATTTCGGCATCAGTCGTCGCAACGCAGGCCCGCGAGGCGGCGACACGTAACTCGAGGCGAGAGGCCTTCGACGTGGCAGCACCGCAGAACTACCTCGCAGTCATCAAGGTCATCGGTGTCGGCGGCGGTGGTGTCAATGCCATCAACCGAATGATCGAGGTCGGTCTCAAGGGCGTCGAGTTCATCGCCATCAACACGGACGCGCAGGCGCTGTTGATGAGCGACGCCGACGTCAAGCTCGACGTCGGCCGCGAACTCACCCGCGGCCTCGGCGCCGGCGCCAACCCGGCGGTCGGGCGCAAGGCGGCAGAGGACCACCGCGAGGAGATCGAGGAGGTCCTCAAGGGGGCCGACATGGTCTTCGTCACCGCCGGTGAGGGCGGCGGCACCGGCACCGGCGGCGCACCCGTCGTCGCCAACATCGCGCGCTCGCTGGGCGCCCTGACGATCGGTGTGGTCACCCGGCCGTTCACCTTCGAGGGCCGGCGCCGCGCGAACCAGGCGGAGGACGGCATCGCCGAGCTCCGCGAAGAGGTCGACACCCTCATCGTCATCCCCAACGACCGCCTGCTGTCCATCTCGGACCGCCAGGTCAGCGTCCTGGACGCCTTCAAGTCGGCGGACCAGGTCCTGCTGTCCGGCGTCCAGGGCATCACCGACCTCATCACCACCCCGGGTCTGATCAACCTCGACTTCGCCGACGTCAAGTCCGTGATGTCCGAGGCCGGCTCGGCCCTGATGGGCATCGGCTCCGCCCGCGGCGACGACCGCGCCGTGGCCGCCGCCGAGATGGCGATCTCCTCGCCGCTGCTCGAGGCGTCCATCGACGGCGCACGCGGGGTGCTGCTCTCCATCTCCGGCGGCTCCGACCTCGGTCTCTTCGAGATCAACGAGGCCGCGCAGCTGGTGAGCGAGGCGGCGCACCCCGAGGCGAACATCATCTTCGGCGCCGTCATCGACGACGCGCTCGGCGACGAGGTGCGGGTCACCGTCATCGCGGCCGGGTTCGACGGCGGACAGCCCCCGGCCCGCCGGGACAACGTCATCGGCGCCGCGTCCACCAAGCGCGAGGAGCCCGCCCCGGCCCCGGTCCGCGCCCCCGAGCCGGTCCGCCCGGCCTTCGGCGGACTCGGCACGGTCCCGCCGCGCGAGGAGCCCCCGGCTCCCGTCGAGCCGGCCCCGGTCGAGGTCCAGGCCCCCGCGCCGCAGGTCCCCACGGCCCGGCCGTACCAGGACAGCCCGGCCGAGGAACTGGACGTTCCGGACTTCTTGAAGTGACACCGGAGCAGCATCACGTGGGCGGCGCCCACTTCGCCTTCACCGACCGGTGGGGCGGAGTGAGCGCCGTTCCGTACGAAGAGCTCAACCTCGGCGGCGCGGTCGGAGACGACCCGGCCGCCGTTCTCGCGAACCGGGCCGTGGCCGCCCGGTCCCTGGGACTCGACCCGGACCGCGTGGTCTGGATGAACCAGGTGCACGGCCGGGACGTGGCGGTCGTCGACGGTCCTTGGGGACCGGACGCGGAGATCCCGGCGGTGGACGCCGTGGTGACCGCCCGTCGGGGGCTCGCCCTCGCCGTGCTCACCGCCGACTGCACGCCGGTCCTGCTGGCGGACCCCGTCGCCGGGGTCGCCGGAGCCGCCCACGCCGGGCGGCCCGGACTGGTCGCCGGGGTGGTGCCGGCGGCGGTGGAGGCGATGGTCTCCCTCGGTGCCGAGCCCGCGCGGATCGTCGCCCGTACCGGACCCGCGGTCTGCGGACGCTGCTACGAGGTGCCGGCCGGGATGCGGGAGTCGGTGGCGGAGTCGGTCCCCGCCGCCCGGTCCGAGACCAGTTGGGGGACACCGGCGGTCGACGTGGTCGCGGGGGTGCACGCCCAGCTCGCGGAGGCGGGGGTGGTGGACGGTGCCCGTTCCCCTGTCTGCACACTGGAGTCGCGGGACCATTTCTCGTACCGCCGTGACCGGGTGACCGGACGGCTGGCCGGATATGTCTGGTTGACGGAGCTTTCCCGGGGGGAGACCCCCGGACTCCCGGGGGAAAAGAAGAATGACGGATCGTAAGTCGGAGCTCGCCGAGAACCTGGCGCGGGTGGAGGAACGTATCTCGTCCGCCTGCGCGGCGGCGGGCCGCGGGCGGGAGGAGGTGACCCTCATCGTGGTCACCAAGACCTACCCGGCGAGCGACGTACGACTGCTGGCGGAGCTGGGCGTCCGTCATGTTGCCGAGAACCGCGACCAGGACGCCGCCCCCAAGGCCGCGGCCTGCGCGGATCTGCCGCTCAGCTGGCATTTCGTCGGTCAGTTGCAGACCAACAAAGTCCGTTCCGTGGCGGGATACGCGCACGTGGTGCAGTCGGTCGACCGGCCCCGGCTCGTGACCGCCCTCTCGGCGGCGGCGGTGAACGCGGGCCGTGAGATCGGCTGCCTCGTGCAGATCGCCCTCGACGCCGAGTCGGGCGAGCGGGGGAGCCGGGGCGGGGCCGCGCCGGAGCAGCTCGCGGAGTTGGCGGACCTCGTCGCCGGGGCGCCCGGACTGCGGATCGACGGACTGATGACCGTCGCACCCCTGTCCGGTCACTACGCGGGACGCGAACAGGCCGCCTTCGAGCGGTTGGTGGAATTGTCATCCCGCCTGCGCGCGGACCATCCGACTGCCACGATGGTGTCGGCCGGGATGAGCGCAGACCTGGAACAGGCCGTTGCGGCCGGTGCGACACATGTACGCGTCGGCACTGCGGTACTCGGCGCGAGACCCCGGCTCGGGTAACGTCGCGAAGAAAGTCGGACCACAGCAGAAAATATGGTCATTCCCGCCGATGAGCGGGCAGACCACGTGGATCGCGGGCAGTTGGTGACATTCGTGACACGGCGGCACCTGCGACAGGGCGATCCACCACAGAGCGGAGGACTCGGAGAATGGCCGGCGCGATGCGCAAGATGGCGGTCTACCTCGGCCTCGTGGAGGACGACCGGTACGACAACCCGGGGTACGACCCCGACGACGAGTTCGAGCCCGAGCCGGAGATGGAGCGGGCTCGGGAGCGGGATCGCCGACAGCAGCCCGTGCACCAGTCGCCCGTATCGGACGAACCGGTACGAGCCGTACAGCCTCCGGCACCGCGGGAACCCATCCCAATTCCGGTGGAAAACGGACGTCCTGCGCGAATTGCCCCCGTGGCATCCATCACACCTGATCGCACGAACCTGGAGAAGAACGCCCCCGTGATCATGCCCAAGGTCGTCTCCGAGCGGGAGCCGTACCGCATCACGACACTGCACCCCCGGACCTACAACGAGGCCCGTACCATCGGGGAACACTTCCGTGAGGGCACTCCGGTGATCATGAATCTCACGGAGATGGACGACACGGATGCGAAGCGTCTCGTGGACTTCGCCGCCGGACTCGTGTTCGGTCTGCACGGCAGCATTGAACGCGTGACACAGAAGGTGTTCCTGCTGTCGCCTGCTAACGTCGATGTCACGGCGGAGGACAAGGCCCGCATCGCGGAGGGCGGGTTCTTCAACCAAAGCTAGACCGATCCGTCAGATACGGGACCGGGAACAGATCGGGAAACGGGGAGAGGGAAGCGCGGGATGGGCATCGCACTGCAAGTGGTCTACGTCGTGCTGATGTGCTTCCTGATCGTGCTGATCTTCCGACTGGTCATGGACTATGTGTTCCAGTTCGCACGTTCATGGACACCCGGCAAGGCGATGGTGGTCGTTCTGGAGGCCACCTACACTGTCACCGATCCACCGCTCAAGCTCCTGCGGCGGTTCATTCCGCCGTTGCGTCTCGGCGGCGTGGCACTCGACCTGTCCTTCTTCGTTCTGATGATCATCGTTTACATCCTCATCAGCTTCGTGAGCACCGCTGCGAGAAGCGTGTGAACGATGAGCTTCCCCGTACGCGCGGGGACGGTCCCGATACGGTCTTGCCGACTGCCGACGACTACGTAGAGGTGAAGAAGACATGCCGCTGACTCCCGAGGACGTGCGGAACAAGCAGTTCACGACCGTCCGCCTCCGAGAAGGCTATGACGAGGACGAGGTCGATGCCTTCCTCGACGAGGTCGAGTCCGAACTGACGCGCCTGCTGCGCGAGAACGAGGACCTGCGCGCCAAGCTGGCCGCCGCCACGCGCGCCGCCGCGCAGAGCCAGCAGCAGCAGGGCATGCGCAAGCCCGAGCCCCAGGACCAGCGCGGCCCCGGCGCCCCCGTGCCCGCGGCCATATCCGGCCCGCCGCAGCAGCAGAACCCGCAGATGGGCCCGCCCCAGCTGCCGGGCGGCGCACCGCAGCTCCCGCCGGGCCCCGGCGGCCAGGGCCAGCAGGGCCCCGGCCCGATGGGCGGCCCCATGGGCGGCCCCATGCAGCAGCACCCCATGGGCGGACCGCAGGGCATGGGCCAGCAGCCCATGGGCCAGCAGCAGTCGATGGGCGGCCAGAACCCGCTCGGCCAGCAGATGCAGCCCATGGGCCAGCAGATGCAGCCGATGGGTCAGCAGATGCAGCCCATGGGTCAGCCCATGCAGCAGATGCAGCAGCCGCAGCTCCCGCAGCAGGGCCCCGGTGGCGACAGCGCCGCCCGCGTCCTGTCGCTGGCGCAGCAGACCGCCGACCAGGCGATCGCGGAGGCCCGCTCCGAGGCCAACAAGATCGTCGGCGAGGCCCGGTCGCGCGCCGAGGGCCTGGAGCGGGACGCCCGCGCCAAGGCCGATGCGCTGGAGCGGGACGCGCAGGAGAAGCACCGCGTCGCGATGGGCTCCCTGGAGTCCGCCCGCGCCACGCTGGAGCGCAAGGTCGAGGACCTGCGCGGCTTCGAGCGTGAGTACCGTACGCGTCTGAAGTCCTACCTGGAGTCGCAGCTGCGCCAGCTGGAGACCCAGGCGGACGACTCGCTGGCCCCGCCGCGCAACCCGGCCGGTCCCGCGCTGCCGCCGTCTCCGTCTCCGTCGATGGCCCCGGCCGGTGCGATGGGTCACACCATGGGCGGTCCGTCCATGGGCGGTCCCTCCCCGATGGGTGCCGGTCCGTCCTACGGCGGCCAGCAGCAGATGTCCCCGGCGATGACCCAGCCGATGGCTCCGGTCCGGCCGGCTGCGCCGCAGCCGATGCAGGCGCCGTCGCCGATGCGGGGTTTCCTGATCGACGAGGACGACAACTAAGCGCCGCCGCGCAGTCGGCAGTCACGGGCCGGGCCCGGTTCCCCACGGGGGCACCGGGCCCGGCCCGTTTCCGTCTGCCGGCCGGTGGGTGCCGTTGCCCTGGCGGGGCGGTGGGCTCGTGTTCCGTCTGCGGGCCGGTGGCCGCCCTTGCCCTGGCGGGGCGGTGTGCTCGTGTTCCGTCTGCGGGCCGGTGGCCGCGCCTCAAGCGCCGGCGGGGCTGGGTGGTGTCCCGGGGCGGGAGCGGGAGCGGGGGGT
>NZ_JOBX01000101.1:0-14997 GCF_000720645.1 Streptomyces sp. NRRL S-378
GGAAACGGGGGCTCGGGGGGAAATCGGGGGAGCAACGGGGGAGCGGCGGTCGCGGTGGCCCGGAGGGGGAGCCACCGCGACCGCCGCACACGTATGCCCGGGCGCGGCCCGGGCGGCGGCTTAGGCTGGGGGTGTGTTCTCCTCCCACGGGCCGAGCGTCCGCGAACTGGCCGTGCAGGGCCTCTCCTCCGTCGAGCGGGGCTACGACCTCCTCGCGCCGAAGTTCGACCACACTCCTTTCCGCACCCCGGACCGGATGCTCGACGCGGTCGAGGAGACCCTTGCCCAGCGGGAGGGCACCTTCGGCTCCGGCCTGGACGTGTGCTGCGGCACGGGCGCCGGGATCGGGATGCTGCGGCGGCTGTGCCGGGACCGCGTCACCGGGGTGGACCTCAGCGCGGGCATGCTCGCCGAGGCCGGGCGCGGGCACGCGGACGACGACCGCGTGGACTTCGTACGGGCCGACGCGCGGGCCCTGCCGTCCGCGCTGGCGGACTCCTACGACCTGGCGGTCAGCTTCGGGGCGTTCGGCCACTTCCTGCCCGCCGAGCGGCCCGCACTCTTCTCCGGGGTGCACGCCGCGCTGCGCGAGGGCGGGGTCTTCGCCTTCCCCATCGGCGCCCCGATCCCGCCGAGCTCACCGGTGTGGTGGGCGGTGGCGGGCTTCGATGCCGCGATGCGGGTGCGCAACGCGGTGTGGCGGCCGCCCTTCGTCATGTACTACCGGACCTTCCCGCTGAGCGGGGTGCGCGCCGACCTGCGGACGGCCGGCTTCACCGTGGAGACCGTCCCGCTGGAGCACTTCGGCCGCCTGCCCGACGGCTCTCCGCGCTGGCGGCTGGTGCTGGCCCGCCGCACCTGAGGCTGGGCGGAACGGCTGCGTCACCTTCAGGACACAGGGCACAATCCGTGAGGAACCGTCAGGCAGCCTGCGCACCACCCTCACTCCCAGGAGCAGCCGGTGTCGTCACAGGAAATGCTCATCACGATCTCCCCCCAACAGGCCGCCCACGGTGTGATCCTCCCCGTGGAGCTGCCGACCGGTACGGTCCGCCTGCGCATACCGCCCTGCCGGCACGGCGACCTCGTCAAGGTCCGTGTCGGCACCCAGGAGATGCGCTTACGCATCCACGTGTCCGGCGCGGGCGCGGCCTGGATCGCGGGGGCCGGCAGCATCACTCCCCCGCCGGCGCCGGGCCCGGATACGACGTGGACCACGCCGACGGGCGTGCAGCAGCCCGCCCCGGCCCGACAGACGGGCGGCGGGCGCGGCTGCCTGGTGGGGCTCGCGGTCGCCGCGGTACTGGTCGTCGGCTTCTTCCTGCTGAGCGGCGGCGACGACGGCGACGACGCCGAACCCGCCGCAGACGCCACGCCCACCTGGTCCTCCTCGTGGACCCCCTCCCCCACTCCCTCGCCCTCGGCGCCGACCCCCGAGGCCGCCGCCACCACCCCGTACAGCTCCGAACCGAGCGCCGAGCCGAGCCCCGAGCCCAGCCCCTTCGACCGGGGCACCTGCCTCAACGGACAGCTCCCGGACTCGACGACGCCCCGCAGCGTCAGCGGCGTCGAGGAGGTCCCCTGCTCGGCCTCCGACGCGCACTACCGGGTGATCGAGAGCATCCCCGGCACCGCCGACCTGAACAGCTGCAACGACAACCCCAGGACCCAGTACGCCTTCTCCTACCGCTACATGCGCGGCTCCACCGTCCTCAACCAGTACGTCTACTGCCTGGTGGGCATAGGCTCCTACGCCCGCTGACCCACCGGTGCACCACGGGGACCGCGGGGACCGCGCGGAACCGGCAGGTGCGCGTCATGGACGGGGACTGCTCTCGGCCCGCTTGCCGGCCGTCGGCCCGGACAGCGGTGACGACTGCGAGGGTGACGTCCGCGCCCGCACGATCACGACGGCGAGGTCCGACGCCCCGCGGGCTCGTCCGGCCGGCGGCGCTCGGCGGGGTGGGGTCGGGTGCGGGTGCGGAGTTCGCGTTTGAGGACCTTGCCGCTCGCGTTGCGGGGGAGTTCGGTGACGAACTCCACCGTGCGCGGGACCTTGTAGTTGGCCATCTCGCGCCGGGACCAGGCGATCAGGTCGTCGGCGGTGAGGGTGGAGCCGGGGCGGCGGACCGCGTAGGCCCTGCCGACCTCACCCAGGCGGGGGTCGGGAACTCCGACGACCGCGACGTCGGCGATGTCCGGGTGCAGGCCGAGGAGTTGCTCTATCTCGGCCGGGTAGGCGTTGAAGCCGCCGACGATGAACATGTCCTTGATCCGGTCGGTGATGCGCAGGTTCCCGTGCCCGTCCAGCACCCCCACGTCGCCGGTGTGCAGCCAGCCCTCGGGGGTGATCGCCGCGGCCGTCTCGTCGGGGGCCTCGAAGTACCCCTGCATGACGTGGTAGCCGCGGACCGCGATCTCGCCGGGGGTCCCGGCCGGCAGCGGCCGGCCGTTCCCGTCCAGGACCGCCACCTCGGTATCCGGGATGGCCCGGCCCGAGGTGGCGGAGATGACCTCGGCGGGGTCGCCCCGGCGGCACATGGTGACGATGCCGCCGGCCTCGGAGAGCCCGTAGGCGGTGAGGACGGTGGCGATGTGCAGCTCCTCGCGCAGGCGCTCGACGAGCCGCAGCGGGACCACGGCGGCACCGGTGACGACCAGCCGCAGGGCCGAGAGGTCGTGGTGGTCGCGCTGGGGGTGGTCCAGGAGGGACTGGTGCAGGGTGGGCGGCCCGGGGAGCACGGAGATCCGTTCTGCGGCGACGTTGGCGAGGACGGTGTCCACGTTGAAGACGGGCTGCGGGACCATCGTCGCCCCGCGCATCAGGCAGGCGATGATCCCGGCCTTGTAGCCGAAGGTGTGGAAGAAGGGGTTCACGATCAGGTAGCGGTCGCCCTCGCGCAGGCCGGCGAGCTCGCTCCACACGTCGTAGCAGCGCAGGGACTGGGCATGGGTGATGACCGCGCCCTTGGGGCTGCCGGTGGTGCCGGAGGTGAAGATGATGTCGGAGGGGGCGTCGGGGCTGATGGCTTCGGCGCGCTCGCGGACCGCCTCCGCCGTGATCCGGTCCCCGCCCGCGAGGAAGTCCTTCCAGGTGCGGAAGGAGTCGGGGGCGTCCTCGGCGAGGACGACGACCTCGTCCAGGTGCGGCAGCCCGGCCAGGGGTCCGCTGCCGGGGCCCTCGGCCGCGGCCCGGCGCAGGGAGGCGACGTAGGAGGTACCGAGGAAAGTTCCGGTGACGAACAGAAGCCGGGCCCGGCTGCGCTCGAGGACGTACGCCGCTTCCGCACCCTTGAATCGGGTGTTCAGGGGGACGAGGACGGCGCCCGCCGAGACGGCGCCGAGCGCGGAGACGATCCAGTCGAGGGTGTTGGGGGCCCAGACGGCGACCCGGTCACCGGGCTCCACCCCGGCGGCGATGCAGGCGGCCGCGGCGCGCTCGACGCGCTCCCCGAGCTGCGCGTAGCCGATCCGGACGCGCCCGTCGACGACGGCCTCGCGGTCGGCGTACCGTGCGGCCGCCGACCGGACGAGCCCCGCGATGGTGCCCCAGCGCAGGTCACCACGCGCGTCTTCGCCCGCGCCCCCGCGCGCCTCCTCGCACGCCTCCTCGCGACCGCCCCCGCGCACGCCCCCGGATGCGCCCTCGTTCACGCCCCCGTGCAGCCCGTCGTCACCCATGCGTGCCACCCTCCCGCGAACCCAGTAGCTGACTATCCGTCAGATTAGCTGTAGCCTTCGCGGCTGTCAGTACTGGCGCACTCCCCGGAGGTGGCGATGGCGGCAACGCTCAAGGACGCTACGGCGATAGTCGGCATCGGCCAGACCGCCTTTGCCAAACACCTTCCGCAGTCCGAGAAGGAACTGGCCTGCCGGGCGATCCTGGCCGCCCTCGCCGACGCCGGCATCGAACCGTCCGAGGTCGACGCCTTCTCCTCGTACACCATGGAGGAGACCGACGAGGTCGAGGTCGCCAAGGCCATCGGCGCAGGCGACGTCACCTTCTTCTCCAAGATCGGCTACGGCGGCGGCGGTTCCTGCGCCACCGTCGGCCACCTCGCCGCCGCCGTGGCCACCGGCCAGGCCACCGTCGGCGTCGCCTGGCGCTCCCGCAAACGCGGATCCGGCCCGCGCCCCTGGAAGAACACCGCCGTCCAGCTGCCCACCCCCGGCCAGTGGACCCGCCCCTTCGGCCTGCTGCGCCCCGCCGACGAGATCGGGATGCTGGCCCGCCGCTACATGCACGAGTACGGAGCCACCCGCGACCACCTCTTCAACGTGGCGATGGCCTGCCGCAACCGGGCCAACGAGAACCCCGCCGCGATGATGTACGAACGCCCGCTGACCCGCGAGATGTACATGACCTCCCGCATGATCAGCGACCCGCTCTGCCTCTTCGACAACTGCCTGGAGACCGACGGCGCCCTGGCCTGCGTGATCGTCTCCGCCGAACGGGCCCGCGACTGCCGCCACAAGCCCGTCTACGTCCACTCCGCCGCCCAGGGCCTGCCCTCCCAGCACCACGGCATGGTCAACTACTGGAACGACGACCCCCTGTCCGGGCCCGCCTGGACCGCCGCCCGCCACCTGTGGAAGCAGGCCGACTTCGGCCCCCAGGACGTGGACGTCGCCCAGATCTATGACGCCTTCACCCCGCTCATCCCGCTCTCCCTGGAGGGATACGGCTTCTGCGGACGCGGCGAGGGCGCCGCCTTCACCGAGGGCGGGGCCCTGGAACTGGGCGGCCGGCTCCCCCTCAACACCGGCGGCGGCGGCCTGTCCGAGGCCTACGTGCACGGCTTCAACCTGATCAACGAGGGCGTCAAGCAGCTGCGCGGCGTCTCCACCGCCCAGGTGCCGGACGCCGCGACCTGCCTGGTGACGGCGGGCGAAGGCGTCCCGACGTCCGCGATCCTGCTGAGGAGCTGACCGACCGATGACCACCGCCCCCGAAGCGTCCGCCGCATCTGTCGCACCCGACGCGTCCGCCGCACCTGCCGTGTCCGACGCACCCGCCGTACCCGCGGACGCCCTGCTCCTGCCCGTCCCGGACGAGGACGGCGCCCCCTTCTGGGAGTACGCCGCCCGGGGCGAACTGCGCGTCCAGGCCTGCACCGCCTGCGGCAGACTACGCTTCCCGCCCCGCCCCTGCTGCCCTCACTGCGCTTCCTTCGACAGCGGGTGGCGCCGCATGAGCGGCCGGGGCCGCATCTGGTCCTACGTCCGGCCGCACCCGCCGCTGCTGCCCGCCTACGCCGCGCAGGCCCCGTACAACGTCATCCTCGTCGAGCTCGCCGACGCCCCGCACATCCGGCTCGCCGGGAACCTGGTGACCTCCGCCGACGCCCCGCTCGACTCCATGGACCCGGCCCGGCTGCGCATCGGCGCACGCGTCCACGTGACCTTCACCGAGACGGGCGGGATGACCGTGCCGCGCTGGCTCCTGGAGAAGCCGTGACCGTACGGGTGGAGCGGGACGAGGCCACCGGGGTCGCGGTGGTCACTCTGGACAGGGAGCACCGGCACAACGCCGTCGACCTGGCCACCGCCGCCGAACTGGGCGAGGCGTGGCGCGAGCTCCGGTTCGCCGAGGAGGTACGGGCGGTCGTGCTGACCGGCGCCGGAACGGCCGCCTTCTGCACCGGCATCGACCGCGGCGTCGACGTGCCGCAGCCCGCGTCGCCCTACTCCGCCGACGACCCGCTGATCGCGATCGGCCCGAAGTCCTGCGACCTGTGGAAGCCGGTGATCGCCGCTGTCAACGGCATGGCCTGCGGCGGGGCCTTCTACCTGCTGGGCGAGTCGGAGTTCCTCATCGCCTCCGAGACGGCCACCTTCTTCGACCCGCACACCACGTACGGGATGGTCAGCGCCTACGAGGCCGTGTACATGGCGCAGCGCATGCCGTTCGGCGAGGCCGCCCGGATATCCCTGATGGGCACGGCCGAGCGACTGTCGGCGCGCCGGGCCCACGAGATCGGCCTGGTCTCCGAACTGGCCGCACCCGACGAACTGCTCCCGGCGGCCCTGCGGGCGGCGCAGACCCTGGCCGGCTTCCCGACGGAGGCCGTGCAGGGCACCGTACGGGCCCTGTGGTCGGCGAAGCAGGCCGCACTCCAGCAGGCCCTCGCCCAGGCCCCGGCCCTGATCGCCCTGGGCAACCTGCCGCCGGAGCGCCAGGCGGACCTCTTCACGAACCGCCGCCCGGGCACGGAGTTCCGGCTGCGCTGACGCCTCCCGTCGGCGGGACGCGCGGGACTTGCTCGCGTCGGGCTTCGGCTTGCCCGTGCCCGTGCTCTTCGAACCGCCGGATGGGGAGCCGGGGGCGGGGGTGCGCGTGGCGGCCGGGCCGGAGCCGCGGATGGCGGGCTCGCCCAGGCGCAGCCCGTGACGTCCGCGGCACGCGCGGGGTCGTCGAGGGGCACGTCGACCGTGCGGGTCTCGCGGGCCCCCAGATCCACCTGGACGACCTCGGACGCGACGGCGGAGCCCGCGGCACCTTCCTGGTGGAGCGCGGCCTCGACGGTGGCCCTGCGGTCGGGCAACGAGGTGAACCGGAGCGTGGTGACGGGCGCACCGGGACGGGTGCAGGTGACCACGACCACGTGGCCGGATCGCCGCCGGGGCGGCGGAGGCAGTGGGCGGGACGGACCCCCTGGCCCGAGCCCTCCCCCCTCGGACGAACGGCGTCACGCTCCCAGGCGGGCCGCGAAACGGCGGCGGCCCCGGCCCCCGGGAGGGGGCGGGGCCGACCGGCCGGGCAGGCGGTGGGATCAGGCCTCGACGACGCCGGAAGCGGCGATCTCGATCTTGCCCTTCGGGGCGCCGGACTGGGAGCCCAGGGCCTCGATCTGGTCGACGAGGGCCTGGCCCTCGACGACCTCGCCGAAGACGACGTGCTTGCCGTCGAGCCACGAGGTGACGACCGTGGTGATGAAGAACTGCGAGCCGTTGGTGTTGCGGCCGGCGTTCGCCATCGACAGCAGGTACGGGCGGTCGTGCTTCAGCTGGAAGTTCTCGTCCTCGAACTTCTCGCCGTAGATGGACTTGCCGCCGGTGCCGTTGTGGTTGGTGAAGTCACCACCCTGGAGCATGAACTGCGGGATGACGCGGTGGAAGCCCGAGCCGGCGTAGCCGTAGCCGTTCTGGCCGGTGGCCAGCTCGCGGAAGTTGCGCGCGGTCTTCGGGACGACGTCGTCGTACAGCTTGAAGACGATGCGGCCGGCGGGGGCGCCGTTGATGTTGATGTCGAAGTAGACGTTGCTCATGGGGTACATCCTGTCACTCCCGGTGCGGTGCGCTACCCGGCGGGGCCGGACCCGGCCCCGGTCGGGTCACCCGCTCGTACGGGTGCCCGTGCCCTTCGCCGCGTCCAGGGCGTACACGCAGCGGTCCTTGCTGCACGCGTACACCACCCCCGCCTCCGCGACCGGGGCGCCCGTGATCTCGCCGCCCGTGGCCAGCTTCCAGCGGAGCTGACCGCCCGCCGCGTCCAGCGTGTACAGGCAGTGGTCGGCCGAGCCGAAGTGCACCCGGCCGTCCGCGACCGCCGGCAGGCCCGTGATCTCGCCGCCCGCCGCGAACCGCCACTTCGGGGTGCCGGTGACAGCGTCGAGCGTGTAGAGCGCGCTGCCCGCCCCCAGGTGGACGTTGCCGCCCACCACCAGCACCGGGTCGGAGGACTGCCGCGACTCCGTCGCGATCCGCCAGCGGTCCTGGCCGGTGGCCGCGTCGAGGGCGTAGACGGTGCCCAGGTAGTCGGCGAGGTAGACCCCGCCGCCCGTGACCGCCGGACCCGGCGCGAAGGCCGGCGGGGCCAGGAAGACCGCGGGAGCCTCGAAGTGCCAGCGGACCCGGCCCGACGCCCGGTCCACGGAGATCACCCGGGTGCCGGCCGCGACATAGACGTTGCCGTCCGCGGCGGGCGTGACCCGCACCGGTACGTTCCCGCAGGAGCCGACGTCGCCGATCGGGTACGACCAGGACTCGCGGCCGCTGCGGGCGTCCAGGGCCCGCAGCCGCGCGTCCTGCCACACGTACACCGTGCCCTCGTGGAGGACGGGGGCCGCCTCCGGGGTCTCGAAGTCACTCTGCGCGCCCGTCAGCTCCCACAGCTTCTGGCCGCTGGACGCCTCCCAGGCCTGTACGCCGCCACCGCGCGTGGCGGTCACGACGGTGCCCCGCTCGGCACGCAGCGCGTACACCCAGCCGTCGATGGACAGCCGCCACCGCTCGGTACCGTCGGAGCCGTCGAGCGCGTACAGGGACGGCCCGTCCGAGGCGTGGATCCGGCCGTCGGCGACCGCCATGGACCAGGCGACGTCGCGCGTCTTGAACTGGCGGCGGCCGCTGGCCACGTCCAGTGCGTGGACCTCGAAGGAGGTCACGTACAGCAGGTTGCCGGCGACGGCCGGGGTGCCCCAGACCTCGTTCGACATGCGGAAACGCCACGGCCGCCAGCGGCCGCTGTCCGGGGCCGCGCCGGGACCCGGAACGGACGGGGTGACCGGTCCGGTCGCCTGGGCGGGCGCGGAGCCGTCGGGCGGACGGACCCAGCCGGTCGCCGAGTCCGCGGCGGCGCCGTGCGCGGCCGACGCCGCGGCCGTCGCGAACGGGCCGGGCCCGATCGGCACCGGCGAGCCGCCCAGGCGCACGGGCTCGCCCGACGGCACCGGGGACCGGGGCGGGTGGTGCGGGCGCTGCGGCACGGCCTGGCCGGTGCGCGGGTCCACCCAGCCCTCGGCGCCGCGCGGCCGGCGGTGCGTCGCCTGCTCCGACAGCGGCCCGCGGGCCCCGCCGCCCCCACGGCCGTCACGGCCGGGCACGGGCACGGCCGCGGCGGGCGTACGGTTCCCCGCGCGCCGGGCCTCGATCATCGCGACGGCCCGGCCCGGCAGCCACGCCGAGGCGGTGCCGCTGTCGTCGCCGCCGTCGAACAGGTGCGGGGCCAGCTGAGCCTGCAGGTCGGCCGGGGTGGGCCGCAGTGAGGCGTCCATCTGCATGCAGGACTCGATCAGGGGCCGCAGCTCCTCGGGGAGCCCCTCCAGGTTCGGCCCCTCGCGCAGCAGCATGAAGACCGTCTCCACCGGGTTCGCCCCGTGGTACGGCGGGTGCCCGGTCGCCGCGAAGACCAGTGTGGAGCCGAGCGAGAAGACGTCGCTGGCGCCCTTGACGCTACGGGAGTCCTTCGCCTGCTCGGGCGACATGTAGGCGGGGGTGCCGACGGCGACGTTCGTCATGGTCAGGCGGGTGTTGGAGACACCGCTCGCGATACCGAAGTCGATCACGCGCGGGCCGTCCTCGACCACGAGCACGTTCGACGGCTTCAGGTCGCGGTGGACGAGACCGGCCCCGTGGATGGACTGCAGGGCCTCGGCGATACCGGCGGCGAGCCACCGTACGGCCTGGGCGGGCATCGGCCCGCACTCGTTGACGATCTCCTCCAGGGAGGGCGCCGGCACGTACGCGGTGGCCAGCCACGGCACCGCGGCCCGCGGGTCGGCGTCGACCACGGCCGCGGTGTAGAAGCCGGACACCGCACGCGCCGCCTCCACCTCGCGGGTGAAGCGGACGCGGAAGAGCTGGTCCTCGGCCAGCTCGGTGCGCACCGTCTTGATCGCGACCCGCCGTCCGGACGCGGACCGCGCGAGATAGACCAGCCCCATGCCGCCGGCGCCGAGCCGTCCCAGCACCTCGAAGGGGCCGATCCGTCTCGGGTCGTGCTGCGTCAGCTGCTCCACCACTCGCCTCCACACCTCCCCGTACGGGCCACTCACCGGGCCCGCTCCCACCGGCACGGGGCCATGCCCCGTGCAGCGTCTCATTCCGGGGCGCAGCCCGGGTCGCGCAACCCCGATTCTGTCAGGCCCGGGCCGGGTCCGGCCCCGGCACGGCGAGCAGTGCGGTGTGATCTGCCCGGCGATCCGTCCACGGCGCCTACGCGTCCGCCCCGGCGCGGGGTTCCGAGAGGAGCCCGAAGACCGCCCCCTGATTGTCCGCGACGACCGCGATCCGCCCGTAGGGGGTGTCGAAGGGATCCGCGGTGACCCGGCCGCCGAGCCGCTGCGCCGTCGCCACCGCCCGGTCGCAGTCCGGGACGGCGAAGTAGACGAGGAAGTGCGCCGGCATGATCTCCGGGAAGGCGTCCGTGATCAGGCTGCGCCCCAGGACGGCGGTGTCCGTGCCGGGGGCCTTGCCGGGCGGGGACCAGATGCGGTACTCGACGCCGGCGTCGTCCTGGTCCTGCGGGACGTAGCCGAAGACCTTCGCGTAGAAGACGTCCACGGCGTCGCGGGCCCGTGTGTAGACCTCGCTCCAGCAGTACGTGTACGGCTCCTGCTGGGCCTCGAAGCCGTGGTGGGTGCCCGGCTGCCACAGCCCGAAGACGGCCCCGCCGGGGTCGGCGGCCATCGCGGCCGTGCCGTACGGGCCGACCGGCATCGGGTCCATCACCATCTGGCCGCCGGCGGCGCGGATGCGCTGGGCGCAGGCGTAGGCGTCGTTGGTGTAGAGGTAGACGCCCCAGACCGTGGGCATCCGGCCGTCGGGCTTGGGGGCGAGGGCGGCGACGTTGCGGCCCCGGCTGTAGGCCTGCGTGTAGTGGCCGTACTCGGCGCCCGCGCTGTCCGCGAAGGTCCAGCCGAAGAGCTCGCCGTAGAACCGCTTGCCGGCCTCGACGTCCGGAAGCGAGGCGTCCACCCAGCAGGGTACGCCTTCCACGAATGCGGCCATGGGCCCGGTTCCTTCCGTTCTGCGGGGGTGTGTGACCTACCACCTCTCTCAGCCATGATCCGCCCGAAAACTTGTCCACAGCCTGTTGATAAGACTATTCGGGGGAAACGTCGCGGAACCGGGCGACACGCCCGGACCGTGGCCACCCGGCGACTACGGGGCGACTGCGGGGCGACTACGGGGCGCATCCGGCCGGAAATCCCCCTCCGCGATCACCCGGGACGGCCTCCCGCCCAGGCCAGGGACCCCGTAACCCCATTTGCAGGCGGCCGAATAGCGCGCCGATCACCCCTCGGTAAGCTGACGGCATGACAGGACAAGTACGCACCGTCGACGGGCGTGTCGCCGGCCGGCGCGGCCAGGCGACGCGGCAGAAGCTGCTCGACTGCCTCAGCGAGATGCTCAGCTCCTCGCCGTACCGCGACGTCAAGGTGATCGACGTCGCGCGCAAGGCCGGCACCTCCCCCGCGACCTTCTACCAGTACTTCCCGGACGTCGAGGGCGCCGTCCTGGAGATCGCCGAGCAGATGGCCACCGAGGGCGCGCAGTTGACGTCGCTCGTCGAGGGCCGGACCTGGGTCGGCAAGTCCGGATGGTCCGCCGCCGAGGAACTCGTCGACGGATTCCTGGAGTTCTGGCGTCGCAACGACGCGATCCTGCGCGTGGTCGACCTCGGCGCGGCCGAGGGCGACAAGCGGTTCTACAAGATCCGCATGAAGATCCTGAACTCGGTCACCAACTCCCTCACGGAATCGGTGAAGGAACTCCAGGCCAAGGGCAAGGTCGACAAGGACGTCAGCCCCGCCGCGATGGCCGGTTCGCTGGTCGCGATGCTGGCCGCGGTCGCCTCGCACCAGAAGGGCTTCCAGACCTGGGGCGTCAAGCAGGCCGAGCTCAAGCCGAACCTGGCGTTGCTCGTCCACCTCGGCATCACGGGCAAGAAGCCGACCAGGTAACGGCGGACCCGCTCCGGGTCCGCCGCCCCCGGCCGGCTCCGCGCCGGCGCCACGACCCGCCCGGGATCAGCGACGCTCCAGGCGGAACAGCCGGATCTCACGCTCGATGCGCGCCTGGTACGTCGCGTACGGCGGCCAGAAACCCAGCACCGCCCGCCACACCTCCGCGCGCTCCTCACCCGCCAGCAGCCGGGCCCGTACGGCTATGTCCTCGCCTTGCCAACTCACGTCCGCGTCCGGGTGCTTGAGCAGGTTCCCGGTCCATGCCGGGTGCCCGGGGCGGCCGAAGTTGGACCCGATCAGGATCCAGCTCCTCCCGCCGTCCTCCGGCATGCACGCGAGCGGCGTGGTGCGCGGTTCGCCGGTCCGGGCACCCTTCGCGGTGAGGATCACACCCGGCAGCATCTGCGCGCTCAGCATGACCTTGCCGCGGGTGAGCCGGTGCACCGCCTTGTCCATGGCGGGGATGAAGTGCGGTGCGATCTTGGCGAACAGCATGGTCGAGGAGACCTTCTGCATCAGCTTGACGCCGGGAGCCACGCGAGCCATCAGACGGCCACCTTCTCGGGTGCGGGCGGGGAAGCGGCCGGAGCCGCGGCGGTGGGTGCGGACACAGCCCCGGGCGCAGCCCCGGGCGCGGATGCGGACGCGGACGCGGATGCGGACGCAGCCCCGGACGCGGATGGGGATGCGACCGTCGCGGCGGAGGCCGGCGCGGCCGCGAACAGGCCCGCGCGGTCCGCGGCGTGCGCCCGCAGCCGGTGCACCGGGCCGAACAGCAGCTCGTCCGAGGCCGCCCGCTTGAAGTAGAGGTGCGCGTCGTGCTCCCAGGTGAAGCCGATGCCGCCGTGCAGCTGGATCGCCTCTCCCGCCGTCATCCGCAGCGCCTCCAGCGCCTGGGCGAGCGCGAGGCCGCCCTGGTCCGGGTCCCAGGCGGCGTAGTAGGCCGCCGAGCGGGCCGCCTGCACCTGCACGTACAGGTCGGCGAGCCGGTGCTTGACCGCCTGGAAGGAGCCGATCGCCCGGCCGAACTGCTCCCGCTGACGGACGTACTCCACGGTGCGCGTGAGGGTCTGGTCCGCCGCCCCGACCGCCTCGGCGGCGAGTACGGCGGAGGCGGTGCGCCCGGTGGCGGCGAGGGCCCCAGGCACGTCGGCCCCCCGCCCCTCCTCATCCCGGTCGCCGAGCAACTCGGCAGGCACATCCCGCAGTTGGATCCGGGCCTGCGGGCGGGTCTCGTCCAGCACGGCCTGCCGCGACCGTACGAGACCGGGCGCGTCCTCCCGTACGAGGAACAGCAGCGTACGGCTGCGCGCGAAGCCGCCGGTGTGCGCGGGAACCAGCAGCAGGGGGGCGCTGTGCCCGTCGAGCACCTGGGCGGCCTCCCCGTACAGGCGCCAGCCGTCGCCGGCCGCGTCGGGCCGGGCCTGGATCCCGCCGGCCCGGCCACCACCTGACCACTGGCCCGTGGCGTCCTCGCCGGTCAGCGCGAGGGCGGTGGCCAGCACCGGACCGGGGACGGCGAGGGCGGCGGTCAGCCCGCCCGACGCCAGCGGCGGGATCAGCGCGGAGCGCTGGGCCTCCGTACCGAGGGCTGCGATCAGGGGCGTGCAGAGCGCGGCGGTCGCCAGCAGCGGCGAGGGCAGCAGCGCCCGTCCGGTCTCCTCGCAGGCCAGGGCCAGGTCGGCGGGGGTGCAGCCGACCCCGCCGTACTCCTCGGCCACGGCGATGCCCGGCAGCCCGAGCTGCCGGGAGAGCTGCTGCCACAGCTCGCGGTCGTGTCCGGCAGCGGTGCGGACCGCGGCCTTGACCTCGTCGGGACCGCAGCGTTTGCCCAGGATCTCGCGCAGGGTACGGCGCATCCCGTCCTGCTCCGCGGTGAAGGCGGCATCCATCGTCGGGCTCCTCCCCGTTTCTGACGGGCCGTCATGTTAGGGCGGCGGACGACAGAAGCACAGGGGGCAAGGGGGGCCGGATTGCGAGCGGCCGAGGCGGGACGGGGCGAGGCGTCCGGGCCGGGTCGGGCCGAGCTCGGGGCCTAGCATCTGACGATACGTCAGATGTACCGTCCTCGCATGCCTGGACTCACACCTGGAACCACCCCCCGCCGACGGGTAGCGGTGGTCGGCGTCGCCCTTTCGGACTGCGGCCGGGTGGACGGCCCCACCCCCTACGCCCTGCACGCACAGGCCGCCCGGCGCGCCCTGGCCGACTCCGGCCTCGACCGCTCCGTGATCGACGGCTTCGCCTCGGCCGGCCTCGGCACGCTCGCACCGGTCGAGGTGGCCGAGTACCTCGGCCTGCGCCCCACCTGGGTCGACTCCACCTCCGTGGGCGGCTCGACCTGGGAGGTCATGGCCGCGCACGCGGCGGACGCGATCGCCGCGGGACACGCCAACGCGGTCCTGCTCGTCTACGGATCGACCGCCCGCGCCGACATCAAGGCCCGGCGGCGCACGTCGAACCTCTCCTTCGGTGCACGGGGACCGCTGCAGTTCGAGGTCCCGTACGGCCACACGCTGATCTCCAAGTACGCCATGGCGGCCCGCCGTCACATGCACCAGTACGGGACGACCCTGGAGCAACTCGCCTCGGTCGCCGTACAGGCCCGGGCGAACGCGGCGACCAACCCCGACGCGATGTTCCGCGACCCGATCACCGTCGAGGACGTCCTGTCCGGCGAGATGATCGCCGACCCCTTCACGAAACTGCACTGCTGCATCCGCTCGGACGGCGGCTGCGCGGTGCTCCTGACGGCCGAGGACTACGTACCGGACACCGCGAAGGCGCCGGTGTGGATCCTGGGATCGGGCACCGCCGTCTCCCACACCACCATGTCCGAGTGGGAGGACTTCACCGTCTCCCCCGCCGCCGTCTCGGGCCGTATCGCCTTCGAACGGGCGGGCCTGACCCCCGCGGACGTGGACCTCGCCGAGATCTACGACGCCTTCACGTACATGACCCTGGTGACTCTGGAGGACCTCGGCTTCTGCGCGAAGGGCGAGGGCGGGGCCTTCGTGGAGAAGGGCCGCCTGCTGCGCGACGGGGAACTCCCGGTCAACACGGACGGAGGCGGCCTCTCGGCCTGCCACCCGGGCATGCGGGGCCTGTTCCTGCTGGTGGAGGCGGTCCGCCAGCTACGGGGCGAGGCAGGACCCGGCCAGGTCACCAAACCCGGCGGCCACCTCCCGCAGGTAGCCCTGACCTCAGGCACAGGCGGCTGGTTCTGCTCCTCGGCCACGGTCCTCCTGGGCCTGTCTCTTATACACATCTGACGCTGCCGACGAATAGAGAGGTGTAGATCTCGGTG
>NZ_JOBX01000102.1:0-16908 GCF_000720645.1 Streptomyces sp. NRRL S-378
CACCTCACCGACCTCCCCGCCCCCGCCCACTACCACGCCGCACTCGCCACCCTCACCACCACCTCCCTCTGAATCCACGCCCAGGCGGACCCCTCCCGCTCACGAAAATTTCACAACTCGGCGCTCTGGCACCTCGGTAGGCGATCCCGGGTGGCTCCGCACCGCTCTCCCCCGCCTCCCCGCGGGTCCCGGAGCCGTCCGTCGGGCGGCCTCGGCGGGCGTCGCCCCCTCCCGCCCCGCACGGCCGGGACGCTCGGCAGGGAGCGTCCGCGTGGCGTGAACCCGCCGCTCCCTCCATACCTGCGGAGTGCATTCCTCCGCCAGGAGCGTCCGGGGAGGGTGCAGGCAGCGGCCGCTACCCGTCCTGCCGTCGCAGGAGGGCTTCCGCGCCGGCCCGGACGGGCTGCGCATCCGACTCCGGCCTGAAATCGAGCCCTTGCGTACCATCGCCGTCCGCGGCCGCAGCAGCAGGACGAGGACGCCTCCGGCTCGCACACGCCGCCTCGTCCCGCGCACCGGCCTTGCCCGCGTCATGTGCGGCCCGTCTTTGCCGAATCATGGCCGGAGCATGGCAAGGATGTTACGCGTCCGCCGGCCTCTTGTGGGCGGGCCGGGGGTGGGTCAACCTTTCGGAGGCGAAGGCGAGTTGACGGGTTGTCATGTACCTGGCCACAAGCCACGCATGGCGGCACATGTCGGCGGTTCGCGTCGGCCGTCGCCCCCGCTCCATCCCCGAAGTGCACCACCCATGAGGAGGACCCCCCACATGTCCGTGATGCGTCACACCCGCCGGAAGCTCGCCGGCATCAGCGCGACCGCCGTCGCGGCCCTCGCGCTCGGCGCGGCCGCCGCCCTGCCCGCCTCGGCCGCCGACAGCGGCGCGCAGGGCGTCATCGAGAACGCCGGCGCCGCGGGAACCATCTCCGGCAGCTACATCGTGACCCTGAAGGACTCCGCCGCCCGCTCCACTGCGGACAGCGGCAAGGCCGTGGCGAAGCGGTACGGCGCGACGATCGACCGGACCTACAGCTCGGCCCTGAACGGCTACTCCGTCAAGGTCTCCGAGGCACAGGCCAGGAAGCTCGCCGCCGACCCGGCGGTCCAGTCGGTCGTGCAGGACCGCGTCTTCACCGTGGACGCCACCCAGCCGAACCCGCCGTCCTGGGGCCTGGACCGGATCGACCAGCGGGCGCTGCCGCTGAACCAGAGCTACACCTACCCGGACAAGGCGGGCGAGGGCGTCACCGCCTACATCATCGACACCGGCGTGCGCATCACGCACCAGGACTTCGGCGGCCGCGCCTCCTACGGCTTCGACGCCATCGACAACGACAACACCGCCCAGGACGGCCACGGCCACGGCACGCACGTCGCGGGCACCGTCGCGGGCGGGGCCTACGGCGTGGCCAAGAAGGCCAAGATCGTCGGCGTCCGCGTCCTCGACAACAACGGCTCCGGCACGACCGCCCAGGTCGTGGCGGGCATCGACTGGGTGACCCGCAACGCCGTCAAGCCGGCCGTCGCCAACATGTCGCTCGGCGGCGGTGCCGACTCCGCGCTCGACACGGCCGTCCGCAACTCCATAGCCTCCGGCATCACCTACGGCGTCGCGGCGGGCAACGAGTCCACCAACGCCTCCACCAAGTCCCCGGCCCGCGTCGCCGAGGCCATCACCGTCGGCGCCACCACGAACACCGACGCCAAGGCGAGCTACTCCAACTACGGCAGCGTCCTGGACCTCTTCGCCCCGGGCTCCTCCATCACGTCCGCGTGGGGCACCGGGGACTCCGCCACCAACACCATCTCCGGCACCTCGATGGCCACGCCGCACGTGGTCGGAGCGGCGGCCCTCTACCTGTCGCAGAACACCTCCAGCACCCCGGCGCAGGTCCGGGACGCCCTGGTGACCGCCGCGACCCCGAACGTGGTGACCGGCCCCGGTACGGGCTCCCCGAACCTGCTGCTCAACGTCGGTGAGGGTGGCACCGTCCCGCCGGGCAAGCGCTTCGAGAACACCGCCGACTACGCGATCAGCGACAACGCGACCGTCGAATCCCCCGTCACCGTCAGCGGGGTCGCCGGCAACGCCCCGGCGGCGCTGACCGTCGCGGTCGACATCAAGCACACCTACATCGGTGACCTCAAGGTCGACCTGGTCGCGCCCGACGGCACCCTGTACAACCTGCACAACCGCTCCGGCGGCAGCGCGGACAACATCATCAAGACCGTCACCGTCAACGCCTCCTCCGAGGTCGCCAACGGGGTGTGGAAGCTCCGGGTGAACGACAACGCGAACCTCGACACCGGAAAGATCGACTCCTGGGCGCTGCAGTTCTGAGCACAAGAACCTGCGAACAAGAACTTGCGCACGGCGGACGGCGCGTGACTTCTGAGCCGCGATGAACAGGCGGGGGGGGCCACAACGGGCGCCCCCCCCGCCCCGCCCCGGGCCCGGGCCCCCCAACCACCCGGCGGGCCGCGGCGGGGGGGGAGGGGCGGGGACCAGGAGCGCGGCCGGCGCGGTCAGGCGGGGAGCCTTTCGGAGCCCGGCGTGCGCGTTCCCGGCGTGCGCGTTCCCGGCGTGCGCGTTCCCGGTGTGCGCGTTCCCGGTGTGCGCGTTCCCGGCGCGTCGTGCCGGAAGGAGCGGCGATAGGCGGCGGGCGTGGTGTGCAGGAGCGTGTGGAAGCGTCGGCGGAGGTTGGCTGCCGAGGACAGGCCGGTCCTGGCCGCGATGGTCTCGACGGCCAGATCCGTTTCCTCCAGGAGGGCCCGGGCCGCCATCACCCGCTGCCGCAGCAGCCAGTTGCCCGGGCTCGTACCCAGCTGCTCGGCGAACCTGCGGGCGAGCGTGCGCGTGGAGACGGCCCCGAACGCGGCGAGGTCGTCGACGGAGAGCGGCTCGTGCAGACGCTCCGCGGCCCAATCCAGGACGGGGGCGAGGGAGTCGGGGGTGCGATCGGTGAGGGGGAGCGTGGCGTACTGCAGCTGGCCGCCCTCGCGGTGAGGCGGCATGACCATGTGCCGGGCGACTTGGTTCGCGTAGGCGGCGCCCTGATCGGTGCGGATCAGATGCAGGCACAGGTCGATGCCCGCGGCCGTGCCCGCACTCGTGGCCACGTCGCCCAGGTCGACGTAGAGCACGTCGGGCTCGACCTGGAGGCTGGGGTGCCGCGCGGCGAGTTCGTCGGCCAAGCGCCAGTGAGTGGTCGCCTTGCGACCCTCCAGCAGTCCGGCTTCGGCGAGCAGGAAGGCGGCGGAGCACAACGCGACGATACGGGCCCCGCGGCGATGCGCCCGCCGTAGCGCGTCCACGACGCCGGGCGGAGGAGCGCTCCCGCGCTCCACCCAGCCGGGGATGAGAACCGTCTGCGCGCGCTGCAAGGCCGATAACCCGTGCGTGACCGCCATGTCGTAGCCGGCCAGCGTCGGCACGGGGCCGGGCCGCTCGGTGCAGACGTCGAACGTGTAACGGGCGGGCAGACCGGGCCGGTTCAAGCCGAAGACCTCGGCTGCACAGGCCAGCTCGAACGTGGACTGCGGCGGCATGAGAAGGCATACCACGCGGTGAAGACTCATGGCAGAAAAGTATCGCTGCATGTCAATCCTGACTCTGGGACGGAGCCGGATCGGCCGCGAGCATGATCTACGTGACTCAAGAACCCGACGTCGTACCGACCCTCCACGTCGACGACATCGACCCGGCCGAGGTCGCTCCCGCATCGTCCGCAGGCGCTTGTCGCCGCGCAGGGGACGCGTGGGTGGGTGTACGACTTCACCCCAGGTGCGCGATGGCGCGAAGACGACGGGCACGCGAGCGAGGAAACGCGGCTACGTGCTGTCCGGCGAGTCCATCGCCTCCATGCCGTACCAGGCACGTGCACCCGGCCCGAGCGCGACCGGCAGACCCACCCGGCGAAGGGACTCCCTCTCATGTTCGGCACGCTCATGCTCATCGCCGTTCCCTCCGCGCTGTTCCGGCTGCTCGGCGCATTCGGCGTCGGACGCTTCGCGACCTGGCGTCTCTCCGTGCTGCACGGCCTCGCGGTCATGCTGGTGTTCACGGCGACCGCGCACTTCGCCCCCTCCGCTCTCGGCCCCGTACCCGGCCACCACGACCTGGTGGCGATGGTCCCGCCGTATGTACCGTTCCCCCGCCTCGCGGTCTACGCGACGGGCGTGCTGGAACTCCTCGGCGCCGCCGGACTCGTCCGGGAAGCCACCCGGCCGGCGGCCGGAGTCGCCCTCGCCGCGCTGTTCGTCCTGATGCTCCCGGCCAATATCCACGCGGCCGTCGAGCACATCCCGTTCAACGGGGAGCCGGCGACGCCGCTGTGGTTCCGGATTCCCGAACAGGCGGTCTTCATCGGCATCGCACTGTGGGCCTACCTCCCGAGGCGCGCCGCGTCTGCCCACCGGTCCGGCAGCGTCTCGGCTTAGACGTCGTTTCGCGATGGCTGCGCGAGCAGAGGCGGCTGACACCACCATGGCCGTCGCACAGATCGGCCACCGGCGACTGGCCGGACCGAATCATCGAATTCTCCGTCGAGGCACGGCAGTCGTTCCAGGCAGGGGCACCTTGTCCGGCCATCGCCCCTTCTAACGCTGCATGACGGCCACGATGTGCACCCGAATGACAACGAAAGGGTTTACTGATGCGAGCGGCACTCCGAGCGCTCTTCGCAGCGTTCCTCCTCATGGGACTGGTGATTTCTTCCGGGTCCGGTCCCGCACGGGCCGACACTCCCGATGCGCAGAACTGGCCGAAGCCGAGGTTCGTCAGCTACAACGTCTGCGGGGCGGCGTGCGCCATCTACGAGGGGTCCAAGGACGCGTGGCGCAACAAGATCGTGAACGCCATGGAAAGCTGGGACGCTGATCTGGTCATGCTGCAGGAGATGTGTCACGGGCAGTGGACCCTGCTGCGCGACTCCCTGGAGGACCGCCCCATCGGCAACCAGTACGACTCGGTCTGGGGCGCGACGCTGTCGTCCACGGGCGGGTGTGCGAAGTGGGGCACCGACACGCGTTACGGCCTGGCCATTTTCGCCAAGGGTGCGCCCGGTACGATCAACAACGGCACGCGGTCCGTCAACTTCCTTCCCGAGGAGACACCGGGAGAGGACCGTATCCTCCTGTGCGCGCGGGCGACCGTGACGGGGCGCATGGTCCGTGCATGCAACACACACATCGACTACTCGTACAAAGTGATCGCCGACCCGGACCCCAAGGTTCCCCCGACGATCCTCAACAACCCCAAGGCGCAGATTCAAAAGGTTGCCGACATCACCAGGGGTTTCGCGAACGGTGGCGACCCGGTGGTCCTCGCGGGTGACTTCAACCAGCTCCCCAAGGACGTGGACATGGCCCCCCTCTACACCCACAGTGGTGGGACCGGGGTATTCCAGGAAGTCGACGAGAACGACAAGGACTACTTCACCGGAGCCGACTGTCCGCAGAGCGGGGATCGCTGCCGAAGTGGTGAAGCAACCGCCGAGCCGGGGTGTTCACCCAAGGTCAGCGAACCTGGGAAGATCGATTACATCTTCCTGAGCTACTACTGGTTCACCACCGTCCGTGGTGACTCCGCCGCCTGCACTCCGGGTATGTCGGACCATCACCTCCTGCGTGGAGCCGCCGCCTGGGAGCACTGACGCAGCGCCCGCGGCCCGACCGGATCGCAGCCCGACCGGTCGGCTCACGCCCTCGGCCCGGCCCGGTCCACCAGGAGCAGCGCCGGCCGGGCCGGTCCGCTCGGCACGGGAGCACAGCTGCCGTGCCCCCACGTATGGCAGACGACCCGGTTGCCCAATGACCGAACCCAGGAGAACATCGCGTTCCTCGTGGGCGCCATCATCGCCACCCGGACCTGATCGGAAACCCTGAGGAGGCGTCGCTGTTGTATGCCGGTTCCCGGCAGCCGCAGCGCTGCTGCTGCTGCCCACTCGGGCGGCAGCTGCGCGCGGCGTCCGCCTCCTCAGGGCCTACGCCAGCGGTGAGCAGGCGCAGGTGTGGGCTGGGCCGGATAGCGGGGTCGGGCGGCTGTTCCGGAATTCTGGAACACCCGCTGCCCGGGACCGACCGCCGGGGATCGGCCGCCTGGAGGAGGCGGTCGATCCCGGGCGGTGCGGTGGCTCGACTACCGCAGGAGCACGTCGGACACGGACAGGAAGAACTCGCCGGTCATGCCGCCGTTCTCACCGTTCGGGGTGTCCGGTCCGCCGTGGCCGCCCCAGATGTCCACGATCGCCGCCCGGCCGGTCCGGCGCGGGAACGAGGCGAACTCCCAGCTGGTGGATTCCTCTTCCCGGGGTGCACCGTGCACCTCGACCAGGAACGGGATCGGCTCCAGGTCCTTCCAGCTCAGGCCTTCCGAAGGAGCCCAGCTGGGGCGGGTGATGAACCACCGGTGGGACCAGCTCTCACCGTGGTGATACGCCATGTAGTCGTAGGTGAAGGTCTGGGTGGGGGCCGACGTGTCCAGCTCCGTCACAGGCCAGTCCCCGAGCGTGTCGTCCGGAGCCAGATCCAGACCGCGGAACGCCGGGTTCCCCGCGGACGCAAGGGTGTTCCCCTCGAAGAACTTGCGGTACTCAAGGTACTTCTGCGCGTCGTTCCACGGATAGTCGGCGAGCATCCTGTCAGCCCCCGGCACCACTTCAGCCCATTCAGTACTGGTGTTGACGCGGCGCGCCTCGACACAGATCCGTGAGGGGTCCAGGTCCCGGATCGCGGCGCCGGCCCGGCTGCGCGGATGGTTGGCCGTGCCGTGCCGCGGATCCACCGAGCCGGCCACAGGGGCCTTCTCGCGGGGCAGGCGCACCGCCCACTTCTGCATGCCGGCGCGATCCGAGCCGATGACGACCACATTGGTGAACGGCGTGAAGGCGCCATCCACCTTGGCACGGATCTTGACACGGAGCTGCCCTGTCGGCTCCTCGTCCCCCAGGTCGACCCAGTGGGAGTTGGACTGCATCCAGTTCCATGAGGACCAGTTGAGGAAGACCGTCTGCCGCAGTTCGTCGTCGAGCCACACCTCGTACAGGTGCGGGTAGGGCGCGTTGCCCTCGTTCCAGTCCGCCGGCGGGGGCCACGCCTCGTGATCGGGGGCGTTGTCCCCGATCTGCCATCGCAGGCTGATCCCGTACATCGTGTACTTGCCGTCATCGCGGTACCTGATGTCCGCGCGAAGGTCGGACGGAGCAGTCGTCTGGGACTTGCTCATGGTGTCCCCTTTCCTCGATCGAATCCATCCCTGAGGCCATCACCACGGAGCACCCATGCACCACCGAGAGTAATCGGCCATGACAGAACGTCACTGTAGATCATCCAGGCGCTATCGGGACAGACGGATCGCAGAGACCCGAAACCGGGCATTCAGTCCCTCGGACGTTGTTCCAGACCTCTGGAACAGCCGCTCGTCCACCGGACGGCCCTCCAGGGCCGTGCCGGAGGCCTACTGCCAGGAGGTACCGGCGCTCAGGCGGTTCAGGCGCCGGGCGACGGTGTCAGCATTCCCGAGCACCTCCGTCAGACGGTCCACGGCCACCCCGCACCGGCAAGACCCCGCAGCGCGGGCCGCTCAGCGGCCAGTCGCCGAGCTCGGCATCAGACGGCGGTCGATCGCGTGCCACCGCACGGGCGAACGCAAAACCCCGCCCGAGGCCATCAGCGACCGCATCGACGCTGTCGTACGCGCACACCGGCAGCCCCAGGTCTGCGACCGCCGCCGCAAGGAAGCCGCCCACCCGCATCGGCACTCCGCGGCACATGCGGTGACCAGGCTCCTGGGCCGGACCCGAGTTCCGACGCTGCTGGCCGCCCCTAGAGTGATCCGTATGCCGATATCCGTACATGCCCTCGCCCACCGGCCGTTGACCACTGCGGCAGTCGCGGAGCTCGTCGCACTACCGACCACACCGTACGTCCCTGAAGATGTTGACGCTGTCGATGCGGAGGTACGGCAACGGGGCTGGAGCTGGGAACACGAACTGGTCTGCGACTCGTTCCGCCCCGGGTGCGGACACGTGCTGTGCACCGACGGCATCAGCCCGTTCGGGCGCTCGGATGCCCGGTACTCCCTGGTCTTCGGCCAGCTGTACCCCGTCGACCCTGACGACGGGAACATGACCAACGGCCCATGGCTGTACAGCCTCATGGACGACTGGCAGCAGCAGCCTGGTTGGAGTGGCCGCCGACCGGGCACCGACCAGGACTGCGAGAGGGTGCTCGCACAGGCGGCGCAGGCAGTGACAGGCTATCTCGGAGCGGACGGTTCCGTCATCCGAAGCGATGGTCGCCGGCCCCCTGCTGACGCACCGCATCTGGCGCACCCCCACCCATGCGCTGGTACTCGGACCAGCGGCCGACAACGGCCCCTACGGCTACCTCAGTCACCTGCAGTTGTCCTGTACGCCACTGACCTGCGGTCCTGACCTGCCGCCCGCGGACGACGAAGACAGCCTGACCAGGTGGATCACCTCGCACGTCGACTGGTGACCCGGCCTTCAGGAAGGTCTCTGCCCGTCCTCGGGACGATCACGATATCGCCGCCCGGAATCCGGCGGAGCACCCCGACGGAGGTCCATTTTCAGCCGCCCTTCTCCGCGGTCACGGCATCGCCTGCCGCCAAGGCCCCTGCCGGCGCCGACGCGACGACCACGCAGACGGGCACGCCGCCGCACACCCCAAGCTCTTCAACCGCATGATCGGACAGCTCTCCCACTGCCTCCAGCACGGCGAACGGTTCGACGAGGCGGCCGCCTTCCCCACGCCACCCTCGTGACCGAGACGACTGCCGCCTGAACTGCGGCAACGCACCTTGCTCAGGTCGCCCATCCTCGGCCCCCGTGTCGACCGGCAGGTGAGGCGTGTCCGCAGGGATGTGGATGTAGTCGCCGGCGCGCGGAACCACATGCTCGGCCAAGCCAGGGCCGTGCCAGACCTCGACCTGCCCGGACTGGATGAGAATGGCCGACTCGTGTCCCTCGTGGAGGTGAGGACGCCCCCGCGTCCTTGCGGGCACCACCAGCCGATGCAGGCACAACCGCTCCGCGCCCGCGGACTGGGCGCTGATCCCCGCCCCGAAACTGCCGCCCTGGATGCCTTCGTACGTACCGGTCCGCACGACCGTGCACTGCTTCTGATCTGCCCTGCGGGCAGTACACCAGCCGGCCGACGGCGGCCATGCAGTTCCCGCCACCGTCGCCGACGACTCGCACCGCCGCATCACGGGGCGCCACCGCCGGTCCCGCGTGGCTGGTGATCCATCGAACTGGCCGAGCACCTCAAGGCATCGCGGCCGCCCCCCACGGCACGCGAGGAGCGCCACGTTGCGGCCGGTCACGTCACCCCGTCGGACCGGGGCGCGGACCTCCACCTCCAGGACGTCGTCGGCGGCGACAACGCGAATGGGGCCTCGGCATCGGCCTGCCCCGTCGGTACCGCTGGCAGGGTCAGTTCGCGCAGATGACGGTGAGGCTGCTGGCAGCGGTCGTACGGGAGGGCTCACGAACACTTGCCGACCACTTGACGGCTCCGGAGACGAACTCGGGCCGTGAGCTGGTCACTACGGCCGTGTTGTACCCGGCGACTCCACCGCTGAGGGGGGACTTGCCGCTGGGGCAGGCCAGTGACCTGGCGGTGCTGTTGGGTGCATCGGCCACCGGCAGCTCGACGATCTCGTATCCGGGGACCGGGTTCGCGCAGACCGCGGTCACCGCAAGGCCCACCGTGGTCGCGGAGAGGGACTGGCCGCTCGCCGTCCACAGCGACGGCGACCCCTCCTTGGGGCGCGGGGCAACGCTGACCCGGAGTGCCGGGTCCTTGCCCCGCGTCTCCGCGCCACCGCTCACCACCACCTTCCCGGCGGGGCAAGCCGCTTCGCGCGAGGCCCTGTTGGCGACGTCGGACGATGGCAGGCTGACGAGCTGGTACCCGGGCAGAGCCGCGCTGTTGGCGCAGAGCATGTACGCGGTGAGGGTCACCTGGGGCTTGCCCACCTGCCGCGCCACCATGGTCCACCTGCTGGAGCTGCCCACGAGGGTGGGGAAGCTGCCGACGAGAACAGCACCCGCGCCCTGCACGTCCGCGCCGCCGGAGACGGCCACCTTCCCCGCCGGACACTCGAAGGTCAGCGGGGTGAGGTTGTCGACCGTGGTCGGGTCGCTGTAGAGCATCTGGTAGCCGGGCAGATCCCTCATGCTCCGCTCGCTCGACGTGACGGTCTGTGCCTGCCCCGGCATCGTCGAACCGGCCAAGGTCGCCAGCGCGACGACGGTCGTGGCAAGGAAACGGCGGGGCGTGGTCATCCTCATGAAACAGCAGCTCCTGATCGGCGCGGCCGACCCTGCCCGCTGCCGCCTGCCTGACGCGGCGCGGACAGCGGGGCGGGGATTCCGGCAGGCGACGGTGACCACGATTCGGGTCACTGATCCACTGTGTAGTCACTCACGGTCACGCCGAGGAAGCCGGGTAACGCCCCTTCACCCGGTTGGCACAGCACCTTCACCTGCCGAAACGATTGCCCCAACCGAGACTGCGCCGCCAGCAGTCCGACCGTGCCTTTCTGCTCCCGCGCGGGTACGGCCCGCCTCACCACTCGCCGCCCCCGCCGGATGAGGCCACCACACATCGGATGCCGGGAGACCGTGCCGAGACGGAATGTGGTCGCCGATCCCCACGTCGTATGGCGTCTTTGCACCCTCTTTCGCGCGGTTCAGGGCTGGCAAGCATCTGCCATGGCGAGGACTTGCCGTCATGATGCCTTCACGTCGGCGCTCTCGGGTCGATAGACCCTTGGCATGTCCTCCCCCTTTCGTGTTTCCGCCTTCCGGCGTCGGCGCTGGCAGCTGATGTCGGCCGTCACCGCGGTGCCGCTGCTGGCGTCGGGGCTTGCGGCCCTGCAAGCGCCCGCACAAGCCGCTCCGAGCAAGCCCACCCATCCCGCCAAGTCCTCGGCGACCCACAAGGTCACCCTGGTCACCGGCGATGTCGTCACGGTCACCACGATGGCCGACGGCAAGCAGAGCGCCGAAGTCGAACGGCCCGACAGCGCCGTCGGCGGCGTGAAGATCCAGCAGGTCAAGGGAGACCTGTTCGTCATCCCGGACGAGGCGGCGCCGCTGCTGGGCACGGACAAGCTGGACCGGCGTCTGTTCAACGTGACCGATCTGATCGAGATGGGCTACGACGACGCGAAGTCGGCTGCTGTTCCGCTGATCGCGACGTACGCCGAGTCGAAGTCCCGGTCGGCCGGGGAGCGGGCGGCCCCCCGGGGCAGCAAGGTGACCCGCCCTCTCAAGGGCATCGGCGGTGCCGCGCTCAGCACCGAGAAGCGGCAGGCCCGCACCTTCTGGACCACGGTCGCGCCGCAGGGCAGCCCGTCGCTGGGCGAGGGCGTGGCGAAGCTGTGGCTCGACGGTCGGGTGAAGGCCAGTCTGAAGGAGAGCGTGCCGCTGATCGGGGCGCCCGAGGCCTGGGCGGCCGGGTACGACGGCAAGGGCATCAAGGTCGCGGTGCTCGACACCGGCATCGACGTCAACCACCCCGACTTCGCCGGCCTGATCGACGGCACGGCGAGCTTTGTGCCGGGTGAGGCCGTCACCGACGTCAACGGGCACGGCACGCATGTCGCCGGCACGATCGTCGGTTCGGGCGCCGCCTCCGGGGGCGGCAACAAGGGCGTCGCCCCCGGCGCCGACCTGTTCGTCGGCAAGGTCCTCGGCGGAGCGGAGGGCTCCGGCCAGGACTCCTGGGTCATGGCCGGTATGCAGTGGGCCGCCGAGTCCGGTGTGGACGTCGTCAACATGAGCCTCGGCGACTCCTACCCGACGGACGGCAGCGACCCCATGTCGCAAACGGTGGACGCACTGTCCGCGCAATACGGCACGCTGTTCGTCATAGCCGCCGGCAACTCCGGCCCGGAGAGCATCTCAGCCCCGGGCGCGGCCGCCTCGGCGCTGACCGTCGCCGCCACGGACCAGCAGGACCGGCTCGCGTCCTTCTCCAGCACCGGACCGCTGGCCCACTCCGGCGGTATGAAGCCCGACATCGCGGCGCCCGGCGTGGACATCACCGCGGCGCGTTCGCAGGAGATGAGCGGCGGCGGTGAGGGCCCCTACCGCACCCTCAGCGGCACCTCGATGGCCACCCCGCACGTGGCCGGCGCGGCCGCCGTGCTGGCCCAGCAGCACCCCGACTGGACCGGCGCGCAGCTCAAGGAACACCTGATGAGCACGGCGAAGGGCTTGGACGGCGGGTACTCGCCGTACGAGGCCGGCACCGGTCGTCTCGACGTGGCCGCCGCCGTGCGCACCACGGTCCGCGGCACCGGGTCCCTCTTCTTCGGCAGTTACACATGGCCGCACGAGCCGAGCGACGCCGCCGTCACCAAGGATCTGACCTTCACCAACACCGGTTCCGCCGAGGTCACCCTGAACCTGGCGCACACCGGCGGCGACCCGTTCACGCTGGGAGCCGCGAGGGTCACCGTCCCGGCGCGCGGCACCGCCACCGTCCCGGTGACCGGTGACCCGAAGGCCGCCTCGGCCGGCCGGCACACCGGCTACGTGACGGCCACCGACGCCACCACCGGGCAGCCGGTGACCCGCACGTCCGTGGCGCTGCTCAAGGAGGAGGAGCGCTACGACCTGAACATCAAGCTGGTCGGCCGGGACGGCAGGCCCGCCGCCGGCTGGGTCACGGTCAACCTGGCCGGCGACTTCTGGCCCTGGTCGCTCTACGTCGACGGCTCCACCACCATGCGCATGGCACCCGGCACGTACACCGCCGCGGGATATCTGGACGTGGCGGGCGAGAAGGCCGACCGCTCGGGTCTGGCCGTGCTGGTCGACCCGGAGACCGTGCTCAAGGACCGCTCCGCGGACGTGGTGCTGGACGCCGGCAAGGCGCGCCTGCTGCAGACCGAGGCACCGCAGCGCACTGAGGACCGGCAGCGCAAGGTCGACTTCAACGTCCACTACAAGGGCCTCGACCCGTTCATGGACTACCGCAGCGCGTACGTGCTGCCGCTGACGTACGACGACGTCTACGTCGCGCCTACGGAGCCGATGAAGCAGGGCGAGTTCGTGCTGACCACCCGGTGGCGCAAGGGTGAGCCGCAGCTCGGCCTGAACACACCGGGCGGCCGGCTCCCGTTCGAGGCACTGGTGCAGGCGGGCAGCGCCCTGGGGACCGCCCGGGACACGCTGGACGCCGTCCACGCGGGCAACGGCGCGACGGCCGCGTACGCGAAGGTCAAGGCCAAGGGCAAGGTCGTCGTCGTCGACCGCAGCGACGAGGTCTCCCCCCAGGAGCGCACCGAGGCCGCGGTCGCGGCCGGTGCGAAGGCGCTGATCGTCGTGAACGACGGGGTCGGCGGGCTGATGGAGTACGTCGGCGAATCGAACATCCCGGTCGCCTCCGTGCACCGCGAGGCGGGCAAGGCCCTTGTCGCGATGGCCAAGACCGGCGGCCACAAGCTGACCGTGGAGCAGACCGAGTACACGCCGTTCGTGTACGACCTCACCCGGGAGTACCCCGGCCAGGTTCCGGACAGGCCCCTCGTCTACAAGCCGACCAAGGACGACCTCGCCCGCATCGACGCCCGCTACTACTCGGCCACGGACGGCCGGTCGGCGGAAGGCTACCGGTCCGACTTCACCCTCAGCCCGTCGGTCAACTTCCCCGAGCGCGAGTGGCACCCGGGCACCCGCACCGAGTGGGTGACACCGGGCCAGGTCTGGAGGGAGTTCCACGCGCAGGGCGTCGACACAGCGCTGCCGTGGGTGATGGTGTCGGGCGACAACACGTACGCCAAGGGCAGCACCACCCGGCTGGACTGGTTCGCTCCGGCGACCAGGCCCGCCCAGAGCGAGTCCTTCGGCGTGTACAACTCCCGCTGGCAGAACCACATGACCTGGAACGTGCAGGCGTGGGCCTCAGCCAGCGACACCATGCGGCTGGGCGGCTTCCTGCAGTGGGGCGAGACGCCGACCCGTCTGCAGGTCTTCCAGGGCGACAGGCTGATCCACGACAACCCGCACAGCACGGACATGCAGTGGGTGGAGGTCCCGGCGGGCAACCTGCCCTACCGCGCGGTCCTCGACGCCGAGCGGCCCGGTGACCTCTTCCGGCTGTCGACGCGCACCCACACCGAATGGACGTTCATGTCCGACACCGTCGACTCGGAGTCCTTCGAGCCGTTCCCCGTGCTGAACCTGGACTACACGCTGGAGTCCGACCTGCACGGCGACGTCAAGGCCAACGCGACCCAGGAGATCGCGCTCAAGCCGGTGTCGATGGGCCTCGGCACGGTGCCGGGCACCGTCAAGTCGGTGAAACTGGACATCTCGCACGACGAAGGCGCCACCTGGCAGAAGGTGGCCGTGACCAAGGGAGCCGACGGCCGCTGGACGGGTTCGTTCAGGACGGCCAAGAAGCCCGGCGGTTTCCTCTCGGTCCGCGCGAGCGCCGAGACGGACAGCGGTTTCGGCGTCAAGAACGAGATCATCCGGGCATACGGCCTGCGATGACCCGCACTGACGGGCCCCGGGGCGGCGACTCCCCGGGGCCCTTCCCCTCGCACCTGCTCCCACCAGGGACTATTCAGGGTCTGCCACCATGGCGGATACTCTCCCCGCTGCGGCAAGCGGAAGGGAGTCGGTCGCCGATGCTGGATGTCCTGGGACTCGACCCCGACGACGAGCGTGTCTACCGGGCGCTGATCGGACGGTCGCACTCCACCGCGCTCCTGCTGAGCGACGAGATCGCCCTCCCGCACGCCCACGTCGACAAGGCCTTGTCCCGTCTGGTCGGGTGGGGGCTGGTGACGAGGTCGGCGGACGACCGGTTCACCGCTGCGCCGCCGGCCATGGCCCTCGGCGCTCTCATCAGCCAGCGCCGGGACGGGCTGCGCATGGCCGAGCACGCCCTGGTGACCTTCGCCGAGGAGCACCGGGCGGCGATGACCGGGAGCAGCATCAGCGATCTGATCGAGGTGGTCACGGGCGCCGACGCCATCCGCCACCGCTTCCTCCAGGTGCAGCAGGCGGCCCGCGCGCAGGTCCGGTCCTTCATCACCGCACCGTTCGTCGCCCTGCCGCCCGACGAGAACACGGCCGAGCCCGCGGCCATCGGCCGCGGCGTGCGGTTCCGGGCGGTGCTGGACAGGGCCGTGCTGGCAGAACCGGGCATCGTCGACGACGCGATCGATTCACTGGGCAAGGGCGTGCAGCTCCGGGTTGCCGACGAGCTGCCGATGAAGCTCGTGCTGGCCGATGCCGACCTCGGCCTCGTTCCCCTCGCGGTCACCCCGGACGGGGAGCCGGGCGCCGTGCTGCTGCACCGCAGCGGCCTGCTGGACGCGCTCGACGCACTGTTCGAGACGGTATGGCGCACCGCTCACCCGCTGGCGCTGTCGGCCACGGGCGGAGGACCCGAAGCCACCGTCGAGGTCGGCCCGAAAGGCCCGACCGAGCTCGACCGCAGGATCCTCGGGCTGCTCCTGGCCGGCCTGACGGACCTGACGGCCGCGGCACAACTCGGTCTGTCGGCGCGGACGCTGCACCGGCGTCTGCGTCATCTCATGGACATGGCCGGCGTACGCAGCCGGATGCAGCTCGGCGCCTGCGCGGTTCGAAACGGCTGGGTGGACCCCCCGCACACGTGACCGGCATTCAGACCGGCCAGGCGGAACTCACGCGATCGGGACACGCCCCGGGACCAAGGGCCCGGCGTCCAAGTGGGCCGCGATGCGTGCGATGGTGCGGGCGTTGTCCTCGAACAAGTGGGCCTGCATGCCCGCCGCCCGGGCGGCCTCGACGTTGACTGCGACGTCGTCGATGAAGAGGCAGTCCTGCGGCCGCACGTCCAAGTCGGCGCACACGGCCTCGAAGGCACGCCGGTCGGGCTTCTCGATGCCGATCTCGTGGGAGTAGACGATCTGCTCCACCAGTTCATCGAAGTGGTACAGCGTCGTCTCCCGCTCCCGGGCGCCGACGAAGCTGTTGCTCAGGATGCCCAGCCTGCAGCGGCCCTGCAGCCCCCGCACGTAGTCGATGAGGTCCTCGTTCGGCGCCCCCAGATACTCCGCCCAGAGATCGGCCATGAAGGCTTCACCCTGGAGGGCGTCGAGCCCCAAACGGGCCGCCACCTGCTCGTGGACCTCTTGCTCGCTGATGCTCCCGACGCTCCCAGCGCGCCACACGTCGTGCATCCGCTCATGGACAGTGCCCCGTGGCAACTCCAGCCGCTCTTCCCAACGTTGTACCCATCCGGTGTCCGGCGTGATCTCCAGCACGCCCCCGATATCGAGAATGACGCAGGTCGCGGTCACGTGAATCCCCCTCTTCGTCCTCGACCGGCGAGCACGACCGCCCGCTCATGTGATCGACAGACACACTGTCGTCTCTCCCTCCGGGGCAAGGTCAAGTGATCTTCGAAGCCTGTGACACTCCCGTCGCAACCCGCCGACCCGACTCACTCCACGCAGTAGGCGCCTCCGCGACTCCAGCGCTCCGTGACCGACTGCCTGGTCCCCATATTCGGTTGCCGTTCGGGTAGGCGCGTGGCGTGACTGATCTGGAATCGCAGCAACAGGAACCCGAGGACCTGCTCTCCGGCCTGAGCGTGGACGACCGCCGGCCCGAGCAGCCTGTCCTGCTGGACGCCTCCGGGGCGCCGATCAATACGTGGCGGGAGAACTACCCCTACAACCGAAAGGTCCGCCGTCGGGAGTACGAGCGGACGAAACGGGTCCTGCAGATCGAACTCCTCAAACTGCAGCACTGGGTCCAGCGCACGGGTGCGCGCCTGGTGGTGATCTGCGAGGGCCGGGACGCGGCGGGCAAGGGCGGCACGATCCAGCGGTTCACGGAGCGGCTCAATCCCCGCGGGGCGCGGATCGTGGCC
>NZ_JOBX01000103.1:0-12400 GCF_000720645.1 Streptomyces sp. NRRL S-378
CAACGGCACCCACAGCTCGTACGTGGACGGATCGAAGGCGTACGGAGCCACCATCAACACCCGCTCGTGCGCACCCCCGCCCGCGCCGAACATCCCGTCCGCGACCAGGTCCAGGACGTCCCGGTGCGTCACCGCCACACCCTTGGGACGGCCGGTGGAGCCCGAGGTGTACATCACGTAGGCGAGCTGCTCGGGGCTGCAGACCACCCCCGGATCCGTGGCCGGCAGCTCGGCCAGGACGGGGTCCTGGTCCACGGCGACGACGGCGCGCGCCGCCGGAAGCCCCCGTCGGCGCATGACGGTGTCGGTCAGCAGGACGGGAGCGGAGGTCTCGTCCACGATCCACTGCATCCGCTCCAGCGGAGAGCCGGTGTGCAGGGGGAGGTAGAAACCGCCCGACTTCAGCACGGCGAGCAGCGCCACGACGAGGTCGACGGAGCGTTCCATCAGCACCGCCACCGGCGCTTCGGGACCCGCGCCGCATCCGATCAGGCGGTGCGCCAGCCGGTTGGAGCGCTCGTCGAGCTCCCGGTAGGTCAGCTCCCGGTCCGCGCAGCGCACCGCCACCGCGTCCGGGGAGCGCAGCGCCTGAGCCGCGAAGGCCGCCTGCACCGAACCGCCGGTCGGCGCCGCGTACGACGCGGACGACCGATCCTCGGCCAGGAGAACATCTTCTGTAACAAGCATTGTTCGTCACCCTCTTTCGGGGTCGAGGTCGCACGCGTGCCGCACGGGAGGGGCTGTACGAGGACTCATGTGCTGGAGGTGGAAAGGGACACGGAGCCGAGGGATCCGAAGGAGGCCCTCACGGTGGAGCCCGCCGTGAGGTCGACCGCTCCGGCCAGGGAGCCCGCCAGGATCACGTCACCGGCGCCGATCCCCGCGCCGAAGGTGGCCAGGATCCGGACGAGGCAGGCCACGGACTCCGCGGGATGCCCCATCACGGCCGAGCCCCGGGCGGTCTGGACGCAATCGCCCGACTCGAACACCATCGTCTCCGCGGCGAGGTCACGGCCGTCGAAGGGGACGGGCTCGCCCAGGACGACCATGGCCGACGAGGCGTTGTCGGCGACGGTGTCCACCCAGGCGATGTCCCAGTTCTCGATCCGGCTGTCGAGCACTTCCAGGGCCGGGAAGACCTCGGTGGTGGCGGCCAGGACGTCGGCGGCGGTCGTAGCGGGACCGGACAGGTCGGTACCGATCCGGAAGGCGATCTCCCCCTCGACCTTCGGCGCGATGAAGCGGCCCGGATCGAGGAGGGCCCCGTCACCCAGGATCATCTCCTCGGTGAGGAATCCGAAGTCGGGTTCGTCGACGCCGAACATCTCCTGGATGGCGGCGCTGGTGGCGCCGATCTTGTATCCGGCGTGCAGCGCGCCGTTCTCGTGCTCGAGGGTGCGCAAGGCCCGCTGGACGACGTACGCGTCCTGCGCGGTGAACTCCGGGTACCGCCGGGAGACCGGCGGCACCGCCTTGCGCTCCCGCTTGGCGTTCCACAGTTCGGCGGCTATCCGCTCGTGGACCGCTCGGGCGTCCTGCAGCACGGTCCGTGCTCCGGTGGTCACTTGGTCGCCACGAACAGCCGACCGCCCGGCATGACCTGCGAGCTGCAGTCGACGTCGGAGAAGCCGGCGCTGCGGAACTTCTCCACCCACTGCTCCTCGGTGGGCAGCTCCACGTCCATGAAGTTCGCGTGCAGGTAGGTGAAGAGGGAGCTGAACTTGCGCTCGCGGTCCTCCTGCCCGTAGGAGACGGCGTCGACCACGGCCAGCACGCCGCCGGGCGCGAGGGCCTTGTGGCAGGTGCGCAGCACGTCGTCGAAGACGGCCTCGTCCTGCAGGACGTCGTGCATCACGAAGCAGGCCTGGATGACGTCGGCGCCCTCCAGCGGGGTGGGGTCGGCGATCAGGGACTCGACCGACCGCTCGACCACCTGCAGGCGGTCGGCCACGCCGGCCCGCTCCGCGTCCTCCCGCGCGGCGGCGCAGGCGCCCGCGCTCAGGTCGAGGGCAACGCCGGTGCGCTGCTCGTCCTGCCGGAGGAGACCGATGAGCAGGCCCGCGGCGCCCGCGCCGAGGTCCACCACGTGCTTGGCCCCGGCGGCCGTGACGCGCTCGACCACGGCGGGGTAGAAGGTGCGGTCCCCGATCCAGCGGGAGCTGACGGCCACCCGTCGCCCGTCCCGCTGGTGGGCGTCGGCGGCGGTCTCGTCGCCGGACAGGAAGGCCCGCGCGTTCTGCAGGAACGGGCTGTTGGCGGTCAGCGCCCAGGAGAGGTAGCCGACCTCGTGCCGCCAGTCCGCGTAGTCCTCGGAGGGGCGGTACAGGCCCCCGTCCACGGCCGTGAGCAGCCCGGCGGCCGAGAGGGCGCGCAGGTACGCGCCGAGTCGGTCCTCGGGAAGGCCGGTCGCCCCGGCCAGCTCGGCGACACCGAAGGTGCGGCCCGAGTCCAGGACCTGGTCCGCGCCGATCTCGGCGCCGATCTGGAGCAGTGCGGCGACCGCCGCGTAGTCCGCGCCGACCTCGCCCGCGGTTTTCACGTTCACCATGTCTGTTCCTCGCATTTCTGAGAGTCCGTCACATCACTGCGTAGGGGGAGTTCTTCTCGGCGAGGTCCAGGGCGACCTCGATGATGGAGTCCTCCTGGCCGGCGACGACTCCGCGGCGGCCGAGCTCCATCAGGATTTCCCGCGGGTCCACCTGGAAGCGCTCCGCGGCACGGCGGGCGGGTGCGGCGAACCCGGAGAAGACACCGGCGATTCCGCTGGTGATGGTCACGCTGTCGTTCGTCGGGATGCGCTGCACGAAGGTGGATTCGGCGAGGTCGGCCGCGTCGAGCGCGCCGAAGAGCTGGAGCCTGGTCTCGATCTGCTCCAGGTGCAGGTTCGCGGCGACCAGTTCGAGAGGGGCGTTGCCCGCCCCGGCGCCGAAGCCGCGCGCCGTCACGTCCACGATGGTCGCGCCGGCCTTGATGGCGGCCATGCTGTTCATCACCGACAGGCCGAGGTTGTTGTGGCCGTGGAACCCGATCTCGATGTCGAGTTCCTCGACCAGGGCGCCGACCTTCTCGCCGACGGCGGCCGGGGTGTAGGCGCCCGCCGAGTCCATGAGGACGACCGCGTGCGCCCCGTACTCCTGCATGAGCCGCGCCTGCTCGACGAGGGCCCGGGTGGGCGCCATGTGGCTCATCAGGAGCATGCCTTTGACGGTGACGCCCATCGAACGCAGCATGGTGATCTGCTGGCGGGTCACGTCCGCCTCGGTGCAGTGCGCACCGACCCGGACCTCGTCGACCCCGCAGTCCAGGGCCGGCTTCAGGTCGCGTTCGACCGTGGCGAAGCCGGGGATGGACAGGACGCCGAGTTTGGTCCCCTTCAGCTGTTCGCGGGCGGCGGTGAGCATCTCGGTGTCGCTCAGCGCCGCGCGCCCGACCTGGAGGGAGGAGGCGCCGAGCCCGTTGCCGTGGCCGACCTCCAGGAGGTCGGCGCCGGCGCGCTCGGCGGCCTTGGCGTAGGCCGCGATGTCCGAGCGCCCCAGCTGGTGCCCCACGGCGTGGTTGCCGTCCCGGAGGGTGGTGTCACAGATTTCGAGCCGTCGCTCGGTGGGGGTGCTCATCGACGTGCCTCCGCTCGGCCCTCGGCGACGGCCACCGCCGCGCAGGTGATGACGTCCAGGTTCCCGGCGTAGCGCGGCAGCCAGTCGCCGAGCCCTTCCACCTCGATCGTCACCATGACGCGGCCGTCGGTGACGATGGGCGGTACGACGACGCGGTAGCCCGGGACGTAGGAATGGATCCGCTTCTCCATGTGCTCGACCGCGACGCGCAGCGCGTCCAGGTCGATGTTCTCGGAATCGGGGACCGCGATGGTGTTGCGCATGACGATTCCCGGTTCCGCCGGATTGATGATGAGAATCGTCCTGGCCTTGTCCACGCGGCTGAATTCGTGGGTGGCCTTCTGGGTGGTGAAGGCGTATTCGTCGATGTTCGCCCGGGTCCCCGGTCCCACGCTCGCCGAGGAGCTGGCCGTGACGATCTCCAGGTAGCCGAGGCCGTCCTCGGCGGCGTCGCTGAAGCAGCGGGCGATGGGGACGGCGGCCTGTCCGCCGCAGGACACCATGCTCACGTTCGGCTCGGTGAGGCATTCCTCCAGGTTCAGCGCCGGGACGCAGAACCTGCCGAGGTTGGCCGGGGTGAGGTCGACGACCGGGATCCCCAGCGCTTCGAGGACCTTCCAGTTGTGGACGGCGTCGGTGGCCGAGGTGGCGTCGAAGACGAGGTCGATCCCGTCCGCCAGTGCGGCGAGGGCGTCGATCCCGCCGGCGGTCGTCGGCACCCCGTGGGACTCGGCCAGTGCGATCCCGGGCGACGTCGCACGTCGTCCGGCGAACAGCACGCACTGGAGCTGGGGCGAGGCGATGACCTTGAGGAGCAGGTCGCAGCCGATGTTTCCCGTGCCGATGATGGCCACGCGGAGGGGTTCAGCAAGGGGACTTTCTTGTGTGTGCATTCACCGTTCCTCTGTCCGTGTTTCACGTACTGCGCATTCCTGGAAAACCGCGTCCGGTGCCCGGGTCGACGGGTCGGTCGAAATCCGGGCGGCGCGGCCTAGGCGGGGACTTTCAGGTCCCGTACCGGCTCCCGCGTGCCGGAATCCGGCTCGGCGGTTCGCATCTCCCAGCCGGCCCGGCCCAGTTCCACGACGATGTGGCGGGCCCGCACGGCCGGTACCGCGAAGGTGACGGAGAGGGTGCCCTCCGCCGCGGAGTAGTGCGGCACCATGTCCTCCCCGTCCACCTCGAACTCCGCGAGGGCGTCCAGCAGGCGGACCAGTTGCCCGGGGCTTTCCGGGACCAGGACCTCCACGTGCGTCCGGCTGTCCGCGGCCTGCCATTCCCGGATCGCCGCCAGTCCGGCGGCCCCGCGGTCCAGCAGGTCCGCCACCGGCTCCGGGCCCCGGCCGTCCCGCGGCGCTTCGGAGACGTCGTCGAGGCCGGTCAGCAGGCTCGTCAGGTCGTCCCTGAGTTCCCGCAGCACCCCGGCGACGGCCGGCGCGTTGGCCCGCAGGATGTCGTTCCACAGTGCGGTGTCCCGGACGGCCACCCGCGTGACGTCGTGGAGTGCCTGCCCGGCGAGCCGGAACGACTCCCGGGAGCCCCCCTGGAGCCGCGCGGCCATGAGACTGGCCACCACCTGGGGCGCGTGCGAGGTCAGGGCCACCGCGTCGTCGTGCGCACGGTCCCCCATGATCACCGGGACGGCCCCGCAGAGCGCGATCATGGCGAACACCCGGTTCACCGCGTCCTGGGAGGTGCTCTCCGAAGGGGTCAGCACCCAAGCCTGGTCCTCGAACAGGTCCGCGCGGGCGGCCAGCGGGCCGCTGCGCACCCGGCGGGCGAGCGGATGCCCGCCCACGTAGTCGGAGGACAGGACCGCGGAGTCCCACAGCTCCCGGGCCAACTGTGCCTTCACGCTGGCCACGTCGGTGTAGGTCCGGGCCAGCCCGCGCGCCCGCATCTCGGCGAGCACTCCGCCGACCGCGCTCGGGGGTACGGCGATCACCGCCAGGTCCACCGCCTCGTCCGGGGCTCCCAGCACCCCCGCACCCAGGGCCGCCGCCGTGCGGGCGGCCGCTTCGTCCTCGTCGAGCAAGTGCACGTGGATGCCGTGCCGGCTCACGGCCAGGCCGATCGACGTACCGATCACACCGGTGCCGACCACCGCCATCGTGCGTACCATCGTTCCCCCTCTCCCTGTCGGGCTCGGTACACGCCGCCGGTCAGTAGGTGTATTCCGCCCAGCGCATGCCGTCGGTGGACGGCACCAGACCGCCTTCGCGACGGGGACCCTCGTCGTCGACGACCTCGCCCAGCGCGGCGTGGACCTGGATCTTGGCGCCCTCCTCGAGCACCGACTGCACGAGCGTGGAGTCGAACAGGTCCCGGTCCGTCCCCTCCTCCCCCGCGGGCCGGTCGACCAGTTCGGAGAACTCACGGAAGCTGGACTCGCGCTGTTCGGCGTAGGAAGCGGCGTTGACCAGTCCGCTCTCGTGCGAGGCCCCGCCGCCGACCAGCTCGACGAAGGACTCCAGCCCGGAGGACGAACTGTTCGTCACCTTCTTCGCGGTCCAGAAGTACGAGTCCTCGTCCCGGTGCATGTCGTAGAAGGCCACCAGGAAGTCGTGGAAGAGCGAGTACTCGTGCCGGTAGCGCGTCTCGTACTCCTCGAAGCACTTCGCCTCTTCGAACTCCCCCGCCAGGGAGGAGTTGATGGAGCGGGCGGCCAGCAGACCGCTGTAGGTGGCGAGGTGCACGCCGGAGGAGAAGACGGGGTCGATGAAGCAGGCCGCGTCGCCCACCAGGACCATGCCCGGACGCCAGAACTTCTCCTGGCAGTACGAGTAGTCCTTCCGGATCCGGATCTCGCCGTAGGGGCCGCTCTCCACCCGGCGGGCATCGGACAGGTGCTCCGCGATGAGCGGGCACTCCTCGATCAGGCTCATCAGGGCCTTCTCGCGGTCCCCCTGGACGCGGTCCAGGGACTCGCGCCGCAGGACCGCGCCGACGCTGGTCAGCTCGTCGGTGAGCGGGATGTACCAGAACCAGCCGTCGTCGAAGGCGGCGCAGAGGATGTTGCCGGAGTTGGGCGCGGGGAGGCGCTTGCCGCCCTCGAAGTACCCGAAGAGCGCGATGTTCTGGAAGAACTCCGAGTAGTGGCGGGTCCCGCCGATGCGGCTGTGGATGCGGCTCTTGTTGCCGGAGGCGTCCACGACGAAGCGGCTGCGCACCGTGTGGCGCACCCCCTCGGCGTCGCTGTAGAGCACCCCGCAGACGCGGCCGTCCTCCTCGACGACGTCGACCACGGAGCTCTTCTCCCGGACCTCGACGCCCTTGTTCCGCGCGTTGTCCAGGAGGATCTGGTCGAACTTCATGCGCTCGACCTGGTAGGCCAGCGAGGTCGGCCCGGAGAAGGTCTCGGAGACGGAGAAGGAGAACGTCCACGGTTCGGGGCTGCTGCCCCACCGGAAGGTGCCGCCGCGCTTGGGCATGAACGCGGCCTTCTCCAGCTCCTCCGATACCCCGAGCAGCCGGCAGATGCCGTGCACCGTCGAGGGCAGCAGGGACTCCCCGATCTGGTACCGGGGGAACTCCTCCTTCTCCAGGAGAAGGACACGGTGCCCCTGCATGGCCACCAGGGTGGCCACGGTGGAACCGCCCGGCCCACCACCGACGACGACGACGTCGAACTCGTGGTCGTGTGTGTCGTGCATGACTTTCTTCTCCTTCGATGGCACTGGGGATTCCAGGCCTCAGACGCGGTGTTCAGCCCCGCGTGCCGGAAACAAATGAGCGCAAGGTGCGGGCATCGGCCAGGTCGGCGCATCCCGCGAGGAGGAGGGCCTCCTCCAGTTCCGTCCGGAGGATCGAGAGCACCTGGGTGACTCCCTCGGCCCCGGCCGCGGCCAGGCCCCACAGCACCGGCCGTCCGATCAGGACCCCGTCGGCGCCCAGCGCCACGGCCCGCAGGATGTCGGTGCCGCTGCGGATGCCGCTGTCCATGAGGACCCGGCCCCGCCCGTCCACCGCTTCGACGACCCCGGGCAGCGCGGTGACACTGGCCGGCGCGCCGTCGAGCTGCCGGCCCCCGTGGTTGGAGACCACCACGGCCTCGGCTCCGAGCCGGACGGCCCGGTCCGCGTCCCGGGGGTCGAGGATCCCCTTGACCACCAGGGGGAGCCGGGTCCGCTCCCGGATCCACTCCAGGTCGGACCACCCCAGGGTGGGGTCGAAGGCGGTCCTCGTGTGCACGGCCACGGCCGACTCGTCGGGCCGGCGCTCGTGCGCCACGGAAGGGCCGTCGGGGTCCAGGTTGGCACTGCGGATCCAGGAGGGCAGCGTGAACTCGTTGCGCAGATCGCGCAGTCGGCGGCCCATGACCGGGACGTCCACCGTCACCATCAGCGCCCGGCAGCCCACCTGTTCGGCCCGGCGGATCAGGTCCAGGACCCGGCCGCGGTCGTGCAGCCAGTACAGCTGGAACCACAGGTCCGCCCCGACGCCGGCTATCTCCTCCAGGGAGGTGCTGCTGATGGTGCTGACCACGAAGGGGACCCGCGCCTGCCGGGCGCCCGCGGCGGCGGCGAGCTCCCCCTCCGGGTGCAGCAGGCGCTGGTAGGCCATCGGGGCGACCGCCAGCGGCAGCGCGGCCGGCGTACCCGGCAGCAGCGCCGCGGTATCGCTGCGCTCGACGCCGGCCAGCGCCCTGGGGACCACGGACACGCCGTCGAGCGCCGCCCTGTTGGCGGTCAGGGTGGACTCCGTACCGCTGCCACCGGAGACGAAGTCCCACACCTCCGGTGCCAGCCGGGCCCGGGCCGCCCGGCGCAGGTCCGCGACGCACAGGGGCCGCGCCCCCGCTCCGTCGGCCGGTGACCCGAACTGCCGGTCCATTACTTCCCGGCCTCCGCCTCGGCCCGCTGCCGCTCGACCGCCTCGTAGAGCGCCTTGATGTTCCCGCTCCCGAAGGTGCGGGCGCCCATGCGCTCGATGACCTCCAGGAAGAAGGTGCGGCGCGGGTGGACCGACTTGGTGAAGATCTGGAAGAGCTGACCGTCGTGGTCCTCGTCGACCAGGATGTCCAGTTCCTTCAGATCGGACACCGCGTATTTCGTCGGTTCGAGGGCCAGCAGGCGGTAGTAGGCCTCCGGGGTTCCCAGGAAGGAGACCCCCTTCGACTTGAGCAGGCCCACCGACTCCACGACGCTGTCCACCGTGAAGGCGATGTGCTGGACACCGGCCCCGTCGTGGTTCTTCAGGAACGCGTCGATCTGCCCCGAATCCAGTGAGGTGTCGGGCTCGATCAGGGTCAGCGTCACGGCGCCGGAACGACTCTGGACCACCCGGGAATCCATGGCCTGACTGCCCACCTGGATACGCTCTTCGAAAATCATCCGGAAATCCAGGACGCTCTCGTAGAAATCCACGGTGGGGGCCAGCTGTCCCGCTTCGAGACAGATGGCGAAATGGTCGATCAGGTTCAGGCCGCTGTCGAACCGGGCACCCTCTCCGGACACCGGAGAAAAGCCCGGGAGTACGCGCGGGTCGCCGAGCTCCGGGCGCTGCACGAAGGTGTGGATCACATCTCCGAAGCCCCTGATCGAGGCCGTCGTCAGCCCGTCCCGCTCCACCGGCTCCGCCACCGGGGCGGCACCCCGGCGCACCGCCTCGGCGAACGCCTCCCGGGCGTCCGGGGTCGTGAGCGCGATGTTCGCCACCCCGTCCCCGTGCTGCGCCACATAGGCGGCTGCCGGGTGATCGGCGCCCTGCGCCGAGGTCAGCACCAGCCGGATCCGGTTCTTGCCGAGGGCCACCGACCGGGCCCCAGGGGCGGACCCCGTGGCTCCGGATGCGCCGTAGACCTCGAAGCCGTAGCCGTCGACGTACTGCGCCGCGGCAGCCGCGGTGTCCTCTACGTAGAACTCGACATGATCAATGGCGAGCCCGTCGAAAACCGACACGTCCACATCGGACATTCTTTTCACCGTCCCCCTCGATGCACGGATCAGACCGTGGCGTTCATCTGCTGGACGAGGCTGCGCGGCCGCATGTCCGTCCAGTTCGCGTTGATGTACTCGATGCAGGCCGCGCGGCCGCTCTCGTGAACGGCGGTCCAGCCCGCCGGCACCTCGGCGAACTTCGGCCAGAGCGAATACTGGTGCTCCTCGTTGATGAGCACGAGGTATTCCGCCTCAGGGTTTTCGAAAGGATTGGTCACGACCTCGCTCCTTCTGTGGGTTGCGGCTGCCTGCGGAATTCCTCGTCCGTCACGGAATGAAGGCACGGAAGGAATCGCCGACGCAGGCGGAAAAGATCAGCGGAAGGTTCGGGATCCGGAACCTGCGGCCCGCGGTAATCCTCTGCCGGGCCCACCTGCATCGAGGACGAACATCCCCGCCGAGCGGCCCGGATTCCTTCTGGGAGGGACATTCGCATGACGGCGAGGGAGAAATCCACTCCCCGCGGTGGCCGGAACCCGCCGGGTGTCCAAGTGCGGCGGCGCCGCACTTGGACACCCTTTCCTGGACCCGGCGCCGGCGCCCCGCGCCGCAGGGCCGACGCCGTGCCGCCACGGCGCAGCATGGGCCGGTGCCGCCCTGTCCGGAACGAGCCACGGGACGGCTCGGGAGGGTGGCCGCTTGGGGCCTGGCCGGTCCGTGCCAATCCCCTGAATGCGCAGGTCAGAGCGGTTTCCGGGAGTCCGCGACTGGCACCAAACGGCCTGGTCGGGTCCTGCCGTCCCCGACCCCTTACGAGCGGGGTCCTCCGGCGGCGAAGCTCTCCTCAGCGCCACCGGGGACCGGTCTTCAGAACAGACCGGGATGCCGGGCCGGCGACCCACACCCCTTCTCCGAGGAGCACAGCCATGCCCCGCGCCGCCATCGAACCGGACCGATCCGCGTCGGCACCGGCCGGAGCGGCCGCGCACGGGTCACCACGCTCCCCCCGTCGACCCAGCCCGTACGATCCCGTCCCCGCCTGCGAGCCCCGGAGGCCGAACCAGTGAGAGCGACCCACCCACCGACGACCGGCGCCGACCCCGAGAACGAGGTCCGGCCGACCGGATCCGGAGCGGAGCCGGGCGAGCCACCGTGCGTCGAGGTTCCTCTCACCGTGCTGGCCGCCGGCGAATCCCTCCGCTCCGCGGGGGAGGACGAGGAGCACACCGCCCGCCTGGCGGAGACCGAAGACCCGCTCCCGCCCATCCTGGTGGACCGCCGGACCCTGAGCGTCATCGACGGCCGGCACCGCCTCGCCGCCGCCAGGCTGCGCGGTCAGCGGACCATCTCCGTACGGTACTTCGACGGCAGCCCCGACGACGCGTTCCTGCGCGGTGTCGAAGCCAACGTCACGCACGGCCTCCCGCTCTCCCAGGCCGACCGGCGCGCCGCCGCCGAACGGATCGTGGCGACCCATCCGCACCTGTCCGACCGGTCCATCGCCCGTGCCTCGGGCCTCGGTGCCAAGACCGTGGCGGCCATCCGCCAGGCTCGTGGCGCGGGGCCCGGGGAGGACGTGCGGGTCGGGAAGGATGGCCGGGCCCGCCCCGTGAACAGCAGGGACGGCCGGCAACGCGCCGCCGAGGCCCTGGCCCTGAACCCGCAGGCGTCCCTGCGCGAGGTGGCCCGCATCGCCGGGGTCTCGCCGACGACGGTGGGCGAGGTCCGCAGACAGCTGGCGGCGGACCGGGAGGTCCACGGGGCCGACGGGGCGGACCACGCGCCCGGACCGCTCGACGCCGCGGCGGTACAGGCGGGTCCGGCCGATCCGCCCGGCACCGGGGCCGGACCCGCGGCACCGCGCGTCCCGCCGCAGCCCGACCCCACGGCCGTCCTGAAGAAGCTGGTGCGCGACCCCGCGCTGCGTCACCGGGAATCGGGGCGCCACCTGCTCCGCCTGCTCCAGCAGAACGCCATCGACCAGCGGATGTGGGCAGACCTGGCCGCCGCGGTACCGCCGCACTCCGGCGGCCTGGTGGCGGACCTGGCCCGCTCGTACGCGGAGACCTGGACGGCCTTCGCCCAGGAGCTGGGCGAACGCCCCCGGGCCCGGACCGTCCAGAGGACGACCGGCTGAGCTGCCGCGACGCTCCCCCGGCACCGCGTGACCGCGCTGCCCCTCGAAATCCGTGCGATTGCAACCCCGAAAGAGAGTCATTGGCCATGAGTACTGCCCGTGCTGTCCGTCGTGCCGAAGACCGGTCGTCCGCGTGGGACGCGTCGACCGGTGGTTCGGTGCAGGCGGCTTTCGCGGCTCAGGCGCTGCGCTCCCCGGACGCGGTGGCGGTGCGCTGCGCGGACCGGGAGCTGACCTACCGGGAGTTGGACGAGCGGTCGAACCGGCTGGCGCACCGGCTGATCGGTGTGGGGGTGGGTCCGGAGGCACCGGTGGCGGTGCTGATGGAACGTTCCGTGGACCTGGTGGTCGCGCTGCTGGCGGTGCTGAAGTCGGGCGGTTTCTACCTCCCCCTGCACACGGGGAGCCCGCTGGAGCGGATGCAGTGGATCCTCGACGAGACCTCCGCTCCGGTCCTGCTGACCGACACGCGGATGCGCGAACGCGGTCTGCCCGCAGCCCCCGTCGTGGTCGCCGTGGACCGGGACCCGGTCCTGGCCGAGCTGCCGGCCACGGATCCGGGGGTGGTCTGCGAGCCGGAACGGCTCGCCTACGTGATGTACACCTCGGGCTCCACCGGCCGTCCCAAGGGTGTGGCGGTGACGCACCGGGACGTCCTGGACCTGGTCGCAGACGGGATGTTCGGCGCGGGCGGGGGTGCGCACGAGCGGGTGTTGATGGTGGCTCCGTACGCCTTCGATCCGTCCACGTACGAGCTGTGGGTGCCGTTG
>NZ_JOBX01000104.1:0-12342 GCF_000720645.1 Streptomyces sp. NRRL S-378
CCCGCTCCCGCCCCGGGACACCACCCAGCCCCGCCGGCGCTTGAGGCGCGGCCACCGGCCCGCACCCGGAACACGAGCACACCGCCCGGCCAGGGCAAGGGCAACCGCACCGCCCGGCCAGGGCAAGGGCGGCCACCGGCCCGCAGACGGAACACGAGCGCACCGCCCGGCCAGGGCAAGGGCAAGGGCAAGGGCAAGGGCAACCGCACGGCCCGGCCAGGGCAACGGCGGCCCGACCGGCGAGGTCAGAGGCCCAGCTCGGCCGTCGTCAGCTTGGCGACGGCCTCCTTCTCACCCTCCAGCGTCACCGCGGCCGACGCCTGACGGCCGAAGCAGAACAGGGTGAGTTCCCCCGGCTCGCCCGTCACCGTCACCACCGGCGCACCCTTGTGCGCCACCGCCGTCTGCCCGTTCGGACGCCTCAGCACCAGGCCCACCGGCGAGCGGCGCCCCGTCAGCCGGGCCATCCTCTCCAGCCGGGACCACAGCGCGTCCGAGAACACCGGGTCCAGCTCCCGCGGGGACCAGTCCGGCTGGGCCCGGCGGACGTCCTCCGCGTGGACGTAGAACTCCACCGCGTTCGCCGCCTCGTCGATCTGCTTCAGCGCGTACAGCGACATCCGCGGCGGCCCGGTCCGGATCAGCTGGATGAGCTCTTCGTACGGCTTGGCCGTGTACTCGGCCATCGCCGCGTCCAGCCGCCCCTTCAGCACGTTCAGCACCAGGCCGCCCGCCGCGTCCGGCCGCCGCTCCCGTACCACCACGTGTGCGGCCAGCTCACGGCACCTCCAGCCGGTGCACAGCGTGGCGGCCTCCGGACCGGCCGCCTCCAACAGGTCCGCCAGCAGCAGGCGTTCACGCTTCGCATGGGTAGACATGCGCGCCAGCCTACGGCCGGAACGCGACGTACGCCCGCCCATCAGACGGACATGGATCACCGCGCCCATCCGGGCCCGGCACAATGGGCCCCATGAGTACGTCCCCCCGCCCCGGCAACCTCGATCCCGCCATCGCCGCGCGCCTCAAGCGCTCCGCCGACGGCCTGGTACCGGCCATCGCCCAGCAGTACGACACCGGTGAGGTGCTCATGCTCGGGTGGATGGACGACGAGGCCCTGCACCGCACCCTGACCACCGGCCGCTGCACGTACTGGTCCCGCAGCCGCCAGGAGTACTGGGTGAAGGGGGATACGTCCGGCCACTTCCAGCACGTCAAGTCCGTCGCCCTCGACTGCGACGCCGACACCGTGCTCGTCCAGGTCGACCAGGTCGGGGCCGCCTGCCACACCGGATCCCGCACCTGCTTCGACGACGATGTCCTCCTCCGCGCAGCCGACTAGGTAGGGGTCCCACCGCAATGGATCTTGAGACGTTCCGCAAGCTCGCGGCCGACCGCCGCGTCATCCCCGTGAGCCGCAAGCTGCTCGCCGACGGGGACACGCCCGTCGGGCTGTACCGCAAGCTCGCCGCCGAACGCCCCGGCACCTTCCTCCTGGAGTCCGCGGAGAACGGCCGGTCCTGGTCGCGGTACTCCTTCGTGGGGGTCCGCAGCGACGCGACCCTGACCGTGCGGGACGGCCAGGCGCACTGGATCGGTACCCCGCCCGTCGGCGTACCCACCGACGGCGACCCCCTCGACGCCCTGCGCGCCACCGTCGAGGCCCTGCACACCCCCCGCGACCTGGCGGGCGGCATGCCGCCCTTCACCGGCGGCATGGTCGGCTACCTCGGCTACGACATCGTGCGCCGCCTGGAGCGCATCGGCGAGCACGGCAGCGACGACCTCCAGCTGCCCGAGCTGACGATGCTGCTCACCTCCGACCTCGCGGTGCTGGACCACTGGGACGGCACCGTCCAGCTCATCGCCAACGCCATCAACCACAACGACCTCGACTCCGGGGTCGACGAGGCCCACGCGGACGCCGTGGCCCGCCTCGACGCCATGGAGGCGGACCTGGCCCGGCCCGCGCCCTACGTGCCCGCCCCGCTGCCCGCCTCCGAGCTGCCCGAGTTCTCGGCCCTGTGGGGCGGCGAGAAGTACCAGGCGGCCGTCGAGGACATCAAGGAGCGGATCCGGGCCGGCGAGGCCTTCCAGGTGGTGCCCTCGCAGCGGTTCGAGACCTCCTGCGAGGCCTCCGCACTGGACGTCTACCGGGTGCTGCGGGCCACCAACCCGTCCCCGTACATGTACCTCTTCCGCTTCGAGAACGGCTTCGACGTGGTCGGGTCGAGCCCGGAGGCGCTCGTCAAGGTCGAGGACGGGCGGGCCATGGTCCACCCCATTGCCGGCACCCGCCACCGGGGCGCGACCCCGCAGGAGGACAACGACCTCGCCGAGGAGCTGCTGGCCGACCCCAAGGAGCGCGCCGAGCACCTGATGCTCGTCGACCTGGGCCGCAACGACCTCGGCCGGGTCTGCGAGCCGGGATCGGTGGAGGTCGTCGACTTCATGTCGATCGAGCGCTATTCCCACGTCATGCACATCGTCTCCACCGTGACGGGGCGCGTGGCCGAGGGGAAGACCGCCTTCGACGTGCTGACCGCCTGTTTCCCGGCCGGCACCCTCTCCGGGGCGCCCAAGCCGCGCGCCATGCAGATCATCGAGGAGCTGGAGCCCTCCCGCCGAGGCCTCTACGGCGGCTGCGTCGGCTACCTGGACTTCGCCGGGGACTCCGACACGGCCATCGCCATCCGCACGGCGCTGCTGCGCGACGGTACGGCGTACGTACAGGCCGGAGCCGGTGTCGTCGCGGACTCGGTGCCCGAGCTGGAGGACAACGAGTGCCGCAACAAGGCCTCCGCCGTGCTGCGCGCGGTGGCAGCGGCGAACCGCCTGAGCGGCTCCTGAAGGCGTAGGGGATAGTGGGGTACGTGAGTGCCGTACCCCCGCCCCGTTCCGATGCCTCCGCCGAGCCCGAGCCCGAGGCCGCCGAGAGTCGCAGCAGCCGCCGCAGCGTGGCCGCCGCGCTGCTGCTCGGCGCGCTGGGTGCCACCGTCGTCCTGCTCGCCTCCGGCCGGGTCTGGGCCCGGGGCACGGCCGCGATCGGCAGCGACTCGCTCCAGCTGAGCGCCGACGGGCGGGCCGTGACCGGGCTCCCGGCGGCCCTGGCCATCGTCGGCCTGGCCGCGCTGGTCGCCGTCTTCGCCGTACGCGGCAAGGGCCGGCTGCTGGTGTCGGGCCTGCTGGCGCTCAGCGGCCTCGGCGCGGCGCTGTCGGCCCTCTTCGGCTCCGACGGCCGCAGCGCCCTGGACGCGCAGGCCGCCCGTACGACCGCTGACAGCGCCGCGCACGTGGCCGGCCTGACCCAGACCACGTGGCCGTACGTCACGGCCGCCGGGGCGGTCCTGATCCTGGCCGCCGGCCTGCTGGCGCTGCGCTTCGGCCGCGGCTGGCCCTCGATGGGCGGCCGCTACGAGCGTGACGGCAGCCCCCGTCAGCGGGCCGTCGCGGCGGTGGATCCCGACCGGCCGGAAGATCTGTGGAAGGCTCTGGACCGCGGCGAGGACCCGACCACGGACCCGAGCAGCGACCGGAGCCGCTGACCCGGCCCCTGAGCCGACCCCCCTGGACGGCGAAGCCGCCCGGTGCGGGACAATGTCACCGAGCGTCCGGCACAGACCGCACGTTCGACGAAGCAGCGCGACAGAGCAACGAGGAGCAAACTCATGGCGGGCACTAGCCACGGACACACCCCGGCCGCCTGGACCGGTGTCACCATCGCCTTCATCGGTTTCTGCATCTCCGGCGCCTTCATGGTGCTCGCGAACCCCCTCGGCTTCTGGGCCGGCCTGGTCGTCGTCGCGCTCGGCGGTGTCGTCGGCCTGGGGATGAAGGCCGCGGGCATGGGCGCGCCGAAGGCCGCCCACAAGGACCTCGCCGACGTCATCGCCGCGAACAAGGTCCCCGCCAAGGTCTGAGCGCGCCACCTGCGCCGGTCCCTGGAAGAGAGCCGAAAGGCGCGGCCCCGCCGGGCTGCGCCTTTTGTCGTGAGCGGAGAGAATCAGCAGGTGGACGCCTCCAGCACCCCCGACGCCGTGCCCGGTCCGCCGGCCGGACCGGCCGTACCCGCGGTGCCCGCCGAGCGGGCGTCCCGGGCCAGGCGGCTCGCCGCTCCGGCGTTCTACCTGGCCGCGGTGGGCGCGGCCTTCGCGTATGTGGGTGCGGTGGACCCCAATGAGCCGGGCCACTACCCGGTCTGCCCGCTGCTGCGGCTGACGGGCGTCCTGTGCCCGGGCTGCGGCGGGCTGCGCAGTGCGCACGCGTTCGCCCACGGGGACCTGGCAGCTGCTTTCGGGTCGAATGCCCTCGCGGTCGTCGGCTACTTCGTCTTCGCGGGGTTCATGGCCCTGTGGCTGGTTCGCGCCTTCCGTGGCGGGCCGGTCCCGAGGATCGTGCTGCGTCCCGCCCACGCGTGGGCGGTGGGCGCGGCGGTACTGGTTTTCGCCGTTGTCCGAAATCTCTCTTTCGGGTCGGCACTGGCGCCCTGAGTCCCCTGCGCAGCCGCGATGAAGGGCGTATTCCGAATGTCCAGTTACTGGGACGCCGTCAACCGAGTGCGGAGGGCGACGCCTCCGCCGGATACCATTTGATTGCCGACCTTGCAGTGGTACGTGTCTGCAGGGCGGCCGACCGTCATCGACCCGGAAGGGGGCCGCTCGCGTGAGTGTGCTCGACGAGATCATCGAAGGGGTCCGCGAAGACCTTGCCGAACGGCAGGCCCGCGTGAGCCTCGACGAGCTCAAGGAGCGTGCCGCCAAGGCGCCCCAGGCCAAGGACGGCGTCGCGGCCCTGCGCGGCGACGGCGTCAAGGTGATCTGCGAGGTCAAGCGCTCCAGCCCCTCCAAGGGTGCGCTGGCCGCGATCGCGGATCCGGCCGGGCTCGCCGCGGACTACGAGGCGGGCGGTGCGGCGGTCATCTCCGTCCTCACCGAGCAGCGCCGGTTCGGCGGCTCGCTGGCCGACCTGGAGGCCGTCCGCGCCCGCGTGGACATCCCGATCCTGCGCAAGGACTTCATCGTCACGGCGTACCAGCTGTGGGAGGCCCGCGCCTACGGCGCCGACCTCGCGCTGCTGATCGTCGCGGCCCTGGACCAGGAGGCCCTCGTCTCCCTCATCGAGCGGGCCGAGTCCATCGGTCTCACCCCGCTCGTGGAGGTCCACGACGAGGAGGAGGTGGAACGCGCGGTGGCCGCCGGCGCCAAGATCATCGGTGTCAACGCCCGCAACCTCAAGGACCTCAAGGTCGACCGCTCCACCTTCGAGCGCGTCGTCGGCGAGATCCCGCCCCACATCGTCAAGGTCGCCGAGTCCGGCATCCGCGGGCCGCACGACCTGATCGCCTACGCGAACGAGGGCGCCGACGCCGTCCTCGTCGGCGAGTCCCTGGTGACCGGCCGCGACCCGAAGGCGGCCGTGGCCGACCTCGTCGCGGCCGGCGCCCACCCGGCCCTGCGCCACGGACGGAGCTGACCGTCCCATGACCCCTGACCGCCCCTCCGTCCGCACGCGCCGCGTGCCGACGGCGTACGCGCCCCTGGCGCGCGGCTGCCGCCCCCGCGGCTGCCGCGCCCCGGCCCGGCGCGTCCACGGGCGGCGGGTCCGGTACGTGATCGGCTCCGAGCCCGGCCAGGTCAACGGCATGCGATGGCGCCGCGGAGGCGCGCCGTAACGAGGGCTGCCGCGGCCCGGTACGCGAGACGTACCGCGCCGCCAGGCGGTCCCGTACGGCCCGCTGCCCCGGGCCGACCGGCTCCGGGAGCGGGCCGTTCCGCACCGTACGCGCGACATCCCCCAGCGGGGTGTCCGCGCCGCGGGCGGGCGGCGCAATACGGTGAAACCACCCGCCGCATCTCGCACCCGTAGGAGCACTGGACATGTCCAGCGAGTTCTTCATCCCGGACCCGGAGGGTCACGTTCCCAACGCCGAGGGTTACTTCGGCGACTTCGGCGGCAAGTTCATCCCGGAGGCGCTCGTCGCCGCCGTGGACGAGGTCGCCGTCGAGTACGAGAAGGCCAAGGGCGACCCGTCCTTCGCGGCCGAGCTGAACGACCTCATGGTCAACTACACCGGCCGCCCCAGTGCCCTCACCGAGGTGCCCCGCTTCGCCGAGCACGCCGGCGGCGCCCGGATCTTCCTCAAGCGCGAGGACCTCAACCACACCGGCTCGCACAAGATCAACAACGTGCTGGGCCAGGCGCTGCTCACCAAGCGCATGGGCAAGACCCGGGTGATCGCCGAGACCGGCGCCGGCCAGCACGGCGTGGCCACCGCCACCGCCTGCGCCCTCTTCGGCCTCGAATGCGTCATCTACATGGGCGAGATCGACACCCAGCGCCAGGCGCTGAACGTCGCCCGCATGCGCATGCTGGGCGCCGAGGTCATCGCGGTGAAATCCGGCTCGCGGACCCTGAAGGACGCGATCAACGAGGCGTTCCGCGACTGGGTCGCCAACGTGGACCGCACCCACTACCTCTTCGGTACGGTCGCCGGCCCGCACCCCTTCCCCGCGATGGTCCGCGACTTCCACCGCGTCATCGGCGTCGAGGCCCGCCGCCAGATCCTGGAGCGCGCCGGCCGGCTGCCCGACGCGGTCGCGGCCTGCGTCGGCGGCGGATCCAACGCCATCGGCCTCTTCCACGCCTTCATCCCGGACACGGGCGTCCGCCTGGTCGGCTTCGAGCCCGCCGGGCACGGCGTCGAGACCGGCGAGCACGCGGCGACCCTGACCGCGGGCGAGCCCGGCATCCTGCACGGCTCCCGCTCCTACGTCCTCCAGGACGAGGAGGGCCAGATCACCGAGCCGTACTCCATCTCGGCCGGCCTGGACTACCCCGGCATCGGCCCGGAGCACTCCTACCTCAAGGACGTCGGCCGCGGCGAGTACCGTGCCGTCACCGACGACGCCGCCATGCAGGCCCTGCGTCTGCTGTCGCGGACGGAGGGCATCATTCCGGCGATCGAGTCGGCGCACGCCCTCGCAGGCGCCCTGGACCTCGGCAGGGAGCTGGGCAAGGACGGCCTGCTGGTCGTCAACCTGTCGGGCCGCGGCGACAAGGACATGGACACGGCCGCCCGCTACTTCGGCCTGTACGACACCGACGGTGAAGTCGCCGACAACGAGTTCTCCGAGGGGGACGACAAGTGAGCTCCACGCACGGACGCGGCAACATCGAGCTGCTGAGCGCCACCCTCGCCAAGGCGAAGTCCGAGGACCGCGCGGCCCTCGTCGCCTACCTCCCCGCGGGCTTCCCGACCGTCGACGGCGGCATCGAGGCGGTCAAGGCCGTCATCGCCGGTGGCGCGGACGTCGTCGAGATCGGCCTGCCGCACAGCGACCCGGTCCTCGACGGGCCGGTCATCCAGACCGCCGACGACATCGCCCTGCGCGGCGGGGTCAAGATCGCCGACGTGTTCCGCACGGTCCGCGAGGCGCACGAGGCGACCGGCGCCCCGGTCCTGGTGATGACCTACTGGAACCCCATCGACCGCTACGGCGTCGAGCGGTTCACGGCCGAGCTGGCGGCCGCGGGCGGAGCAGGCTGCATCCTGCCCGACCTGCCGGTCCAGGAGTCCGCGCTGTGGCGCGAGCACGCCGAGAAGCACGGGCTGGCGACCGTTTTCGTCGTCGCGCCGAGCAGCAAGGACGAGCGTCTCGCCACCATCACGGCGGCCGGCTCCGGCTTCGTCTACGCCGCCTCGCTGATGGGCGTCACCGGCACCCGCGAGTCGGTCGGCAACCAGGCCCAGGACCTGGTGCGGCGCACCCGTGCCACGACCGCGCTCCCGGTCTGCGTGGGCCTCGGCGTCTCCAACGCCGGCCAGGCCAAGGAAGTGGCCGGCTTCGCCGACGGCGTGATCGTCGGTTCGGCCTTCGTGAAGCTGCTGCTGGACGCGCCGGACCTGCCGGCCGGGCTGGACGCCGTACGGGCGCTGGCGGGCGAGCTTGCGGAAGGCGTACGCAGGAGCTGAGACAAAACGGACGCCTGATCGGGTTCTGTAGTCCGATCGGGTGGAATGGCGAGCAGGGAGGCACGCGAGTGCCTCTCTGCTTCGTTTGGCGGAGCGTGAGCGACAAGAACGACGGTGCGAACCGCGATGCGACGAAACGATCGGCCCGGGAGCGACTCCTCGTGGAGCGCGAGCGGCAGAAGACCCGGGACAAGCGCCGGCGGACCCTCATCGTGGCGGCGGCGGTGGTCGGTGTCCTGGGTCTGGCGACGGTCGTGGGTGTGATCGCGGCCAACGCGGGCAAGGGCGACAAGTCCGACTCGGCCGGCCCGGTCGTCGCCCCCTCCGGCGCCACCGGCAAGGACGCTCTCGCCATCCAGACGGGCAAGCCCGAGGCGAAGGCCACCCTCACGGTGTGGGAGGACTTCCGCTGCCCCGCCTGCAAGTCCTTCGAGGACAACTACCGGGACACCATCCACGAGCTGGAGGCCAAGGGCCTGCTCAAGGTGGACTACCATCTGGTCACGCTCATCGACGGGAACATGGGCGGCAGCGGCTCCCTGAAGGGCGCGAACGCAGCGGCCTGCGCGCAGGACGCCGGCAAGTTCGCCGAGTACCACGACGTCCTCTTCCAGAACCAGCCGCAGGAGGTCGACGACGCCTACGGCAAGAACGCCAAGCTGCTGGAGCTGGCGGCCAAGGTGGACGGTCTGGTCACCCCCGAGTTCAAGGCGTGCGTCGAGAACGGCACGCACAACAGCTGGGTGGGCAAGTCGCACGAGGCCTTCGCCGCCGGGAACTTCCGCGGCACGCCGACCGTGCTGCTCGACGGCAAGGACATCTTCTCCGACCAGGCCAACCCGCTGACCCCCCAGAAGCTCAAGGAGAAGGTGGAGGCCGGCGCCACGGGCTCGGGCGGAGCCGGCGCGAAGGGCTCCGAGAAGGGGACGGGGGAGAAGGACACCGGGAAGAGCGGGGCGAAGGCGTCGGCGTCGGCCTCACCGTCGGCCTCGAGGGCGGCGTCGAAGAGCTCCGCGAACGGCGCCAGGTCCGAAACCGGATCTGGGTCCGGATCCGGGGCAGGGACCGGATCCAGGGCCGGGGCCGGGTCTGGATCCGGGTCCGGGACCGGGTCTTCGGGGGGCTGACTTCCGCCGATCCATGTCTGGATTTGGTTTCGACCCTGCCGGGCGGGTTGCGGTACGCACCGTCCGGCAGGGTAGCGTCAGGTCTGCCATGGACATTGCTTACATCCCCAGTCCGTCGACCGGCGTGATCCATCTCGGACCGATCCCGCTCCGCGGCTACGCGTTCTGCATCATCATCGGCGTCTTCGTCGCCGTCTGGCTCGGCAACAAGCGCTGGATCGCGCGCGGCGGGAAGCCGGGCACGGTTGCGGACATCGCCGTGTGGGCGGTGCCGTTCGGGCTCGTCGGCGGTCGCCTCTACCACGTGATCACCGACTACCAGCTCTACTTCGGCGAGGGCCGCAACTGGGTCGACGCCTTCAAGATCTGGGAGGGCGGCCTCGGCATCTGGGGCGCGATCGCGCTCGGCGCGGTGGGCGCCTGGATCGGCTGCCGGCTCCGCGGCATCCCCCTGCCGGCCTGGGCCGACGCCCTGGCCCCCGGCATCGCGCTGGCCCAGGCCTGCGGACGCTGGGGCAACTGGTTCAACCAGGAGCTCTACGGCCGCGCCACCGACCTGCCCTGGGCGGTGGAGATCAGCGCCGGCCCGAACCGGGACGCCGGGACCTACCACCCGACCTTCCTGTACGAGTCGCTGTGGTGCGTCGGCGTCGCCATCCTGGTGATCTGGGCCGACCGCCGCTTCAAGCTCGGCCACGGTCGGGCCTTCGCCCTGTACGTCGCCGCGTACTGCGTCGGCCGCGGCTGGATCGAGTACATGCGGGTCGACGAGGCGCACCACATCCTGGGCGTGCGGCTGAACGTCTGGACGTCGATCGTCGTCTTCGTGCTCGCGGTGATCTACTTCGTCCTCTCGGCGAAGCTGCGGCCGGGCCGCGAGGAGGTCGTCGAGCCGGATGCCTCCGGCGGTGAGGGCGGCAAGGACGGCAAGGACGGCAAGGCCGCCGTCGGGGCCAAGGACAATGGCAAGGACAAGGCGGCGGTGGAGGCGGCCGACGCCGGTCCGAAGGACTCCGCGCCGGCCCTCGCCCAGGGCGCCGTCACGGCGGCGGACCTGCGCAAGCCGGCCGTGGACGCCGAGGCCCCGGAGGCCGACAAGTCCTGACCGCGGGAGCGGTCGAGAAGGGGGGTGCCGCGCACGACGCGGCACCCCCCTTCTCACGTGGGGCTGGACACCGCGCGGCGAGCGCAAGGGGTCAGTGGGCCGGTACCCGCGCGGCGAGCGCAAGCGTGCGGTGGGCCGACGCCACGACGGCCGGATCCACGAACCGTCCGTCGGGCAGCGCCAGCGCCCCCGGCGCGGCCCGCGCCGCGCTCAGCACCTCCACGGCGGCGGTCACCTCCTCGGGCGCCGGGAGATAGGACCGCTCGATCACCGGAAGCTGGCGCGGGTGGATCGCCGCCCGGCCGAGGAAACCGAGGGACCGGCCGCGGGCGCAGGAGACCGCCAGCGCCTCCAGGTCCCGGATGTCCGGGAACACCGACTGGGCCGGCGGCGCCAGCCCGGCCGCGCGTGCCGCGACCACCACCCGGGAGCGGCACCAGTCCAGGCCCTCCTCCGCGCTGACCGCCAGGTCCGCCCGCAGGTCCGCCTCGCCGAGGGAGAGCCCGTGCAGGGCGGGGTGCGCGCGGGCGATCTCGTACGCGCGCTCCACGCCCAGCGCCGACTCCAGCAGGGCGTAGAGGCCCACCCCGCCCGTGCGGTCCGCGGCCGCGGCGATCTGGTCCGGCGCGCTGATCTTGGGCAGTCGCAGCCCCGCGAGCCCGCGCAGCCCGGCGAGCGCGGCGAGATCCGCACCACCCCACGGGGAGCCCAGGGCGTTGACGCGGACGTGGACCGGGACCGGCGGCCGCTCGGCGAGCAGCTCGACGGTGGCGGCGCGGGCGTACTCCTTGCGGGAGGCCGCCACCGCGTCCTCCAGGTCCACGATCACGGCGTCCGCCCCGCAGCCCAGCGCCTTGGCGACCACCGCCGGGCGGTCGCCGGGCGCGTAGAGCCAGGTGAGGATCACACGGCCCCCTCGGTGCGCAGCGCGGTGATCTCCGCCCCGGTCAGTCCGAGCTCGGCCAGCACCTCCGTCGTGTCCGCGCCGTGCGGGCGGCCCGCCCAGCGGATCCCGCCGGGGGTCTCGGACAGCCGGAAGAGGATGTTCTGCATCCGCAGGGGCCCGAGCTCCGGATCCTCGACCTCGGTCACCGTGTCGAGGGCCGCGAACTGCGGATCCGTCATCACGTCGCGGACGTCGTAGACGGGTGCGACGGCCGCCTCCGCGTCCTCGAAGGCGCAGACGACCTCCTCCGCCTTGTGGCGGGCGACCCAGCCGCCGACCGCGTCGTCGATGACGTCGGCGTGCCGGGCCCGCCCGGCACCGGTGGCGAACCAGGGTTCGGCGATCAGCTCCGGCCGGTCGACCAGCCGCATCACCCGCTCGGCGACGGACTGGGCGGAGGCGGAGACCGCCAGCCAGCGGCCGTCGGCGCTGCGGTAGGTGTTGCGGGGGGCGTTGTTGGCGGAGCGGTTGCCCGTGCGGGGCTGGACGTGGCCCAGCTGGTCGTACCAGAGCGGCTGCGGGCCGAGCACGGTGAGGATCGGCTCGATGATGGCCAGGTCCACGACCTGGCCGTGCCCGGTGCGGTCCCGTCCGGCGAGCGCCGTCATCACGGCGTACGCGCAGGTCAGCGCGGCGATCGAGTCGGCGAGCCCGAAGGGCGGCAGGGTCGGCGGGCCCTCCGGCTCCCCGGTGACCGCGGCGAAGCCGCTCATGGCTTCGGCCAGGGTGCCGAAGCCGGGGCGGTGGGCGTAGGGGCCCTGCTGGCCGAAGGCCGTGACCCGGGCCAGGACCAGGCGCGGGTTGGCGGCGGACAGCTCGGGCCAGCCCAGGCCCCACTTCTCCAGGGTGCCGGGGCGGAAGTTCTCGACGACCACGTCGGCGGTGGCGGCGAGTCGCAGCAGGGTGTCTCTGCCGCCGGGGGTGGACAGGTCGAGGGTGATGGTCCGCTTGTTCCGGCCGAGGAGCTTCCACCACAGGCCGATGCCGTCCTTGGCGGGGCCGTGGCCCCGGGAGGGGTCGGGGACGGCCGGGTGCTCGACCTTGACGACGTCGGCGCCGAAGTCGCCGAGCAGGGTCGCGGCGAGGGGGCCGGCGAAGAGGGTCGCGAGGTCGAGCACCCGCAGTCCGCGGAGGGGGCCCTGGCCCCGCCCTTGCCCTGGCCGGGCGTTGACGGGTGTGGCGGTGGGGGTGGGGG
>NZ_JOBX01000105.1:0-12048 GCF_000720645.1 Streptomyces sp. NRRL S-378
GACCATAGGGGCGGCCACCGACACCCCGGCACCCCCGCACACCGACACCCCCGCACCCCGGCACACCGACAAGGCCTGTCAGTGCCGATGGGCAGGATGGTGACCATGAGTCACAACATTTCGTACGCGACGGCGGACAAGGCCCACGTGCTGGCCTTCCTCGGCGGCAAGGGCGACCTCACGGCGGATCAGCTGCGCCGGCTGGAGAGCATGCGCACGTACGCCCGGGCCTACCAGGACAACCTGGACCGCCAGGGAGTGGAGTGGGGGCTGTCCGTTCCCGATGCCCTGGAGCACCTGATCGCGGGCCGCACCGACTCGGACGCGGCCTGCGCGGGCAACGCCTACACCACCGCTCTGCAGTTCGTCATCGACTTCAACGCCTCCGACTCGATGCACCTGGGTACGTACTCCAGGCCCAGCACCTTCTTCGGCCTCGTGGACGACGAGATGCGCCGCCTCGGCGTACCGGCCGACCTGCTGCCCCACGGGTTCCTCTACGGCGGGCCGCCCGTCGAGTTCCCGGACATCCCCTGGTCGACGGACGGGTACCCGGCCATCGGCCACCTGCCCCTCGCGAGGACCGGGGCCGCCGCCGAGGCATACCGTGCCGTCCTGGACCGGATGGACCCCGACTTCCGCTACGACGTGCAGGAACTCATCGAGAAGCTCGAGGAGGAGCACCGGGAGTGGGAGCGCGCGACGGAGAAGCTCGACTGGTACACCCAGGACACGCTCTTCTTCAGGCTCGTCTGACGGCCGGAACGGGGCCCGCGTGGCGGCCGTCACGTAGCGGGCGGGCGCGAGCCCCGTACCCTGTCCCCGTGGCAGAACCCGTCCGCATCCCGACCGCGAGAGTCGCCCTGTCCACCGCCTCCGTCTATCCGGAGTCCACGGCGACCGCCTTCGAGATCGCCGCGCGCCTCGGATACGACGGCGTCGAGGTGATGGTGTGGACGGATCCGGTCAGCCAGGACATCGACGCCCTGCGCCGTCTCTCGGACCACCACCAGGTGCCGATCCTCGCCGTCCACGCCCCCTGTCTGCTGATCACCCAGCGCGTGTGGTCCACCGATCCGTGGGTCAAGCTGCAGCGTGCCCGGTCGGCGGCCGAGCGGCTCGGCGCGTCCACCGTCGTCGTGCACCCGCCCTTCCGGTGGCAGCGCCAGTACGCGCGGGAGTTCGTCTCCGGCATCTGGCGGATGGCGGAGGAGACCGACGTCCGGTTCGCCGTGGAGAACATGTACCCGTGGCGGTACCGGGACCGCGAGATGCTCGCCTACGCCCCCGAGTGGGACGTGACGAAGGACGACTACCGGCACTTCACCGTCGACCTGTCGCACACCGCGACCGCCCGTACGGACGCGATCGCGATGATCGACCGGATGGGGGACCGGCTGGCCCACGTGCACCTCGCCGACGGCAACGGATCGGCGAAGGACGAGCACCTGGTCCCGGGCCGGGGTACGCAGCCCTGCGCCGAGCTGCTGGAACGCCTGGCCCGCAGTTCCTTCGACGGCCACGTGGTGATCGAGGTCAACACGCGGCGCGCGATGTCCTCCGCCGAGCGCGAGGCCGACCTCGCCGAGGCGCTGGCCTTCACGCGCCTGCACCTGGCCACTGCCGGGCGCGACAGGGCCCGGCGGCCGTGACCGGGGACAGCAGCCCGCGCCGCCGGGGGCCGGGCCGGCCCCGCCAGGACGAGGCCGAGGAGGGTCCGGGCACCCAGGAACGCATCCGGCTCGCCGCCCGTGAGGTGTTCGCCGAGCGCGGCTACGACAAGACGTCCGTGCGCGGCATCGCGAAGGTCGCCGGTGTGGACCCGGCCCTGGTGCACCACTATTTCGGCAGCAAGGACGACCTGTTCGCCGCGGCCATCGAGATGAGCATGGAGCCCGCCCTGGTGGTGCCCGCGGTCATCGGGGCCGGGCCGGAGGGCATCGGCGAGCGCCTCGCGCGCTATTTCCTCGGTGTCTGGGAGAACCCGGTCACCCGGGCCCCGCTGCTCGCCGTGATCCGGTCCGCGCTCACGCACGAGGCCGCCGCGAAGGTGCTGCGCGGACTGGTGCTGCGCCGGGTCCTGGAGCGGGTCGCCGCCGACCTGGACGTGCCCGATCCGACCTTCCGCGCCGAGCTGGCGGCCTCCCACATGGTCGGGATCGCGATCCTGCGCTACGTCCTGCAGGTCGAGCCCCTCGCGTCCGCGGACCCGGAGGACATCGTGGCGCTCGTGGCCCCTACGCTCCAGCGGTACCTGACCGAGGACTGAGCCGCCCGTCCCGCCATGCGGACATGCCGTCCGGATCCCGGGCGGTGGGCGTAGCCTCGTATCTGAGCCATATCCGCAGTCGCGGCTGACCGTACAGCCGTACTCATGGGGAGTGAACCGCATGCCCGAGTTGAGGTCCCGCACCGTCACCCACGGCCGCAACATGGCGGGCGCCCGCGCCCTTATGCGCGCGTCGGGCGTAGCGAGCGAGGACATCGGCAAGCCGATCATCGCGGTCGCCAACTCCTTCACCGAGTTCGTGCCCGGGCACACGCACCTGGCGCCCGTCGGCCGGATCGTCTCCGACGCCATCCGCGCGGCCGGTGCCATCCCCCGCGAGTTCAACACGATCGCCGTCGACGACGGCATCGCCATGGGCCACGGAGGCATGCTGTACTCCCTGCCGTCCCGCGACCTGATCGCGGACAGCGTGGAGTACATGGTCGAGGCGCACTGCGCCGACGCCCTGATCTGCATCTCCAACTGCGACAAGATCACCCCCGGCATGCTGATGGCCGCCATGCGCCTCAACATCCCGGCCGTGTTCGTCTCGGGCGGCCCGATGGAGGCCGGCCAGGCCATCCTCGTCGACGGCACCGTCCGCAAGCTGGACCTGATCGACGCCATGGTGGACGCCTCCAACGAGAACGTCTCCGACGAGGACGTGCTCCGCATCGAGGAGAACGCCTGTCCCACCTGCGGCTCGTGTTCCGGCATGTTCACCGCCAACTCGATGAACTGCCTCGCCGAGGCCATCGGCCTGGCCCTCCCGGGCAACGGCTCGGTCCTCGCCACGCACACCGCCCGCCGCGCCCTGTACGAGGACGCCGGCCGCACGGTCGTGGAGATCACCAAGCGGTACTACGAGGGCGGCGACGAGTCCGTCCTGCCCCGCAACATCGCCACCCGCGAGGCCTTCGAGAACGCCATGGCCCTCGACATCGCCATGGGCGGCTCCACCAACACGATCCTGCACCTGCTGGCCGCCGCGCAGGAGGCGGGCCTGGACTACGACCTCAAGGACATCGACGCCGTCTCGCGCCGCGTCCCGTGCCTGGCCAAGGTCGCCCCGAACGTGGCGCCCGGCGGCACGTACTACATGGAGGACGTGCACCGCGCCGGCGGCATCCCCGCCATCCTCGGCGAGCTGCACCGCGGCGGACTCCTCAACAAGGACGTGACGACCGTCCACTCCGAGGGCCTGGAGGACTGGCTGGGCACGTGGGACGCCCGCTCCGGCACGGCCAGCGAAACGGCCATGGAGCTGTGGCACGCGGCCCCCGGCTGCAAGCGCTCCGCCACCGCCTTCTCCCAGTCCGAGCGCTGGGACACCCTCGACCTCGACGCCGAGGGCGGCTGCATCCGCTCCGTGCAGCACGCGTACTCCAAGGACGGTGGCCTCGCCGTCCTGCGCGGCAACATCGCCGCCGACGGCTGCGTCGTGAAGACGGCCGGCGTCGACGAGTCGATCTGGACCTTCGAGGGCCCGGCGGTCGTCTGCGAGTCGCAGGACGAGGCCGTCGACAAGATCCTGCGCAAGGAGGTCAAGGCCGGCGACGTGGTCGTCATCCGCTACGAGGGTCCGCGCGGCGGCCCCGGCATGCAGGAGATGCTCTACCCGACGTCCTTCCTCAAGGGCCGTGGTCTCGGCAAGGTCTGCGCGCTGGTGACCGACGGCCGCTTCTCCGGCGGCACCTCCGGCCTGTCCATCGGCCACGCCTCCCCGGAGGCGGCGTCCGGCGGCGACATCGCCGTCGTCGAGAACGGCGACCGGATCCGCATCGACATCCCGAACCGGTCCATCGAGATCCTCGTCGACGAGGCCACGCTCGCGGCCCGCCACCAGGCCCTCGGCGGCGTGTACGCCCCGAAGAACCGTGAGCGCAAGGTCTCCGCTGCCCTGCGCGCCTACGCCGCGATGGCCACCAGCGCCGACAAGGGCGCGGTCCGTGACGTCACCCTGCTGGGCTGACCGGCCCGCCGACCCCGGCAGCGACGCCCCCGCACCACTCCGGTGCGGGGGCGCCCGCGTTTCCGTACAGGGGCCGTACCCGGGCCGTCCCGGGCCGTACCGGGGCCGTCCCCGGGCCGTACCGCGGCCGTCCTAGGCCGGCGCTCACCGGTCCGGGAGCGGGCCGCTTTCACCAGCGGGCGGGGTCGTCCGCGGCCACCGCGAACACCGATCCGTCGGGCGCGCCCGCGAACACCCGCCCGCCACCGGCCACGGGGGCCGGCAGCGTCGACGCGTAGGTGTCCTTGCCGTCGGCCATCCGCGGCCTGGTCTGGCCCGCAGGCCGGCCGTCGGCTGCATCGACGGCGAGCAGCCGCCCGTCCGGCGCCGTCAGGTGGACCCGCCCGTCGGCGACCACCGGACGGGAGGCCACCGTCACGCCCGTCTCCAGCCGCCACCGCTCCTTGTCCGGTCCGACCGCGACCAGCGCGCCGGAGGTCCCGAACAGGTACGTCACCCCGGCCCGGTCCACCGCCGCCTCCGCGTCGAACAGCGGCGCCGTGAGCTTCACCCGCTGTACGGTGCGCGCCCCGAGGTCGGCGCGCACGACGGCGGTGGCCCTGGAGGACGCGTCGAAGTCCATCAGGTACAGGCCGCCGCCCGCCGCGCCGACCGGCCGCAGCCGCCCCGCCGTACGGAGCTGCCCGCCGATGCTCCCGTTCGCCGGATCGACCGCGGCGAGCCGGGTGGAGCCGCTGCCGTCGGGCGTCGCCACGTACAGGTCGGGCGCCGCGCCGCCCTCAGGCCCGCCGCCGCTCCACCACACGGAGCCGACCCCGCCGATCTGCTGGGTCCAGCGCGTGGTGCCGGCCGCCGCGTCCAGGGCGGTGACGGCGCCGTTCGTGCCGACGAGCAGCACCTGCCCGCCCGCGGGCACCACCTGCGAGCCGGCGGGGAGCCGGTGCTTCCAGCGCTCGGCCCCCGTCGCCGGGTCCAGGGCCCGGAGGGTCTCGCTGCCCGGCGCCACGACGAGGACCCGCCCGCCGGCGTGCAGGGGCGCACCGACGGGCGTCGACCCCTTCACCGCCGCGGACGCGGGCGCCTCCACGGTCCACACCGTCGAGCCGTCCGCGGGATCGAGCCGGGCCGCGGCGACGCCCGGTCCGGCGCAGTACAGGGCCTCCGCCTGCCAGGAGCAGGCCCCGATCCGGTTGCCCGTCCCGGGCTCGCCCAGGGGGACCGACCAGGGGGCGAAGGTCTTCGCCGGAGCCGGATCCGCCTTCGCGGCGATCTGGGCGGGCGACGGCCCGGCGGCCGTCCCGTAGCGCAGGTAGCCGCCGACGGCGCCGCCCACGAGCAGCAGCCCGATCCCGGCCCCGACCGCGATCCGGGCCCGCCGCCGGGTCGGGGTCCGCGGCTCCGGCGCGATGGGGACCCGCTCCCTGCGATGGGTGAGCAGCTCGGCCCCGTCGGGCTGCCGCGGCCGGGGGATGAAGGCCTGGGTGTCCTCGGCGGTCGGGTAGGCGACCGCCCGCATCTCGGCGATCAGCTCCTCGGCGGTGGGCCTCTCCAGCGGGTCCTTGGACAGGCACCGTTCGACGAGCGGTACGAGCTGCCGGGGGAGCCCGGTGAGGTCGGGTTCGCTGTGCACCACCTGGTACGCCACCAGGTAGTGGCTGTCGGAGTCGAAGGGCCCGCGGCCCGTCGCCGCGTGCACGAGGACCGCGCCGAGGGCGAAGACGTCCGCGGCCGTTCCGACCTCGCGGGGGCGCTGGAACTGCTCGGGCGCCATGAACGGCGGGGTGCCGATCAGCTTCCCCGTTTCGGTCCGCAGATCGCTGTCGGCCGGGCGCGAGATCCCGAAGTCGATGACCCGCACGCCGTCGGGCGCCATCAGCACGTTGCTGGGCTTGAGGTCCCGGTGGACCACGCCCGCCCGGTGGATGTCGCGCAGCGCCTCCGCCAGGCCGGCGGCGAGCCGGGCCAGCTCGGTGCGGTCCAGCACCTGTTCCCGTACCCGTTCGGCGAGCGTGGGCGCGTCGATGAACAGGGTGGCCATCCAGGGCCGTTCGGCGTCGGGGTCGGCGTCCACGACGGGCGCGGTGAACGCCCCGCTCACCCGGCGCGCGGCGGTGACCTCCTGCCGGAAGCGGGCCCGGAACTCCGGGTCGACCGCGTGCTCGGGATGCACGATCTTTACGGCGAGTTTCAGCCCCGAGCCGGACGTGGCGAGGTGGACGACGCCCATCCCTCCGGAGCCGAGCACCGATTCGAGCCGGTACTGGCCGGCGTACTCCGGAAAGCCCGCGTAGTCCGCGCGCAGCGAATGCACCGCTCACCACCCCCGCCGGAGCCTAGTCGATGACCCGTACGCATCTCCAAGGTCCTGCTACCCTGCGCGAGTTGCGCACGGCAACGCCCATGGGGGGAGATTTCGCATGTCGGTCGAGAACGATTCGAGCCAAGTCCGGAGCGTGACTTCGGGCTCCGGCTACCCGTCCTATCCGGTCGCTCCCGGCTACCGCCTGAACGTCCGCAGCGGTCCCGGCACCAACTACTCGGTGATCGACGTCCTGCCGCTCGGCGCGACCGTCACGCTGCGCTGCCAGACCGAGGGCACGACGGTCTCGGGCCCCTACGGGACGACCGACATCTGGGACTGCATCGGGAACGGCCGGTTCGTCTCCGACGCCTACGTGAAGACGGGCAGCGACGGCTTCGTGGTCACGCGCTGCGGCTGACCGCGCCGAACGGGCCGACGGCGGAACGGGCCGCCGGGGGAACGGGCCGCGGCGGAACGGGCCGCCGGGGGAACGGGCCGCGCGGCCGTCCGACCCGGCACGCCGGGTCCCGTCCGTCCGCCGCGTCCGCCGCGTTCGACCCGTCTGACACGTCTGACACGTGAGACGCACCAGGCCCGACCGGCCCGGCGGGGGATAATCGCTGCTGTGAGCGACGACCAGCGAGACCAGACCCCCGCCGAGCCGGCCGGCGCGGCCGCCCCCGCCCGGGCCTCGGCCGCATCCGCGTCGGCGTCCGCGCCCGCCGCCGCGGTCCCCGCCGGCCCGCAGCCCGAGCCGATCCGGTACTTCGGTACCACCTGGGTGAACCACGAGAGCGGCTACGGCCTGCGCCGCGCCGCCGTCGCCGTCGGCTCCCTGGTCACGGCCACCGCCGCCGCCCTGCTGCTCCGCCTCTCCTACGAGGGCCTGGAGATCGGCAACGTCGGCCCCTTCCTCAGCATCTCCGTCGTCGTCCTCTTCGCGATCTCCAGCGCCATCGCCTTCGTCAAGACCTGGGACTCCTACAACCGGCGCCCGGCCCCGTCCTCCGACGAGGCCGCCCTCAAGGGGCTCAAGACGATCGGTTTCATCGGCTCCCTCATCGCGTACTCCCTGCGCTGCCTGACCGAGGCCCCCGGCGAGAAGCTCCGCCGCGCCGAGTACGAGCGCGCCCTCGCCGACTACGAGCGCCGCCGCAGCACCCGTACCGGCAACCCGGCCGCCCGCCGCCCCAAGCGCAAGAAGTAGCCGGCCGGCCCGCGGCCTGCTCCGCGCGTCGGCTTCCGTCCCGGTGATTGACGCCCGGGCGCCGCCGGGAGCATTATTCATCACATGATGAATAAGCAGCCCGAGGGAGACCAGGCCGCCGTGCACGCCCACGGCCTGACCGTCCGCCGCGGCACCGGCCGCACCCCGCGCACCGTCATCGCCGACATCGCCTTCGACGTCCCCCGCGGCCGCATCACCGGCCTCCTCGGCCCCTCCGGCTGCGGGAAGTCCACCCTCCTGCGCGCCGTCGTCGGCACCCAGGCCCATGTCACCGGCACCCTCGACGTCCTCGGCCGCCCCGCCGGCCACCCCGACCTCCGCTCCCGCATCGGCTACGTCACCCAGGCACCCTCCGTCTACGACGACCTCACCGTCCGCCAGAACCTCGACTACTTCGCCGCGATCCTCGACCCCGGCCGGGCCGCAGCCGCCCGCCGCGCCGACGCCGTACGCCGCGCCATCACCGACGTCGACCTCACCGCCCGCGCCGACGCCCTCGCCGGCAACCTCTCCGGCGGCCAGCGCAGCCGCGTCTCCCTCGCCGTCGCCCTGCTCGGCACCCCCGAGCTCCTGGTCCTCGACGAACCCACCGTCGGACTCGACCCCGTCCTGCGCCGCGACCTGTGGAACCTCTTCCACGACATCGCCGCCACCCGCGGCGCCACGATCCTCGTCTCCTCCCACGTCATGGACGAGGCCGAGCGCTGCCACGACCTGCTCCTCATGCGCGAGGGCCGCATCCTCGCCCAGGACACCCCCGACGCCCTGCGCACCCGCACCCACTCCGCCACCGTCGAAGAGGGCTTCCTCCGCCTCGTCGACGAGGCGAACGCCCTCCCCGCCCAGGAGCAGCCCCGATGAACGCCGCCCGCACCGCCGCCACCGCCGCCCGCGTCCTGCGCCAGCTCCGCCACGACCCACGGTCCATCGCCCTGATGATCCTGGTGCCCGTCCTGATGCTCACCCTGCTGCGCTTCGTCTTCGACGGCAGCCCCCGCACCTTCGACAGCATCGGCGCGTCACTCCTGGGGATCTTCCCCCTCATCACGATGTTCCTGGTGACGTCCATCGCCACCCTGCGCGAACGCACCTCCGGAACCCTCGAACGCCTCCTCGCCATGCCCCTGGGCAAGGGCGACCTCATCGGCGGCTACGCCCTCGCCTTCGGCGCCGTCGCCGTCGTCCAGTCCCTCATCGCCACCGGCCTCGCCCTCTGGGCCCTCGGCCTCGACGTCGTCGGCTCCCCCTGGCTCCTCCTCCTCGTCGCCCTGCTCGACGCCCTCCTCGGCACCGCCCTCGGCCTCTTCGTCTCCGCCTTCGCGGCCTCGGAATTCCAGGCCGTCCAGTTCATGCCGGCGGTGATCTTCCCCCAGCTGCTCCTCTGCGGCCTGTTCGCGGCCCGCAGCACCATGCACCCCGTACTCGAAGGCATCTCCGACGTCCTGCCCATGTCCTACGCCGTCGACGGCATGACCCAGGTCCTCACCCACACCGACATGACCGCAGACTTCGTCCGCGACGCCGTGATCGTCGCCGCCTGCGCCGTCCTCGTGCTCGCCCTCGGCGCGGCCACCCTCCGCCGCCGCACCCCCTGACCGGACCTCACCGGACCTGACCGCACTCCGGACGGCTCCACCCGGCCCGCCGCCCGGGTGCAAGGATGAGCACGCGTACGCGTACGCCCACGCCTACGCAGCCCAGGTGGAAGAACGTTCGGCGAGGTGAATCGGGCATGACCCAGACAGTCGCAGTCCTCGGTACCGGCAAGATCGGCGAGGCCCTGCTCAGCGGAATGATCCGCGGCGGCTGGCCCGCCTCCAAGCTCCTCGTCACCGCGCGCCGCAGCGACCGCGCCGAGGAACTCCGCACCCGCTACGGCGTCGAGGCCGTCTCCAACGCCGAGGCCGCCAAGCGCGCCGACACCCTGATCCTCACCGTCAAACCCCAGGACATGGCCAAGCTCCTCGAAGAGCTCGCCCCGCACGTCCCCGCCGACCGCCTCGTCATCAGCGGCGCCGCCGGCATCCCCACCTCCTTCTTCGAGGAGCGGCTCGCCCCCGGCACCCCCGTCGTGCGCGTCATGACGAACACCCCCGCCCTCGTCGACGAGGCCATGTCCGTCATCTCCGCCGGCAGCCACGCCACCGCAGGGCACCTCGCCCACACCGAGGAGATCTTCGGGGGTGTCGGCAAGACCCTGCGCGTCCCCGAGTCCCAGCAGGACGCGGCCACCGCCCTGTCCGGCTCCGGACCCGCCTACTTCTACTTCCTCGTCGAAGCCATGACCGACGCCGGCATCCTCCTCGGACTGCCCCGCGCCCAGGCCCACGACCTCATCGTCCAGGCCGCCATCGGCGCCGCCGTGATGCTCCGCGACAGCGGCGAACACCCGGTCAAGCTCCGTGAGGCCGTCACCTCCCCGGCCGGCACGACCATCAACGCCATCGTCGAGCTGGAGAGGCACGGCGTGCGCGCCGCCCTGATCGCCGCCCTCGAAGCGGCCCGCGACCGCAGCCGCGAGCTCGCCTCCGGCAACAGCTGAACCACGCGTACGCGTACGAGTACGGGTACGGATACGGATACGGGCCCCCGCCCCGCGGGAGCCCGTACCCCCGGCTACGCCCGGAGCAGCCCGATCGCCTCGTACGCCCGGTCCACCACGGGCCGCGCCAGCTCCCTGGCCCGCTCCGCGCCCTCCCGCAGCACCTTCTCCACCTGCGCGGGATCCGCCGCCAGCTCCGCGTGCCGCTCCTGCAACGGCCGCAGCAGCTCCACCACCGCGTCGGCGACGTCCCGCTTCAGTGCCCCGTACCCGCTGTACCCCTCGGCGAGCGCGGCCGGATCACCGCCGGTGCACGCCGCCAGGATGTCCAGCAGGTTCGCCACCCCGGGCCGGGCCTCCCGGTCGTGGACCACCGCGCCGTCGCCGCTGTCGGTCACGGCCCGCATCACCTTCCTGCGGACCACCTCGGGCTCGTCGAGGAGGTAGACGATCCCGGCCCCGTTCTCGTGGGACTTCCCCATCTTCGACGTCGGATCCTGCAGGTCCATGACCCGGGCGGCCACCGCCGGATGGGTGGCCTTCGGGACGGTGAAGGTGTGGCCGTAGCGCTGGTTGAACCGCACCGCCAGATCCCGGGTCAGCTCGACGTGCTGGCGCTGGTCCTCCCCGACCGGCACCTCCCCGGCCCCGTACGCCAGGATGTCGGCGGCCATCAGCACCGGATAGGTGAGCAGGGACAGGCGTACGCCGTCGCCGGCGGCCTGTGCCTTCGCCGCCTTCTCCTTGTACTGGATCATCCGCCGCAGCTCGCCGTCGGTGGCCGTGCACTCCAGCAGGTACGCCAGCCGCGTGTGCTCGTCGACGTGGCTCTGTACGAAGAGGGTGCAACGGTGGGGTTCGAGTCCGGCGGCGATGAGCAGCGTCGCGGCCTGCCGGCTCAGCCTCCGTACGCGCGCAGGTTCGTGCTCGACGGTCAGCGCGTGCAGGTCGACGACACAGAACAGCGCGTCGTCGGGCTCCTGGTCGGCCGCGACCCACTGCCGTACGGCACCCAGGTAGTTGCCCAGGGTCATGTGACCGGTCGGCTTGATCCCGCTGAAGATCCTCGTCATGTCCTGCTCTCCCTGTGAGTGTGTGAGTGGTGTCGGGCCACCGCGTCGGGCGGCGGCCGGGCCACTCCCGGAAGGGGGAGAAAACAGAACGGCCGCCGAGGCGGCGGCCGTGAGCGCATGCGTGCTCGTGTGGAAGGTCGGCCGCCGTCAGGCGGCCCACCAGCGAAGGCTGAGCGTGAGCGCATGCGTAGTCATGGGAGCCAGCGTAGACCGCCGGAGGGGAGGGCGGGGGGAGTTTGCCCCCACGGTGCGGCGACGGTCAGCCGGGGGTTGACACGGGTGTGCCCGGTCCGTAAGGTTCTTCGAGTTGTCCGACGTGAGCGCCGACCCCGGTCGGTCCCCGGACAGCCATTCCGCAACACACATTCGAACGAACGGCGCACTCTGTCGTCTCGTTTTCATGCGTATTTGCGAATGAGGAATCCGCGTCCGAGGACGCCGCCGCCGATTAGGTTCGGAGGCGAGGAATCCGCTACTGTCTCACTCGCCGCAAGGGCCCAACAGCCCGCGCAGCAGACCCGCTGACTGGGAGTCAGGCCCGAAAGGTTCTGATAGAGTCGGAATCGCCGGAAAGGGAAACGCGAAAGCGGAAACCTGGAAAGCGCCGAGGAAATCGGACATGAAAGAGTCTGATAGAGTCGGAAACGCAAGACAGCAGAACG
>NZ_JOBX01000106.1:0-11935 GCF_000720645.1 Streptomyces sp. NRRL S-378
ACGCCACCCCCGCAACTACCTGGCCTTCCACGGCCTCGCCGCAGCCATCTGCTGCTACAAGCGACTCATCCGCATCACCACATAGGACACGGTCTTAGGCCAGCAGCAGGTGCTGGATGACCCGCCCGGGGTGTGCGGGCCAGCCGCCGCGAGGCTTCCTGGGACGGCACTCACCGAGGCGCCCGGTGCCAGCGCTTGCTGGAGGCGTGCGCTCGTGAAACGCAGGTAGCACGGCACTCTGACAGACCGTGGTCGTATGATCGGCGTATCTGTGGCGCTCCGACAATGCAGCCCTGTTAGGGACGGAATCCGCCTGGGCTTCCAGGATTGCGGGGCGCCTGCGCCCGCCACGGTGCACGTAACTCAAACTCAGGACACGGGAGAAATCCATGGACGGAATCCACTGGCTGCCGGAGGATTGTGACGCCTACTGCCTGTTGCTCGTTCGTGGGATCGACGTGAACGAACTTGTCGCCCGCCTGGGGCACGACGGTCAAGCGATGATCGCCTCGATGACCTCGGGCGAGGCATTCGAGTACTCCATGGACAAGACGCCTGTAGCGCGCCTCGGCACCACAGGGGACTGGGCGTTCTCACTGGAGCAGTGGAGCGCCGAGGGCATGGAAGCCAGGAATGCCCTTCGGGTATCGGCGGGAACAGAGTGCATCGCTGTCCTCAATAGCGGAATGCCTCCCGTGTGGTTTATGCACGCGGTGGATGGCGAGATCGTAGCATTCTTTGAGCCGTCGGATGCCCAGGAGGTAGTAGACGAGTCTGGCCCCCTGACATACGCGTCCGGACTCGTGGCCGCGGGACTGGTGGAAGCCGGTGTGCCGGAAGGGGTAGCCGAGGAAAATTCCGAGGTGCTTCTGCTGAAACTGATGGAACGGCATTTTGGGGTCGACCTGCCTCGATCCTCCATTCTAAGTGCCTCACTCCCCGCTATCTCGTTCCCTTCCAGGTAAACGAACTGGGGCCGGGAGAACGACCCCGGCCCCAGTTCTCATGTGCTCTCTAACCCTAGCGGGTACGAACCCAGCAGATCTTCGTCAGATCAGTGCATTCCTCGAATCCAGGGGCCAGCAGGTAGTAGGCGTCCTTGTCGATGATGCGGTTGTTGGGAACGAAGTGGAGGCCGATCCGGTTGGCCGCACCGCTGTTCTCGTCACCCGGCAGCGAGGCTCGACCGCACGGTTCCTTCCACGTGTTGGGACGGGCGTAACGGGTGTCCTCCTTCAGCGTCCATTGCTCTCCAGCCGTCGGCTTCTTCGCGTACAGCTGGAGACAGCCCGTGCCGAGCGTCAGGCCGCCCCCACCGGTGGCTACCGGCATGGCTCCACTCTGGTAGGTGGCTGCGAACGGGAACTCGTCACAACTGGGTCCACCGGGCCTCGTTACCCCCGAGTCCGGATGCTTTAGGAACTTCCCATCGCCGTACTTGTTGCAGACGACCTTGTTGCGGTTGTAGTCGGCCTTGGCCGAGTCGGCCAGATAGGTGAGGGGTTTCTTGTGCGGGCGGCTTCCGGGGTGAGACGGCAGCTTCTGCTGGAGAATCCAGTAGAAGGCCGCAGCCGACGGGTTTTCGGCAGTACCGACAACATAGGTGGGGATGTAGCGTGAGAACACACAGCCGGGCTTTCCGTCGGTGTTCTTCGCTTCAAGGTCGCAGCGAATGTTGAGCTCGGGCTTGTCGCGCTTGATGGGCGTGCCCGCGCCGCTGTCCATCGTCCCCTTGAACGTCCAGCTGGGATATACGTCGCTATGGCCGGAGGTTCCGGTCCACTTCATCTCCTTGAACCCACTGAGCGTGTGCCGATCGCCGGTCTTCCAGGTTTGGCTGTTGGTCCACCGAGTAGGTTCGCTCTGGCAGGCACCGAGGCAGTCGAAGTCCATGTCTAGTGTGACGGCCGTGATTCCCGCCGTCGACTTCATGTCAAAGGAGACAGTCTGCTGGATTACTGCGGTCTTGAGGTTGAGCTGGATTTCATGCCGGTAATCCCATATGGCTTGGCCTGTGGGCCGACCGGCGGTGATGCGCTCAAGGATGAGCTGACCGGTCATGCATGCATACGTCCTGGTGTAGGAGACGGAGTGGTTGGCCAGCGAGCATGCGACGGGTTCGGCTGCACTGCTGGCTGCCCTGGCGCCGGCGTCAGCTTCTGGTGCCTCGGCTCGCTTTCGTTCCGACTGTTTTTCGGCCGGTTCCGGGCTCATGGGGGCCGGGCCCATGCAGATGACTTCCTGCTTGGCCTCGTTGACCGTTCGGCATTCCTTTGAGACCTTGGGTCCGATTGCGCTGGGGCTTACCAGCGAGGATTTCGCCGCGGGAGCGCCGCGGTTCGCCGCCACGTTCAGGTCGAGGAAGTTTCCGGGAATGATTTCCGGGGGTTCGACGGCCGCAGGCGCCGGTGCGTTGGGGTCCGGGTCGGGGAAGCGAATCTCCGGGATCTGAGAGAAGTCGCCCCCCTCGAAGGCGACTGCGTCGAAGGCGATGTCCTGGTCACCGGTCCCGTCGCCAGTGATCGTTGACAGGCGGACCTCAGGGTTGCCTTCGAAGCGGTAGGTGCCGATGTCCACCCATCGGTTGCTCTTCCCGGGCTGGGAGACCTGCTTGGAGACCCAGCCTTCAGCTGTTTTGATCTCGTAGTTCGCCTGCTTGGTGTGTGCACCGTGGTCGGGCAGGTGTACCCAAACGCGGGCGTCTCGTTCGGCCAGTGGTGCGTTCAGCTTCCACGTGCCGGTGATCTTTAGGCGTTCGCCCTTGGCGTCGGCCTTCCTGGTGTGGCCGAAGTAGAAGTGCCCGCCGAAGCCGGCGCCGAGCTGGTGGAGGTCGACTTTCGCCGGCCATTTCACGTAGCACAGCGAGCAGGCCGTTTCACCCTTTCCGAAGTCGAAGGTGAAGGTGCCTTGGTTGGTCCAGGAGTTGTTCGGGCATCCTGGGCGGATGACAGCAGTTCCTTGGGCTACGTCGTCGACTATGCGGGCGCCAGCGGGCAGGCCGCTGGTGGTGCAGTTCGGCGGGTAGGCGGTGCCGTCGGCCTCCTCGGCCCAGCTGACCGGGAAGCGGGTGAAGTCGTTTCCGCAGGAGAAGTCGCAGTCGTTCTTCCACTGCACGGACTTGTGCCACCAACACTTGTAGTCCACGTCACGGATGCAGGGACCGGCTCCGGTCTCGTTCTTGGCGCCGTCTCCGATCTTGCTCGGGTCGCAGCTGTTGTCAAGCGGTGTGCAGAACAGGTTCTCCGGAGGCTTGGCCTTGGCGCGGTGCTGAACTGCGGAGCCCTCGATGCTGGCTCCACCCTCCTTGCCGTTCCACCAGGCCGCGATGAAAGCGGGGACCATCTTGCCCGGGGACTCGAGGAAGGACGGCGGGTGAGCGGCGAACCCGAGGACCTTCTCCTGGTACGGCCAGTCCTGAGGGTGCGCAGCATCCGCTGCTTCTTCGTTGCCTGCGTTGTCCTCCATGAAGGGTGACCGGCCGGCATCCCATTCGGGGTTAGCGGGGTTGTTGGCCCATCCGAGCCCCCAGGGAGAACCGTCTCCGTTGTCGGGGTAGAAGCCCGAGTTATAGGCCCACAGGGCAAAAGTCCAGTTTTCAAGCTTGGCGGAGTTGCCGTTGTTGACCTTCAAGCCCGCACTAGTGGTCTGGTGCCACTTGTCCGCGAGGATTTGCAGACCGGCCGCCACGTTGGCGGTGTAGTCGAGGGCGACGGCACGCTGCTTCTGGTAGTCCCAGGCCGCACCGCCCTTCCCATCTTCGCGTCCGGCCAGACGCATGTGGTCGGTGACCTGGGTAATGCCGTAGCCACAGTCGGCTTCGGCCCAGTTGATGTCCCAGTCGTTGGCCGCGTTGCCGTCGTAGAGATCGATGCCGTAGTAGTTGCCGATCAACGGATTCGCCGTGACACCGGGAACCGCGACGCGGGACGCCTGCCACATGTTCGATTCCTGGGCGGTGATGCCGAGCATCACCTGCGCGGGAACCGTGGCTCCCTTGAGCAGATCGGAGGGGTAGGGGAACAGGGTCTGCGGCTGGTAGGCCGGCATGCCCAGGTTCTTCCAGTTCTCCGGCCGACTGACGTGCTTGTCGAGGTTACCGCGGATGGCCTGGTTGACTGCCCACTCGACCTGCCGCGGCTTGGGCTGCATCGCCTGGTTCCGAGGGTCATTGCGCGGAACGGAGCACACACGCTCAGATTCCACGATCTCGTTGGGCGTTCCGGCGGCGAGAGCCTGCGGCGCAGCGGCCTGGGGGGCCGGGCTCGCTGACTTGGGCTGTGCCTGAGGTGCCGTCACGCCGTCGGCCTTGGGAGCCTTGAGTGCCGGGGTGCGTTCGCGCCCTTCTTGGATGCGCGGGCTGGTCCGCTGGCCGGGGGCGACGGTGAACGCGGTTGTGCCGCCGCTGTCCAGGACGGTCATCTGGACCTGGACGGGGCGCCCTGCGGACGGGTCCGCGCCGTGAATGAGGGCACCTTGGCCGTCTGCCCACGTGGTCTCGCTCAGCACCGCCTCGCCGCGGGTGGAGACCTTGGCGTCCTTGGGCGTGCTGGTGAGGTGACGCACGGTCTTGGGCAGCTTCTTGCCGGAGGCTGGCTTGGCTTTGCCCGTCAGGTAGACGGTGCCGGCGTTTCGCGTCAGACCGGTCTCGGCCAAGGGACCCTCCGCCAGGACCGCTGCGGCCTTCTTGGCGCCCGGATTTGTGATCTGAGTGGCTTCGACGTGCTTGACCCGTGCCACCTTCGCACCGGCCTTCTCTGGGGTCTGGTCGAGGAAGACGAGGCCGCCGTCGGAGTCGGGCGTCAGTCGGTAGGGCACCGCGTCGGTGGCCACGACGGGCGTCTTGTTGCCCTTGACATCGACCTTGACGACTTGCGCGCCCGCGGCTCCGACCACAGACCCGTCGGAAGCCGGTACCGACGAGGTGACCTGCCCCGTGGTTTCAATGGGTTGGGAGAGCGTCGACGTGATCGTGTCCAGTTTGAACAGGCGGGTGGAGGGCTTGTCCTCGCCGCCGGACTGTGTAAGGACAGCCTCTTCGCCCGTCCCGCAGCCGGGGTTGTAGTACGACAGGGAGACCTGTACAGGCAGCTTGGTGACGTGCCCGGTCTCCAGCTCCACAACCGCGGCGAACGCGCCGCGTGCCATCAGCTTCGGTGTGTTCGTGAAGGTCCGCGGCGCGTACACCACCACTGCGCGTTTGCCCGAGGCGGTGACACACGCGTTCCCAATCCATGAGTCTGTGTCAAACCCGGGCTCGGACAGCGAGGCGACAGTGCTCCAGGAGTAGCCGGCGCTTTCGTGGGCCGTCAGGAGATGAAAGCCCTGCGCATCGGAACTGGTCGTCCAGGCTATGTCCGCCGACTTCTTCCAGTCCTTGCCAAGGACCCTGGAGCGCTCCTCAGCAGGCACCTCGAACGGCTTCGCGGGAGCAGGCGCTGGTCGTGGCTTTTCCTCGGCCCAGGCCGTGGCCTGGAGGAGTCCGGCGAACAGCGCACCAGCGGCCACCGCCGCTGAGACTGTCCGTGCTTTCCTACGTAATCTCAACTTTTCTCCTCGCTGGAAACCGCTCGCACCCCCAGGGGCGAGCACTGTGCCCGCTGCTCTGCGAGCGGGCCTTCGATGAGCGCCAAGGGTCTTGGCGGGTTGTACTTGAGGTGGGCCCAGACAGCAGGCCGCACGGTCGTGGAGCCTTCACCAGGGCGGAACCCCAGCGGCTGGCGGGCGTGCATCCGAGAGAGGCGGGCTGTGCGCTCAGCGGCGCAGGGCCTCGGCCGGAGGGATGCGGGATGCCCGCCAGGCGGGGTAAATTCCCGCGAGAAGGCCGGTGGTCAGGCCCAAGACAGGGGCGGCGGCAAGGGTGATCGGATCCAGAACCGGGGTCCACTGGCGGGCCGCAGATACCAGAACAACGACCGCGGTGCCGATCGATGTGCCGATCAGGCCGCCGATAAGTCCGAGAGCGGTGGATTCGGAGAGGAACTGCAAGGTGATGTGGCGCCCGCGTGCGCCGAGTGCACGGCGCAGACCGATTTCTCCGGTTCTTTCCATTACGGCGACCAGGGTGGTGTTCGCGATGCCGACGGCCCCGATCACGAGGCATACGGCGGCGAGCAGGAGGAAGAGGGAGCTGAGGTCTCCGCCGACTCCGGATCTCAGGGTCTTGGGGTCGGGGGGCGGAAGGGCCTTGAAGTATTCAGGGTGGTCCGGGCGCAGGGCGAGGGCTGCCTCGTTGGCAATCTGGGTGGCGGCGCCGAGGCGGGTGGAGATGAGCATGGTGGCGCGGTCGTCGCTGGGTGGGCCCCAGATGCGTTCTGCAGTGGAGCGTGGGATGAGGACGGACAGCAGCAGGTCGGGCTTGCGGTCGACGTCCTCGAGGACGCCGATGACGGTGAACGGAGTCGTGCCGACGAAGATGGCAGGCTGGCTTTGTACATCCGTGATCCCGAGCCGGTTCGCGGTTGCCGAGCCGATGACGGCTACCTGTTGGCGTTCGCGGTCGTGGAAGGCGTCGAACGGCTTTCCCTGTGCCATGTGAGGGCCTGCGGCCTGGAGTGCTCCCGGGGAGGCAGCCATGACTTGTGGGCGCATGTCGTTTCCGTCGGCTGCTATCAGAGAGGTGCTGACTTTCTGGTCGGTGCGCAGACGCACCTTCCAGAAAACTCCGCCAACCGTGACTCCGTTGAGTGCTGCGATGCGCTGGTCGGCGTCCGGAGTGAAGGACAGAGGAACGTGGGTGCTGTCGCTTCCGCCTGTGTCCTGCACGGTCACTTCCGTCGCGGTGAGCCGGCTGAACCGGGCGTCGATCTGAGAGGCGGCGGTGCCGGTGAGGCCGAGGACCGCGATGAAGGCACCTACTCCCAAGACGGTGCCCAGTGCGGTGAGGGCCGAGCGCGCCGGGCGTTGGAGTACGCCGGCGAGGGCCTCGGCACACAGATCACGTGCCGCAAGACCTGGACGACGAGCCTTTGTACCGTCTTTGCGGGCTCGGTGACTGCTGCCGTGTGCGGTCATGCGGTTACCTGCTCGGCAAGAGGATCGGTGAGACGGCCGTCGCGGATCGTGACGGTGCGCTGACCCCGGGCAGCGACCTGGGGGTCGTGGGTGATGGCCACAATCGTCGCGCCGTCGAGATGGAGCTGGTCCAGGAGTTCCAGGACGGACTCTGCCGTGGCGGTGTCTAGGTTTCCGGTGGGTTCATCGCAAAGCAGGAGCGAGGGCTCGGTGACCAGTGCCCGGGCGATGGCCACCCGTTGGCGTTCTCCGCCGGAGAGCCTGGTGGGCAAAGCGTCCAACCGGTGTCCCAGGCCCACGCGGACCAGCGCGGCGTCGGCACGGGCGCGTCGTTGCGGGCGGGGAACTCGCTGATAGATCATGGCGAGCTCGACGTTTTCACGGGCGCTGCGGTGCTCCAGGAGGTGGAAGGCTTGAAAGACGAAACCGATGCGGGATCCCCGCAGGGTGGTGCGTTCCTTGTCTTTGATGCTGGTGGTGTTAATCCCGTCCAGCAGGTAGGCCCCGTGGGTGGGGGTATCTAGCAGGCCAGCGATGTTGAGGAAGGTTGACTTTCCCGATCCGGATGGCCCCACGATGGTGACGTACTCGCCGCGCCTGACCGTCAGGTCGCAGGGGAGCAGTGCGGGAACGGGCGGAGGCCCGGGGTAGGTCAGTCCGGCAGAGTCGAACTGAATCACCGGGGGTGTCCGCTCTGGGTTCACCGCTTGCCGCCGCTCGGTGCAGAGGCCCGTCCCGCGCCGAGGACGACGCGGTCACCGGGCGCAAGGGTGCCCGATACCGGTGTGACCTCCACGTAGCCGTCACCAGTCATCCCGGTGCGAATCTCCACACGGGCCTGCTTTCCGCCGCTGGTGACGACGGTGAGTGTCGTACGGCCGTCTGCCTGGGAAGAGACTGCTGCGGTTGGGACCACCAGAACCGCGCCTTCAGATGATGCGGCGTTGATTGTCAGCCGGACGTCCTGGCCTGCGAACTCGGCGGGCAGCGGCTGGTCGGGGGTGATTTTCACCTGGAAGCGCTGTGTCGCTTCGGCGGCGCCGGCTTCCTTGCCCGTCGGGACTGGCGCCGGTCCCACGGACGCCACCGTGCCGACAGCCCGCCCGCCGCTCCTGTCTGCGAAGATATCCACTTTCTGCCCAGGTCGCACCGAGTCCTTCTGGTAACTTTCCAGCGCTCCGTCAATGCCGAGTACCCCGGCTGTGATCGTCATCAGTTTCTCGGTGGCAGTAGCGCCCACGACCGCCTCGACCGAATCGACCCGCACCGGACCGTCCGATACGAACACCGTCTCGGCTGCCGGCAGCACCACCGTCGGCGAGGTACCCGTCGTGGCAGCGGACGCGCTGCTGTTCGGCGGCTCGCCTGGCTTGTCAGCACCCGGCTTGCCTGCCGCGCCTGCCTTCATTCCGGCGGTGGTGGGGGCGGTATAGCCGGCAGCCTCGTAGAGAGACCTGACTGCGTTCTGCGTACCTGGGCCGAAGGTGCCCGAGGGGTCGGTGCCACGGCGGTAGCCAAGTTCGGCCAGGGCCCGCTGCAGCTGCACCACGTCCGGGCCGACGACGCCTGCAGTCAGGTTCCTGTAGGCCGGCAATGACCCGCGTAGCGCCAGCACCGGGCGACCAGCAACTTCCACTAGAACCGAGCCGGGCTTCACCATGTCGCCGGGCTTCGCCTTGACCTTGGTCACCACCGCACGGATGGTGTCCCCACTACTCAGCCCGGCCGACAAAACGTCAATCCGCTGTGAAGCGGCGACTTTACCGCGGGTGATCAGCGAGGCGGATAGTACCCTCTTCTCGACAGGCGCCGTCAGCACGTCGGGAGGCGGCGGCGCGGTTTCTGCTGCAACCTGCGCCGGGGACTTCAGCAGGGTCGCAGCTCCAGCGCCGATTCCAGTCAGGGCCATAGTTCCCGCGACAACGCCGGTCAAGATTCGGCGGCGGCGCACGAGTCCCCCGCGCGGCGGAGCCGGTTGCCGGTGTGAGGGGGCGTCATTTCCGGGTGCCAAGGTTTTCGGCGCGTCAGCGGGCTTGAACATGTTGCGGCTCTCCTACTTTTCGCCGGCAAGTACGTCGGCTACCGCTTTGATCGAGGCGTCGAGCTCCTTGCGGGCCTTCTCCAGCGTCTCGGCGTTCTTCTCAAGCGAGGCGGTCTGTAGCTTGGCCTCGGTCTCCCACCAAATTTTGGCCACGTGGGTACGGTTGCGGCAGGTGATGTCCGCCGTGGCCGTGGCGATCTCCTCCGGAGTAACTTCCTTGCCACTGAAACGTGAATCGTCACTCGCGTCCAACGGCTGTTTGTAGTTGTAGCCTTGTTCCTTCATGCACGACGACCATTCCTGGGACGCGGCGATTACCTTCGGATCCTCCTTGGACCGAGTGAAAGCTTCATTTCCAAGCTTTTGGGCTTCTTCGCCGTACGAAGAGGCGCCGGTGCCCAGTTTGGTGCGTGCTTCACCGATGCACACTTGAAGTGCTTTTCCGTCCGGTCCTTCTGGTGAAGTGCCGTCTACAGCACCCAAGTTTACTGCCTCGTCATAGGCCGCCTGTTCGGCATCATCGGGTTTGTATCCACGGCGCTTCGCCAGTTCTCCATCGTGAATCCCGTATCGCCAGTCAGTCAGCGTCTTAGGGCCCATCTTTGGAAGTTCCGGGGCTGGATTCCATTGATCGTACCCAGCCTTCTTCATGCAACCGTCAATCAACAGTCCTTTCGCTCTTGAAAGCTGGCTGCGCTGATCGTCAGACAGAAGGTAGGCCTCCATCGGCAGCGTCCACGTTGCAGGATCTGCTTCATTGAAGGAACGGGAGGGCACCGGGCGGAGTTGTGGACCACTGGACGATCCAGACTGTTCAGAACAGCCGACAACGGAACCAGCGAGGGCGCACGCAGCAAGTACCGCCGCTACCCTTTCCGGGGAAGTGAAACGCATCAGAGATTACCATTTCCTAATGATAAGGGACGGGGCTAACGCCTCACTTCGAGCATCCAATTTGTGGATTTTCACGCCTCGGGCTGGTGAAGCCTTTAATGGCGTGCGCGTTTGCCCCGCGGGGCACGCCTCTTCCTGGCCCCACGGGGCAAACTTCAACTAGCGATCAAATGCGGAACCGCCATGTGCATCGCCTGCAAAGTTTAGCGACTCGGGTGCATGAACAACACGCTTTCGCACCCTTTAAACCCGCCAGGCGAAGGAGGCGTTATTGTTCTTTGTGTTGTACAGGTTGCGGATCAATGCAACCTCGTCTTTTGCGCCTTTGTATCCACTGTTGTAGTAGACGTCGGCAAAGTAAGTGGCGTGGCGGTTTGCTGCAGAGGCGGCATTATTCTTGACCCCCTCACCCGAACCAGGCCATGGATTACTTACCCCGAACATGCAGAAATTCAGGGGCTGCTTGCCGGATGTTAGGGCGTAGCGCTCATCGCTGAAATCCCAGACGTTGTAGCCAATATTTCGATAGGCGCCCTTGAATTCCGAGTTGTACCAGAGGGTGAAATGGAAGCTGGAATATCCTGGATCCTTGCAGACTGTGTCGTTGAAATGGTTCTCATACTGGGTAGACGCGGCATTCGCCGGTGGTGCGGAAATCATCACGCCAACCACGGCAGCCACAAAAGCAGCGGATCGATATCTACGGAGATGGGTCATTGTGTTCCTTCACATGTAATCGGTGTCCAGTGCGCACAGATTGCCGATTTCCGATGACCGGCGACCCTTTACCTGTGCAGTGCAGTACTGATGGCCCGGCAGTTCAGCCGGGCCATGGCGCACTACATGGTCAGGGAGTCGGCCTTGTCGTTCCACGTGCCGCCCGGTACCCCGAGCGTCGTCAAGTCGTAGCAGCTGCCGGCGGGGATGTGCATCGACGGATCCGGCATGAAGTCCCGGAGTTCGACGAGGGTCCCGCCTAACTAGGGGCGGTTAACACAGATGGAACTTTCCTGGTCACGGAAGTTCCAGTCGCTGAGGTTCTTGGTCCCGCTTGCGCTCCACTGCAGTCGGCGGCCGGTGTAGTTGGAGTGCTTCCACAGGCAGACCCAGCCGCTGGCGCAGTCGCCCAAGGCGAACGTCGAGGCCGGCGCCTGCGCGCCGAGCGCCTTGCGCTTGGCGGCCGTCTCCTTGGAGAGGGCGGCGTTCTCCTTGGTGAGTGGAGGCGTCCGCCTCGGTCTGGCTGTCGAAACAGCGGACTTCACCGTTCGGGCGCCTCGGCACAGACCTGAGCCCCCTGCCAGTCGTTGGCGAGGTTGATCTGCTTGCCCTTGTACGTAGCGATCACGGGATTGGAGCCGGTGATGGCGGAACGACCGGTGCGGACGGCGAAGGTGCGGTAGCACCTGCGGAAGGTGCCATCAACAGAACAGCGCTGGCAGCGGCAGCTGTAGCAACGACGACGCGAAGTGAACGCATGTGATTTTCCCCCTGATTGTCCGCCTGACGGCGGCCAATTACTCGACCACGACGTGGATCCTGCGCCGGGTAGGCCAGGAGAATAGGCAGCATGACGAGAGGGTGAAGTGATCCAAGTCACATAAGAATGTGAAGTGTCGGCGATTCGGACTCCTTTTCGAAACTTCGTCCGGATTGCATTCCTTGCTGCTTCGGGAGCTGGCCTGCCCGGTCCGTGACTCCTCGGATGATGATGGACACCGATGTCACCGGCGTGCCTGCGTTCCCGGAGTCTGCACCTCCTGGGCCGCCGGCTCCCTCTGCGGCCTCCGCAGGCCCGCTTCTGTTCCCGGTGCGGGTCGATCAGTTCCCGTGCCAGCTCGGGGATGGCGGCCAGGCCCTTGTCCTGCACCGCGACCAGGCGGCCGACCGTCTCCTAAGACCGTGTCCTATGTGGTGATGCGGATGAGTCGCTTGTAGCAGCAGATGGCTGCGGCGAGGCCGTGGAAGGCCAGGTAGTTGCGGGGGTGGCGT
>NZ_JOBX01000107.1:0-11805 GCF_000720645.1 Streptomyces sp. NRRL S-378
GAACCCGACATCAGGTTCGTCAGAACCTGCGTCCCCATGTCGAACTTCATCCCACACTCCCCCGCACTCTCGAACGAACACCAGTGTGACCACTACAACTAACATACATCGCACCTGCAACGAGCAACGAGGCGGTTGTGGCCGACTCATGACAAACCGCCAGGCATCTTCACGATCCCTTCAGATGCCTCGTCAGCCGCTCGAAGTCCGCCCACCCGGACAGGTCCGACGGATCCCCGGGCAGCGGGTAGTAGTAGCCGGGGCGGGACTTGGGTCCGAGCGGCACAGGCGCCTCGGCCAGCGGCGTGTGCCGGGCCCGGTCGTCCGGCATGGCACGCACCTCCTCCGCACCCAGCACGAAGGCCAGCGGCACCCCCGGCCCCTCGAAGCGCGGCGGCACCAGCAGATCGCGCCGGGCTTTGCGGAGCTGTACGAGCATCGACTGGAGGCGGTGGCGGGTGACGAGGGCCTCCGCGACCCGCGGAAGGGCGTCCAGCGGCGGCTCCTCGCCCTCGCCGTAACCGAGGGCCATCGTCACGGTCTCCTCGACGCCCGCCTTCGTACGGCTGACCCGCACGGTGGCGAGTCCGGGCCGGTCCGGGTGGCCCACCACCACGAACCACGTCGGCTCGGGGGCCCGCGCGAACGCCACGTCGGTCAGCCGGCCCGGCGACCAGGGCAGGTTCGCGGGCTCGGCGGTGCCCCAGCCCGCCGGAGGGGCGCCCGTCAGCTCGCGCCACACCGTATCCAGGGCCCCGCCGAGGACCAGTCGGTCGTCCGCGGGGTGGATGGTGCGGAAGGTGAGGGCCAGCTGCCGCTGCGCCGTCTCCGCAACCTCCTGGTACGAGGCGGCGACGGGCGTCCGGGGGTCGTCCTCGGTGGCGTCCGGGGCGACGACCGTGGCGAACATGCCTTCCTGCCAGCGCAGCACCGCGCCCGAGAGGCCGTCGTAGTAGCCCACCCGCTGGTCCTGCACGACCCACCGCGAGGGCCAGTCCGGCATGTTCGCCAGCACCGCCGGGGACAGCACCGTTCCGGGCGGCGTGACGATCTGCAGGCCGCGCTCGGCCGCCGCGGCGGCCCGGAAGGCGTCGGAGAGCCAGGCCGTCATCGCGACGACCGGGCGGTCCATGATGACCACGGCGACGTTGGGGGTGAGCACGTCGACGGCGGGCTGCGCCGCGGCCGGCGTCGGCGCCACGCCGATGCCGTCGCTCTCCACCACCGCCACCGACCGCGCGGCCTCCGGCGGCCAGGCGCTCCCGCCGGCGAGCGAGGACAGGCGGGCTGCGAACGTGCCCGCGAGGCGTTCGGCCTCGGGCACGCCGGTGGTGGCGCGGGCCTCGGTCCACCAGTAGGGGACGCGCGGCGGGGTGGCCCCCAGCAGCCGCTCCGCCTCGCCCTCGACCTGCACCAGCAAGGGCGCCTCGACCGATACGAGCGGCCGCCCCTGCTCGTCGCAGAGCTGGATCACCGCCCCCTCTCCGGCCGTGTCCACCAGTTTGTCGGGGCCGCCTGACAGCAGTCCCGCGAGCACCGCCCAGGGGGCGGGCATCTGCTGGGTCAGGGCTACGACGTCCTTGGTCATACGGTTCTGCGGCCCTTCACTCGGTGGTGTAAACGGTCTGGACGAGGCGGTTCGACTGGCCCCTGCGGACGAGGACGCCGCGACCGGCGGGCTGCTGGGAGGCGTACACCCCCGGGAACAGCTGGCCCTCGCCCCGGTCGCCCGCCATGACGATCGCCGAGGCGCCCGATTCGCGCAGGCCCTGCACCAGCGGCTCGTACATCCCGCGCGAGGCGCCTGCGACGCGGCGGGTCAGCACGAAGTGCAGGCCGATGTCGGCCGCCGACGGGATGTACGGGACGAACGGGGCCAGCGGCGACTGTCCCGCGGTGGTCAGCACGTCGTAGTCGTCGACGAGGACCACGATCCGCGGGCCGCCGCCCCAGCTGCCCGGCTCCAGGTCCTCCAGCGGGGCGCTGTCGTCGGGCATCCGCCGTTCGAGCTCGGTGGCGATGCCCGCGGCCAGCCCGGCGCACATCTTGGCGTTGTAGGCGTAGCCGCCGTTGAACTCCTCCGGAACCACACCGCGCAGGCTGCGCCGCGGGTCCATGATCGCGAAGACCAGTTCGTCCTCGCCGTAGCGCTCGATGAGACCGCCGGCGACGGTCTTCAGCAGGTTCGTCTTGCCGCACTCGCTGTCGCCCATCACCAGCAGGTGCTGGTCGTGGTGGAACAGGTCGAGGAGCACGGGTGCCAGCGCGGTCTGGTCGAGCCCGATCGGCACCCGCTTCGGCTCGGCGACCGGGCCCGGCAGCAGGTGCGGCTCCAGCACGTGCGGCAGCACCCGGACCGGCTGGGCGGCGTCGCCGCTCCAGGTGGCGCGGATCGTGCGGGCCGTGCGTTCCAGGACGGAGCCCAGTTCCGAGGTGTCGGTGAGCCCGTCCGTACGGGGCAGCGCCACCTGTGCGAAGAGCTTGCCGTCGGTGAGGACACGGCCCGGCTCGTCGGGCGACAGGGTCTCGGCGAGCTTGCGCTCGATGCTGGTCTCGCTGGGGTCGTTCAGGCGCAGCTCGACGCGCGTGCCGAAGTTCGACTGGACGGCGATGCGGACGTCGTTCCAGCGGAGCATGCCCGCGACGACGTGGATGCCGTAGCCGCCGCCGCGCTTGAGGATGTCGACGACGGCGTCGTCGAGCTCCTCGAAGTCGTCGCGCAGCGCGCCGAACCCGTCGATGACCAGGACGATCTCGGCGGAGGCCAGCTGCGGCAGCCGGCCGGCCGCGTGCAGGGTGCGCAGCTGCTCGACGGAGTCGATGCCGTGCTCGCGGAAGAGGTCCTCGCGCAGGGCGAGCATGGTGCGTACCTCTTCGACGGTACGGGCCGCCCGCTCACGGTCGGCGCGGCCGGCGATCCCGCCCACGTGCGGCAGTCCGGACAGGGCCTGCAGGCCGCCGCCGACCAGGTCGAGCCCGTAGACGCCGACCTCCTGCGGGGTATGGGTCAGGGCGAGCGAGAGGACCAGGGTCCTCAGCAGGGTGGTCTTGCCGGACTGCGGGCCGCCGATGACGGCGACGTGGCCGCCCGCGACGGTGAGGTCGAGGTACCACTGGCCCTGCCACTGCTTCGTCGGGTCGTCGAGCAGACCGAGCGGTACCACGAGACGTTCGCGGCGCGCGGTGAGCTGCATTCCGCGCACGCCCACGTCGAGCGGGCCGGCGACGGAGTCCAGGGCGATCGCGCCGGGCAGCGGCGGCAGCCAGATGCGGCGGACCGGGCCCGCGGCGTGCTCCAACTGCTCGACGATGACGCCCATCTCGGTGGGACCGGTCTCGCGGCGGCGCACCGAGGGCTCGGGGCCGCCCGTGTTCTCCGGCTCGGACAGGGAGTTGAACGCCCCGTACTCCAGGGCGAGCGGACCGCTGTCCTCGTCCTCGGCGCGCTGTACGGGGCCCCGGTAGGCGCCGGAGACGTAGCTCGCCTTGAAGCGTTCGTAGTGGCTGGTGTCGACCTTGAGGTAGCCGAAGCCGGGCAGCGGCGGGAGGTGGAAGGCGTCGGTGGTGTCCAGGACGGTGCGCGACTCGTCGGCGGAGAAGGTGCGCAGGCCCAGGCGGTACGAGAGGTAGGTGTCCAGGCCTTTGAGCTTGCCGCCCTCGATGCGCTGGCTGGACAGCAGCAGGTGCACCCCGATGGACCGGCCGATGCGGCCGATGGACAGGAACAGGTCGATGAAGTCGGGCTTCGCGGTCAGCAGTTCACCGAACTCGTCGATGACGACGAACAGGTGCGGGAGCGGGTCCAGGTCGGGCCGGCGGTCGGCGCGCAGCGCGGCGTAGTCGCCGATGTCGGCGACGTTGCCCGCGTCCTTGAGGACCTGCTGGCGCCGCTTGACCTCGCCGGCGAGGGAGGCGTGGACGCGCTCGACGAGGCCGGCCTGGTTCTCCAGGTTGGTGATGACACCGGCGACGTGCGGGAGGTCGGCGAACGGCGCGAAGGTCGCACCGCCCTTGTAGTCGACGAGGACCAGGGCGAGGTCCTCCGGCGGGTGCGTGGCCACCAGGGCGAGGACGAGGGTGCGCAGCAGCTCGGACTTTCCGGAACCGGTCGCGCCGACGCACAGGCCGTGCGGGCCCATGCCCAGCTCGGAGGACTCCTTCAGGTCGAGCAGCACGGGCTCGCGGGCGTCGCTGATGCCGATGGGGACGCGCAGGAAGGCGCGTTCGCCGCGCGGGGCCCACAGGCTCGCCAGGTCGAGACGGGCCACGTCGTCGATGCCGAGCAGGTCCGCGAAGTCGACGGGGCCGGACAGCGGGGCGTCGACGAGGGACTCGGCGGACAGGCGCAGCGGGGCGAGCATCCGGGCCAGGCCCTCGGCGAAGGGGATGCCGACCTCGTCCACGGTGCCGTGGGCGCTGATGGGCTCGTCCTGGCGCAGGTCCTCGATGAGCACCCGGTCCCCGTCGACGGTGATCCGTACGCCGACGTGGCCGGGCTCCTGGATGCGCTGTTCGAGCAGGTGGAGGACGGTGACGCCCATCTCGCGCAGGCCGACCGCCTCGTCGGGGCGGGGCAGTTCGACGGCGTCCTCACCGTGCCCGTCGGTCACGACCAGCAGCCGTGACGTCATGGCCAGGGCGTCCTTGCCGGACAGTCCGCGCCGCACCTCGGCGGCGTAGGAGGCGCGGCGGCGCAGCTCCGGGCCGATCTGCCGGGCGAGCTGGTCCGTGGAGGGGGCGATGCGGCGGGCGGCGACGGGGCCGTCGAGCTGTTCGGTGTCCAGGAGGTGCGGCATCCACTTGGCCCACTCCCAGTCGGGGAGCCGGTCGCCGGGCACGGCGAGCGCGATCGCCACGTCGTCGGGGGCGTGCATGGCGGCGGCCTGCACCAGCAGGGCGCGGGCGACGCGCAGGCAGTCCTCGCGGGGGCCGATGACGCTGATGTTGCCGACGCGGTCGAGGGGGACGGTGAGCGGCAGCTCGGTGCCGTTGCGGAAGCGGGCGGTGAGTGCCGAGGCCTCGTTGAGCATGAACCGGTCGGGTGGGGTGAGGACGGTGGAGCCCTGCTGGCCGATCTGCAGGTCGCGGACCGGCATTTCGCCGGTGCCGACGCGCACGCGCAGGAAGTCCCCGTCGACGCGGCGGCGCTCCCACAGCCGGGCCGGGTCGCGGACGATGTCGTACAGGGCGTGCGGCGGCGGGTTGAGCACGTCGGCGTGCTCGGCGCGTTCGCGTTCCTCGGCGGAGAGCTCCTCGCGCAGGTCCTCCAGGTAGGCGAGGTAGGCCTCGCGCTGGGTACGGCGGGTGCGCTGGGCCTTGCCGCGCTGCGAGAAGACGAGTGCGACCGAGCCGATGATGGTGACGACGAGGATCAGCGCGCCGAGCGCGGCGAACTGGCTGTTGCGGACGACCGTCATCATCACGACGGACGACATGACGCCCGCCACGGGCAGCAGCGACATCGCGATGCTGCCCGCCTTCCCCTCGGGGAGGTTGGGCGGGGCCTCGATGGTGCGTGCCTCGGGGGGCGCCGGCGGCCTGACGGTCCGCGCCGGGCGGTGGATCAGTCGGGTACTCATCGTCAGTGGCGCTTCTGGGAGAGCTGGAAGACGTCCGCGGCGAGCCGGGTGGCGTTCTGCCGGGTCGAGTGGGCGAGCAGTTCGGTGCGGATGGGGCCGCCGTCGGCGAGGTGGCGGTCGTAGGGCAGGACGTGGACGCTCGGCCCGGCCGCCTCCAGGGTGCGCACGGCGTCGGCGAGGTCGACTCCGGAGTGCGGCGCCTGCTCGGTGATGACGACGGAGGTGCTCCCCAGCATGTGCGGCGGCAGGCCCTTCATCCACTGGAGGACGGCGAAGGTGCTGCTGACGCCGTCCAGGGTGGCGGGGGTGGTCAGGACGCGGGCCTGGGAGGCGGAGAGCGCGACGCGGGCGACCTCGGCGGGGAGCGTCTCGCAGTCGACGACGGTGACGCCGAAGTAGCGGCGCAGCGCGACCATGGCCCGTTCGTAGGCGCGGGTGTCGAGCATCGCGCCGATCTGGCCCTGGCTGCCGGGCAGCAGCCAGGCGTTGTCGCGGAGCTGGACGAGGTAGCCGGTGATGTCGAGCAGCGACATCTGGGGCTCGACGATGTCCGCGACGTCGCCGGTGGTCCAGCGCAGGCTCTCGGCGCCGAGCCGGATGGGCAGGGAGCCGAGGGCGGGGTCGGCCTCGACGAAGAGGACGGGGTCCTGCCGGTAGTGCGCGTACGTGGTGCCGAGCAGGGCGGCGACCGTGGACTTGCCGGCGCCGCCGCGGATGGAGGTGACGGCGATCTGGCGGCCGGTGGTCACGGGCTGCTGGAGCAGTTCGGCGGTGCGGGTGGCTTCGGCGACCTCGCGGGCGGCCGACGAGGAAACGGTTCTCCGTACGGCGCGCAGGGCGCGGGCGCCGAACGGCTCGCCGTGTCGGGGCTTGCGGCCGGTTCCGGAGAGCTGCCGGTCCACTGCGGGCTTGGAGTCGGGGGTGGTACGGGTCCGCTGCCCGTGGCCGGCGGCGGCGTACGCGGCCTGGGGCTGGGCCTGGACATGCGGCTGCTGGGGCTGCGCCGGGACCTCCGGGTACGGCCGGGCCTGCGGCGGGACGCCGCCCCGGGGGCCGGCGGCCGCCGCGGCGGCCACGCCCGGTCCCGGCTGCGGGTACCCGTACGCGGGAGCCTGGGCGGGAGCGTGGCCACCGGGGCCGGCCGCCGGACGCTGCGCCGCGCCGGCGCCCGGCGCTCCGGTGGCCTGCGGCCCGGCGCCCGGCACCTGGTGCTGCGGATGCCCGTGCGCGGGGGCGGCGGCGCCCGGGGCGGGGGCCTGCGCGGCGGGACCCGCGGCCGGCTGCTGGTGCGGCCCGGCCTGCCCCTGCACCGGAGCCTGCCCCTGCGCCGGAGGCTGCCCGTGTGCCGGAGGCTGCCCTTGCGCCGGAGGCCGTGCTCCGCCGTTGAGGTCGCGCAGGACGTCGCCCTGCCAGTTCTCTGCGTTCGGCATGTCTGCCCCTGCCCCTCTTCCTCAGAACTTGTTGAGCAGCTGCCCGTACACGCCGAACACCCCGACGGCGAGCGGGAAGAGCCCCACCATGCCCACCGATTCGATGAGGTCGGCCGTGCGCCGCAGCCGGACCTGCACGTGGTCCGGCGGCTGCACCGCGAGGACGAGCAACGGCAGCAGCGCGGCCAGGACCAGGACGGCGAGCGGGCCGGCGCCCCCGTCGTGCCCGGTCCACAGGATCACCAGGCGTACGACGAGCAGGGCCGCGGCGGCGATCAGCGCGACGACCTCGGCCACCAGCGGGAAGGCGCGCGCCCGCGAGAGCAGGACGACCGCGACGAGCGACGGCAGCGCGACCGTCCACACGGAGGGCTTCTCGGCCAGCGTCAGCAGCCAGCCGGCGGCCGCCGCCGAAGCGGCGGTGACGATGGTGGCGAGGGCGAGCCCGCGGTGCGTGGCGGCGAGCGCGTTGCCCACCTCGTGGCGGCTGACGGAGGCGCCGCCCGAGCGGCGGTCGTCGAGGGCCGTGAGCCCGGACGCCATCAGGGCCAGCCTCGGCAGCAGGCCGAGCAGCACCACGGAGACGACGGCCATGACCGCACCGAGCCGGGCGGGGTCGCCCTGGACGGCGGCGACGGCCTCCCACAGGCCGGTGATCACGGCGGTGGCCACGGCGCCGAAGAGTCCGCCGCGGCCGAGCGGAGAGAAGTAGCCGAGCAGGGCCAGCGTCAGGACGAGCGCGCCCGCTACGGCGGCGAGCCGCGCGGTGCCCGGCCAGTCGTGGGCGTCCGCAGCGGTCCAGGCGGTGAGGACGCCGAGCCCGCCGGATGCGAGCAGGAGTGCCGTCGCCAGGCCCCGGTTGCCCTGGCCGATCCGTGAGACGAGGGCGCCGGACGCCATCAGGGCGAGCGTGACGACGGCCAGGGCCGCCGCCAGCGACTCGAGGGCGAACTCGCGGCGGGCGAGCAGCGCGGCGGTCACCGTGAAGGCGACGGTCGCCACCCCCGCGCTGCCCCGCCGGGCGGCGGGACGCCAGCGCCATGCCTGGAGGTCGAGGTCGTCCGAGACCAGGTCGGTGACGTCGTGGACCACCGGGGCGGGCGGCGCGGAATGGCTCCTGACCAGGCGCAGCACCGCTCCGTCGGCTATCCCGGCCGTCGCCAGCGTGCTGTCGTGCGGCAGCGCGGAACCGTCCGGCGCGATCAGCTGACGGGTCAGCGGGCGCGAGGCGGCCCGGTCGTCGAGCAGCTGCAGTATGTCCGGCAGCAGTTGACCGATCGGCGTGTCGGACGGCAGGACCATGTCGGCCCGGCGGCGTTCGCCGATCAGGGTCACCCGGCTCAGTTGCGCCCGGGAAGTCGTTGCTGTGCTCACCACTTGCGGGAACCTATCATCGCGGGTTTGCGACCTTTCGGGGCCAAGGGGACATGGCGCTGCTGCCGGACCGTGAACTCTCCCGGATCTGCACGCCTGATGCTTCTTCCGCTACGAGTGCACCGGCTGCGGCGACGTGGCCGGGTGCGAGGGGGAGGGCTGTGAAGTCTTCGGCGGTTTGGGGGATTTCGACGGCTTCGCCGCCGACGGGCTCGCCGGGGCGGCGGGCTGCGGGGACGTGCCGGGCTGGTCGGCCGGCTGCAGCCGGCCCTGCTGCTGTTGTTGCTGCTTCTGCTGCTCGGCCTTCTGCTTGGCGAGCGTGTGCTGGACGAAGGACCAGCCGACGCAGCCCGCGCACAGGACGGCCGCGATGGCGATGCCCGCGAACAGCTTCCCGAGCCGTTCGTCCGCCGTGCGCCGTGCCCGTTGGGCGCCGAAGAGCAGGGCGTCCCTCATCCTGCGGCGGCGTACCGCCACCGACTCCAGAAGCTGGCTGTCGTAGTCCCGTGCCATCTGTCGTCCGTCGCCCCCGGTCCCGGCTCGTCGAGCGCCTGTCACCGCTCCAGGGCGCGGCTCCTGAGTGTGCGCCAATGCCGGGCCCCGTGTTTTGCCTCTGCAACATAGAGCATGTGTGCGGATCCGGCACATCCGGACCGGGGAGCGGACGGGCGTCGAACGGGGCGGCCGCGGTCCGGCACCGCGGTCCGGAAGGCCATGGCCGGTGCGAAGGTGCCCGGGGGGACCGTCGCCCTGCCCGCGCCCGGCAGGGGGCCTGCGTCCGGGGCGGTCACCGGCCGGAACTCCCGTCGTAGCGTGAGCCTTTCGGGACGGCTTCCGTCGTCCCGCGCGCCCCGCACACCCCAGGGAGAGACACATGACCGGTCAGGCAGCGCAGCAGCAGGTCAACCAGTCCACCACGCAGGCCGAGCCGGGCGTGGTGGTCCGCGTGGCCGGCGCTGCGGACGTCGGGACGGCGGCCGCGCTGTTCCGCGGCTACCTCGACTTCTACGAGGTGGAGGTCGAGGACCCGGACGCCCCACGGGCCTTCCTGGCCGAGCGCATCGCGAAGGACGAGTCCCTGGTCCTGCTCGCCGACGCCGCGGGACACGGGACGGTCGGCTTCGCGCAGGTCTACCGTGCCTTCTCCTCCCTGTCGTTGACGACCGCCTGGATCCTCAACGACCTCTACGTCGCCCCGTCCGGCCGCCGCACCGGCGCCGGCCGGGCACTGCTGCGCGAGGTGCTGCGCCGGGCCCGTGAGGCCGGGGTGTCGGGCGTCCAGTTGGAGACCGCGTACGACAACACGGTCGCGCAGCGGCTCTACGAGGCGGAGGGCTTCGTCCGCGAGGAGTTCCACGTGTACTTCCACGACCTCGGCGCAGGGACTTCCGCCGGGGCGTGAAACGTTTCCGGACCGCCGTCGCGTCAAGGGAGTGGGACGGACGCGAGGGGGAGTGGATGCGACAGGGTCGCAGGGACGGGTTCCGTGAATTCGCGGCAGGCCGGTCGGGGCACCTGTACCGATCGGCATGTCTGCTGGCGAGCGGGGACACGCACCTCGCGGAGGACCTGGTGCAGGAGACCCTGGGCCGGATGTACCTGCACTGGGGCCGGATCTCCCGCGTGGACAATCCGGCGGCGTACGCGCAGACGGTGCTGGTACGGGCGTACCTCACGCACCGGCGCCGCCGGTCGGCGGGGGAGCGCCCGGTCGGCCGGCTGCCCGACACCGGAGCGGTGGCGGCCGGCGGCGACCCGGCGCTGCGGATGACCCTGCTGCAGGCTCTGGGGCGGCTGGCGCCCAAGGACCGGGCGGTGCTGGTGCTGCGCTACTGGGAGGACCGCAGCGTCGAGGAGACCGCCGACGCGATGAACGTCAGCTCGGCGGCGGTCCGTACCCGCTGCTCGCGGGCGCTGGCCCGGCTGCGGGAGCAGTTGGGCGGCAGCCTCTCCGCCTTCGCGGAATTCTGAGGGCGCCTGACCTCCCGCGCTCCCGCAGAGCCCCACCCCACCCTTGAAACGGAAGGTGTAGTTCCTCATGCCCTTTGAAGATGATCTCGGTACGGCCCTCCGGCGGACGGGGGAGGACTTCACGACCGACCGCCACGCCCTCGTGGACGCGGGCGAGGAGCGCGGCCGGCGCCTGGTGGCCCGCCGCCGGGCCGCGGTGGTCGGGGGATCCGTACTGGCCCTGGCCCTGATCGCGACCGCGGGCGCCTACACCGGCGGCCTCCTCGACGGCCCGGGCGGCGCGGACGGGGTCCAGGTCGCGGCGCAGCCGACCCCGTCGGGCGGTTCCGGCGAGACCGGCGGCGGGCCCGACTCCGGGGCCGGGAAGGGGTCCAGGACCGGCAGCGGCGCGGTCAGCGCGGAGCGGATGATGACCAACCTGGTGAAGGCCCTGGCGGGCGAGAGCGGGAAGCTGGAGACCAGGGCGGGGCGCGGCACGGACAGCGAGGGCGGCGCGGTCGCCTCCGGCGTGTACGACGACGGGAAGGGGAAGGCGGCCGTCAGCGTCAGCCTCTCCCGGGTGGACCCCCTGGGCAGCCAGGCCGGCCAGCTCACCCAGTGCGGGGACAAGACCGTCCAGGGTTACGAGGACTGCCGGACCGAGCGGCTGCCGGACGGCTCGAAGCTGCTGATCCTCAAGGGGTACGAGTACGCCGACCGCCGGGTGGACACCAAGTGCTGGCGGGCCGTGCTCGTCACCCCGGCGGGCTTCCTCGTCGAGGCCTCCGAGTGGAACGCTCCGGCGGAGAAGGGCGCGGCCGTCACGCGGCCCGACCCGCCCCTGGGCAGTGCGCAGTTGAAGACCCTGGTCACCTCGCCGGTCTGGCACCCGGCGCTGAACGACCTGCCGCCCGCCGAGCCCGATCCGGTGCAGCCGGGCGCCGGACCGGGCGCGCCGCTGAAGGACCGCAGCGCCGCCGACGCCCTGGAGTCGCTGCTGGTCCCGGTCGGGATCCCGATCGCCTCCCGGGGCGGGGAGGGCTCGTACGGATACGCCGTGCTCGACGACGGAAAGGGCTATTCCCTGGTCCAGCTCAACGTCAGCCGGGGCGAGAGCACCTCGGGCTTCGCCGGCGCCGACGTCACCACCGAGTCCGACGGCACGAAGGTCAAGATCACGCAGGGTTCCGCCGAGAAGGGCGAAGGAGTGGTCCAGTGGACCGTGGACACCCTGCGCAAGGACGGCCTGCGGGTGACGGTCTCCGCCTTCAACACCGGCAACCAGAACGGCGGCCCGACCCGCAGGACGCCCGCGCCCACACTGGAGCGGCTGAAGGGGATCGCGCTCGCGCCGGGCTGGAACCGCGACCGCAACTAGGCCGTTTCTCTCGGATCATCTGATCGTTGGTTGATGTGTGTCGTTGACTGACGCGCAGTGGGCGCGGATCGAGCCGTTGCTGCCGGACCGGACG
>NZ_JOBX01000108.1:0-11637 GCF_000720645.1 Streptomyces sp. NRRL S-378
GGCGAGGAGGGGGGAGGTGGGGGCCGTGGAGAGGGACGGGGACAGGGGTGCGATGGTCATGGCGGCTCCTGAACCGGGCACGGAGGGCCAGGCCGGCAGGTGGTGGCCTGGCTCCTCTACTTCTTCCGTGACCGGCTGGATTCGACATGACCGCTCTGCGGCCCTCGGGTGTGCGGACGGCGAACTCGCCGGTCCCCCCGTCCCCCGCTCGGACCGGCGGCGGTGTCAGCGGTCGGAGCTGAGCACCCGCCCGATCTCCTCGGAGGCCGCCCGCGCGGCCTGCTTGGGGTCCTGTCCGGTGAGCACGGCCGTCATGAAGGGCTTGATCGGGTTCTTCGCCTCGACCTCGGCCCAGCGGGCGGAGGCGGGGGTGGCCCGGCCCTGGGCGGCGCCGGGGGCCATGGCGGCGGCGCCCTCGTTGCCCTCGACCAGGTGCGCGAGGGTGCTCTTGTTGGGTACGTAGCTCATGGTGCGGGCGAGTTCGGTCTGCCACTTCTCGCTGACCAGGGCCGTGATCACGGACACCGCGCCCTTCCGGTGCCCGGTCCGCTCAGGGATGATCAGGTCGGAGCCGCCGGTGAAGACGGAGCCGACCCTGTCGGAGGTCTTGCCGGGGATGGGGAAGAAGCCGAGTCTGCCCTTCAGCGCGGGGTTGGCCGCCTCGATCTCGGCGGCCTGGCCGGGCGGGGCGATGATCTGGGCGACCTGGCCGCGGGCGAAGACCTGTGACTGCGGGGGCGTCTCCTCGTCGGCGGCCTTGGGACCGTCACCGAGGGCCTGGAGCTGCTTGTAGAACTCCATGCCGGCCAGGGCCTTCTCGTCGTCGAGGGTGCCGACCCACTTGCCGCCCGTCTCGACGGCGAGCTCCCCGCCCTCGTCCCAGACGAAGCCGGCGAGGACGTACCAGTTCTGTCCGGCGAGGTAGATGCCCTGCTGCTCGCCCTTGTCGAGCTTCTGGGTGGCCTGGATCCACTCCTGGCGGTTCCTGGGCGGGGTCTTTATCCCGGCGTTCGCGAAGAGGTCCTTGTTGTAGACGACCACGCGGTTGGCGGCGTACCAGGGGACGCCGTACTGGGCGCCGTTGACGCTGCCCGGCTCGGCGAGGCCCTTGAGCCAGTCCTTGCTGCCCCACTCGCGCAGCCCTTCGAGCGTGAGTTCGGAGAGGCCTCCGGTCTCGATGTACTGCGCGACCTGGGTGTTCCCGACCTCGATGACGTCGGCGGGCTCCTTGCTCGTGCCGTCCAGGACGGCGTTGACCTTGTCGCCGATGCCCGTCCACTCCTGGATCCTGACGTCCAGGTCGAGGTCGGGGTGCTCCTGCTCGAACGACGCGGTGAACCTGCCGATGAAGTCCTCGGAGGCGCTGCCCTTCATCAGCCACAGCGTCACCTTCTGCCGCCCCGCGGCCTGATCGGCCGACTGGCTGCAGCCCGTCAGGGCGGTCGCGGCCGCGAGCGCCGTACACGCGGCGAGGAAGCGCATCTTCAAGAGGTCACCTTCTGGGGCTCGGTCTCAGATGGCTCGAAATTGGCATAGACCAATAGGCCGGTCAAGGGTCTTTCGCTCGGAATTGTTGGCACAAAGTTCGCGGAGCAGGACTTACTGGGGCACCGTAGAACCAGGCAAAAGCGACCCACTGTCGGGAGACCCCATGTCCAACCACACCTACCGGGTGACCGAGATCGTCGGCACCTCCCATGAGGGCATCGATCAGGCCATCCGCAACGGGATCGCCCGGGCGGGCCAGACCGTACGCAACCTGGACTGGTTCGAGGTGGTCCAGATCCGCGGCCACCTCGAGAACGGGGAGATCGCCCACTACCAGGTGGGACTGAAGGTCGGCTTCCGGCTGGAGGGCGAGGACTGACACCGGCCCCCTCAGGGCCGGACCGGCACCGGGCCCACTCGGGCCCGGGCCACGAAGCCGCTCAGGTGCGGCCCTCGACCTCCTGGCCGGACGTGAGCTCGGGCGCGTCCGCCGCCCAGTCGGCGAGGACGACCCGGAACCCGGCCGCCCGCGCGGCCTGGCAGACCAGCTCGTCGTCGTCCACGAGCATGCGCACCTCCCGGCCCCGGGCGATCCGGCCCAGCACCTCCAGCTTGGTCGTCCGGGCCGGCCTGCGGTCCTGGTTGCCGCGCATCCACAACCGCCCCTCGGGCAGGCCGTGCCGGGTGAGCCACTCCACCGTGTCCGCCCGGCACCGCTCGGGCCGCCCGGTCAGATACACCACCTCGCAGTCGGCCGAGCTCTCCACCGCCAGGGCGATCCCGCGGGCGAGCGGCGGGTCGGCCGGCGCCGCGCCGAAGAAGCCCGCCCAGTCCCTCGGGCGGCGCTCCAGGAAGTGCTGGCGGTGGGCCGTGTCGGACAGGGTGTTGTCGATGTCGAAGACGGCCAGCGGCGGCCGCGAGGTGCGCTTCTCACTCATCCGGCCAGCCTATGACCGGGCACCGACACCGGCCCGGACGCGGGGGCGGCCGAGCCCTTGCGGGAATCCCCGGGGCCGCCGGGCGTTGACTCCGGATCCGAACACTCTCGATCCTCGACCGGTCGCGCACCCGCCAGGGCCAGCCGGCCCCGCAGGCCCTGCGCGACACCGTGGCGCTCGCCCGCACGGCCGAGGAGCTCGGCTACCACCGCTTCTGGGTCTCCGAGCACCACAGCGTGCCCGGCGTCGCGGGCTCGGCCCCGGCCGTACTGGCCGCGGCCGTGGCCGGAGCGACCGACCGGATCCGGGTCGGCACGGGCGGGGTGATGCTGCCCAACCACCAGCCCCTGGTGGTCGCGGAGCAGTTCGGGGTGCTGGAATCGCTCTTCCCCGGCCGGATCGACATGGGGCTCGGCCGCTCGGTCGGCTTCACGAACGGCATCCGCCGGGCGCTCGGCCGGGACACCGGGGACGCCGACCGCTTCGAGGAACAGCTGACCGAACTCCTCGGCTGGCTCGACGGCACCCAGCAGGCGCATCCCGAGGTGCACGCCCGCCCCGCCGAAGGCCTGCGGATACCGGCGTACGTGCTGGCCACCGGCGAGGGCGCCGCAATCGCCGCCCGGGCGGGACTGCCGCTGGTGGTGGGCGACCTGCGCAGCCGCGACCGCGTCATCGGAATCGTGGAGAGGTACCGCGAGGAGTTCCGGCCCTCCGCCGCGGGCACGGATCCGTACGTCGTGGTCTCGGGGACGGTGGCCGTCGCGGCCACCGCCGAGGAAGCCCGGCGCATCCTTCTCCCGGAGGCCTGGTCCCTCGCGTACTCCCGCACCCGGGGCAACTTCCCGCCGCTCCGCACGGCCGAGGAGGTCGAGGCGCTGGAGATGAGCCCGAAGGAGCGGGACCTGTACGAGGGCGCCCTCACGGGGCACATCCACGGGACGGAGGAGCAAGTGGCCGCGGAACTGTTCCGGGTCGCGGAGCAGACCGGCGCGGACGAGCTGCTGGTCACCACCTCGACGTACGACCGCGCCGCCCTGCTGGACTCCTACGCCCGGCTGGCCCGGATCACGGGCCTGCGGCCGTGAGGAGTGCCCCGGGGGCCACCGGGAGCGCCCACGACGGGCCGTAAAGTGGGACGAATGCACCAGTCCACCGAACCCCGGACCGACCACGGCCACGACCCCTACGTACGGGTGCGAGGCGCCCGCGAGCACAACCTGCGCGGTGTCGACGTGGACATCCCGCGCGACGCGCTCACCGTGTTCACCGGAGTGTCCGGTTCCGGGAAGAGCTCGCTCGCCTTCGGCACGCTGTACGCCGAGGCCCAGCGCCGCTACTTCGAGTCGGTGGCCCCGTACGCGCGCCGTCTGATCCACCAGGTCGGCGCACCGAAGGTGGATTCCGTCACCGGTCTGCCGCCGGCGGTCTCGCTGGAGCAGCGCCGCTCCTCCCCCGGCTCGCGCTCCTCCGTCGGCACGGTGACCCTGCTGTCCAACTCCCTGCGGATGCTGTTCTCACGGGCCGGCACGTATCCGCCGGGCGCGCCGCGGCTGGACTCGGACGCCTTCTCCCCCAACACGGCCGCGGGCGCGTGCCCTTCCTGTCACGGGCTCGGGCGCATCCACCGCACCAGCGAGGAACTCCTGGTCCCCGACCCCGGTCTGTCGATCCGCGAGGGCGCGATCGCGGCCTGGCCGGGCGCCTGGCAGGGCAAGAACCTGCGGGACGTCCTGGAGGCGCTCGGCCACGACGTGGACCGGCCGTGGGGGGAGCTGCCCGCCAAGGACCGTGAGTGGATCCTGTTCACCGAGGAACAGCCGGTCGTGACCGTGCACCCGGTACGCGACGCGGACCGGATCCAACGCCCCTACCAGGGCACGTACATGAGCGCCCACCGCTACGTGATGAAAACCTTCTCCGACAGCAAGAGCGCCACCCTGCGGGCGCGCGCCGAGAAGTTCCTCGCCGATTCGCCGTGCCCGGTGTGCGAGGGGCGCCGGCTGCGTCCCGAGGCCCTCGCCGTCACCTTCGCGGGGCGGACCGTCGCGGAGCTCGCGGCGCTGCCGCTGACGGAGCTGGACGCCCTGCTCGCCGCCAGTCCCCCGGACGGTGAGGCGGCACGGGTCCTCGCCGACGACCTGCGTGCGCGGATCGCGCCCGTCACGGAGCTGGGACTGGGCTACCTGAGCCTGGACCGGACGGCGCCGACCCTGTCCACGGGCGAGCTGCAGCGGCTGCGGCTGGCGACGCAGCTGCGGTCGGGGCTGTTCGGGGTGGTGTACGTGCTGGACGAGCCGTCGGCGGGGCTGCATCCGGCCGACACCGAGGCGCTGCTGGGCGTGCTGGACCGGCTGAAGGAGGCCGGGAACACCGTCTTCGTCGTCGAGCACCATCTGGACGTGGTGCGGCACGCGGACTGGCTGGTGGACGTGGGCCCGCTGGCCGGCGAGCGCGGCGGGCAGGTGCTGCACAGCGGGCCGCCCGCGGCCCTGGCCGGGGTCGCGGACTCGGCGACGGCCCGGCACTTGTTCGCTGCACGGGGGCCGGCGGGGCCCGCCCGGACGGTGCGCGCACCGGCCGGGGAGGTGCACCTGAGCGGGGTGGACCGGCACAACCTGCGGGATCTCGACGCGCGGTTCCCGCTGGGGGTGTTCACCGCGGTGACCGGGGTGTCCGGGTCGGGGAAGTCCACGCTGGTCGGTCAGGTGCTCGCCCGGGAGGTGGACGAGCGGATCGCCGACCCGGGATTCCCCGTACGGCGGCTCGTGGAGGTGGACCAGAAGCCGATCGGCCGGACGCCCCGGTCCAACCTGGCGACGTACACGGGACTGTTCGACGTGGTCCGCAGGCTCTTCACGGAGGCGCCGGAGGCGAGGGCGCGCGGCTGGAAGGCGGGCCGGTTCTCCTTCAACGTGGCGGGCGGCCGCTGTGAGACGTGCCAGGGCGAGGGCTTCGTCTCGGTGGAGCTGCTGTTCCTGCCCAGTACGTACGCGCCGTGCCCGGACTGCGGCGGCGCGCGGTACAACGCCGAGACGCTGGAGGCCCGGTACCGGGGCCTGGACATCGCGGAGGTGCTGGCGCTGACCGTGGAGTCCGCGGCCCGGTTCTTCGCGGACGTCCCGGCGGCGGCGCGCAGTCTGCGGGCGCTGGAGGAGATCGGGCTGGGCTACCTGCGGCTGGGGCAGCCGGCCACCGAGCTGTCGGGCGGGGAGGCGCAGCGGATCAAGCTGGCGACGGAGCTGCAGCGGCTGCGCCGGGACCACACGCTGTACCTGCTGGACGAGCCGACGACGGGTCTGCACCCGGCCGATGTGCGGGTGCTGCTGCGGCAGTTGCACGGGCTGGTGGACGCCGGGCACTCGGTGGTGGTCGTCGAGCACGACATGGACGTGGTGGCGGGCGCGGACTGGGTGATCGACCTGGGGCCGGGCGGCGGCGCGGACGGCGGCCGGATCGTGGCCGCGGGCACGCCCGAGGAGGTGGCCGGGTCGCCGGGCAGCCGTACGGCGCCGTATCTGGCCCGGGCTCTCGCGAACGGCCCCGAAGCGGCCGGGTAGGGTGCGTGCGTGTTCTGGAGGCGACTGGGGACCCCTGAGGCGGACGCTGCGCCGGGCGCCGTGCCGGTGGAGGACGCGGGAGCCCTGCCGCCGGAGCCGTGGGACCCGGCCGCACCGGTGGCCAGGCTGCCGATCAGGAACGAGGGCCTGCGCCCGCTGGAGCTCTTCATCGAACCGTACTGCTGGAGCGAGTGGCTGGAGCCGGGGGCGAGCGTCACGGTCGTGACCGTGGGCGAGGCGGGCGCGGAGCGGCCCTGGGCGGGCCCCAGCGTTCCCGACGAGCCGTTCGAGCTGCAGTACCTCGCGGACATGCTCGTGGTCTGGCCGTACGGGGACCTGGTCCTGATCCTGGATGCCGCCGGGAACGAGCTGTACCGGTACCCGTGAGGCTCAGGCGTCGCCGGACAGGAGCTGCTGGGGCAGTTCGCGGAAGCTCCACTGCCCGCCGCGGCGCGTGAACTGCCATACCAGGTCGTAGCGGTCCGGCCAGGCCGCGGGGAGGCCGAGGACCCGGTCGGCGCCGAGGGCGCGCACCAGGCGGGGGATCCCGGTGTGCTCCCAGCAGACGAGCACGGGCATGGGCCCGGCCAGCAGGGCGTGGGCGAGGGCCGCTTCGGCGCCGACGGCGAACTCGGCGCGGACCGGGGTGCGCAGGGCGGTGGCCAGGGCCGTCACGGTCTGGCGGCAGCGGGCGGGAGCGGGGGCCTTGCCGCCGGCGGCGAAGACCGCGGCGGGACGGGGCAGGGAGGACCGTTTCGCCGGCGGGAAGAGCCTCGGGAGCTCCTCGGCCCGGCGCCAGCCGCGCCCGGCCAGCGAGCCGGGGTCGTCCTCGCCGTCCTCGTCCCAGCCGGTGTCCCCGGCGTACGGCTTCTCCGCGTGCCGGATCACCATGACCAGGGCGTCCTCGGCGGCGGGCTGCTGCCCGGGCGCCGGCGGGCGGGGCGCTTCCCCGCCGGAGCAGCCCGCTGCGGCCAGGGGCGCGAGGGCGGCGGCCAGTACGGCTCTGCGGCGTGGTCCGGTCCCGGCGGGGAGTGCTGGCATGGGGTCACTGTCGCCCATGGCCCGGGCGCCGCCGGGGCGCGGCACGGCGGTGCCCGGGCCGGTCAGCCGATCGGCGCAGGGCCCCGGGCCGGCGGGCCCCCTGCGCCGGGCTTGCGGCGGGCAGGTCAGCGGGGGCCCTTGCGGACCGCCCGCAGCCATTCCTTGTTCATCGCGGCGATCGACGGCAGCGGGATGCCCTTCGGGCAGGCCGTGGCGCATTCGCCGGTCAGGGTGCAGCCGCCGAAGCCCTCCTCGTCCATGCGGGCCACCATGTCGAGCACGCGGGTCTCACGCTCGGGCGAGCCCTGCGGGAGGACATTGAGGTGGTTGACCTTGGCGGAGGTGAAGAGCATCGCCGAGCCGTTGGGGCAGGCGGCCACGCAGGCGCCGCAGCCGATGCACTCGGCGTGCTCGAAGGCGAAGTCGGCGTCGGCCTTGGGTACGGCGGTGGCGTGCGCCTCGGGGGCCGAACCGGTGGGTGCGGTGATGTAGCCGCCGGCCTGGATGATCCGGTCGAAGGCGCCCCGGTCGACGACCAGGTCCTTGACGACGGGGAAGGCCGCGGCCCGCCAGGGCTCGACGTCGATGGTGTCGCCGTCGTCGAAGGTCCGCATGTGGAGCTGGCAGGTGGTGGTGCGCTCGGGGCCGTGGGCGTCGCCGTTGATGACGAGGCTGCAGGCGCCGCAGATGCCCTCGCGGCAGTCGTGGTCGAAGGCGACCGGGTCCTCGCCGCGCAGGATGAGGTCCTCGTTGAGGGTGTCGAGCATCTCCAGGAAGGACATGTCCTCGGAGATCCCGTCGACCTCGTACGAGGCCATGTGGCCGGGGGCGTCGGCGCCGCGCTGGCGCCAGACGCGCAGGGTGAGCTTCATGCGTAGCTCCGCTGGGTGGGGTGGACGTACTCGAAGACGAGGTCTTCCTTGTGCAGGACGGGGGCGGTGCCGGTGGCGGTGAACTCCCAGGCCGCGGCGTAGGCGAAGGCCTCGTCCTGGCGGGCGGCCTCGCCGTCCGGGGTCTGGGACTCCTCGCGGAAGTGACCGCCGCAGGACTCGGCGCGGTGGAGCGCGTCGAGACACATCAGTTCGGCGAGTTCGAGGTAGTCGACGATGCGGTTGGCCTTCTCCAGCGACTGGTTGAACTCGTCGCCGGTGCCGGGGACCTTGATGCGGCGCCAGAACTCGTCGCGGATCTGCGGGATGCGGTCCAGCGCCTTGCGCAGGCCCTGCTCGCTGCGGGCCATCCCGCAGTACTCCCACATGAGTTCGCCGATCTCGCGGTGGAAGGAGTCGGGGGTGCGGTCGCCGTCGACGGCGAGCAGCCTCTCCAGCCGCTCGCGGGTCTCGCGTACGACGGCCTCCGCCTCGGGGTGGGTGTCGTCGACGGTGTCGCGGTGCGGGTGGCGGGCCAGGTAGTCGTTGATGGTGGAGGGGAGCACGAAGTAGCCGTCGGCGAGGCCCTGCATGAGGGCGGAGGCGCCGAGGCGGTTGGCACCGTGGTCGGAGAAGTTGGCCTCGCCGATCGCGAACAGGCCGGGCACGGTGGTCTGGAGGTCGTAGTCGACCCAGAGCCCGCCCATCGTGTAGTGCACGGCGGGGTAGATCCGCATGGGGACCTCGTACGGGTTCTCCGCGGTGATCCGCTCGTACATTTCGAAGAGGTTGCCGTACTTCTCGGCGACCTTGTCACGGCCCATGCGGCGGATGGCGTCGGCGAAGTCGAGGTAGACGCCCTGCCCGCCGGGGCCGACGCCGCGGCCCTCGTCGCAGACGTTCTTGGCGGCGCGGGAGGCGATGTCGCGGGGCACGAGGTTGCCGAAGGAGGGGTAGATCCGCTCCAGGTAGTAGTCGCGCTCCGCCTCGGGGATGTCGGCGGCGGGGCGGGTGTCGCCCTTGGCCCTGGGGACCCAGATGCGGCCGTCGTTGCGCAGGGACTCGCTCATCAGGGTGAGCTTGGACTGGTGCTCGCCGGTGCGCGGGATGCAGGTGGGGTGGATCTGGGTGAAGCAGGGGTTGGCGAAGTAGGCGCCGCGCCGGTGCGCCCGCCAGACGGCGGTCGCGTTGGAGTTCATGGCGTTGGTGGAGAGGTAGAAGACGTTGCCGTAGCCGCCGCTCGCCAGGACGACGGCGTCGGCGTAGTGGGTGGAGAGCTCGCCGGTGATCAGGTCGCGGGCGACGATGCCGCGGGCGACGCCGTCGACCACGATCAGGTCGAGCATCTCGGTACGGGCGTGCATCTCGACGTTGCCCGCGGCGATCTGCCGGGAGAGGGCCTGGTAGGCGCCGAGGAGGAGCTGCTGCCCGGTCTGGCCGCGGGCGTAGAAGGTGCGGGAGACCTGGACGCCGCCGAAGGAACGGGTGTCGAGGAGGCCGCCGTACTCGCGGGCGAAGGGGACGCCCTGGGCCACGCACTGGTCGATGATCTCGACGGAGATCTGGGCGAGGCGGTGGACGTTGGACTCGCGGGCGCGGAAGTCGCCGCCCTTGACGGTGTCGTAGAAGAGGCGGTGCACCGAGTCGCCGTCGTTGCGGTAGTTCTTGGCGGCGTTGATGCCGCCCTGCGCGGCGATGGAGTGGGCCCGGCGCGGGGAGTCGGAGAAGCAGAACTGAACGACGTGGTAGCCCTGCTCGGCGAGGGTCGCGCCGGCCGATCCGCCCGCGAGGCCGGTACCGACGACGATGACGGTGTGCTTGCGGCGGTTGGCGGGGTTGACGAGCTTCGCCTCGAAGCGGCGCCGGTCCCAGCGGTCCGCGATGGGGCCCTCGGGGGCCTTGGTGTCGGCGATGGGCTCGCCGGTGGTGTGGTGCGCGTAGCTGCTCACGGTCAGTTCACCATTCCGGTCATGACGGCGACGGGGACGGACACGAAGCCCGCGAAGAGGACGACGGCCAGGCCGTTCGCGAGGGCCTTCAGGGTCCGCTCGCGACGGGCGCTGCCCGCGCCGAGGGTCTGGGCCGCGCTCCAGAAGCCGTGCCGGACGTGCAGGCCGAGTGCGGCCATCGCCACGATGTAGACGGTGTTCCCGTACCAGGTGGAGAAGGTGGCGAGGACGTTCTCGTAGGGGTGGCCGGCCCAGGCACGCTCGTTGACGGTGAGCGTGGTCAGGTCGAGCAGGTGCCAGACGATGAACAGGCCGAGGATGATGCCGCCCCAGCGCATGGTGCGGGTGGCGTAGCTCGCACGGCGGCGCTTGTGGACGTACTTGACCGGGCGGGCCTTGATGTCGAGCCGGCTGAGCTGGTAGGCGGACACGGCGTGGGCGGCGACGGCGGCGAGGAGGACCACGCGGACGAGCCAGAGGGCCCACTCGTAGTGGAGGAAGGGCGAGCCGAGGGTGCGCAGCCAGTGGGCGTAGCCGTTGAACTCGTCCGCCCCGAAGAAGATCTTGAGGTTGCCGAGCATGTGCACGACGAGGTATCCGAGCATGATCAGCCCGGAGACCGCCATGGCGGTCTTCTTTCCGATGGTGGAGCCCCAGAACGAGGGGGCGCTCGTCCGGGTGCGCGTTGCCAGAGCCATGCCATCGACGGTAGGGACGGAGGACCTGAAAGGTCCAAGACATGATGTCGGTCATCTTGATAGACATGCCCTATGCAGTTCCAGCAGCTCCTCTACTTCGTCGCCGTCGCCGAGACCCGGCACTTCACCCGGGCCGCGGAGCGGGTGCACGTGGCCCAGCCGTCGCTCTCCCAGCAGATCAAGGCGCTGGAGCGGGAGCTGGGGGCCGAGCTCTTCAGCCGCGCCCGGGGCAACATCACCTTGACGGACGCGGGTGAGGCGCTGCTGCCGCTGGCCCGGAGGATCCTGGCGGACGCGGACACGGCGCGGCTGGAGGTGCAGGAACTGGCGCAGTTGCGGCGCGGTCGGATCCGGCTGGGGGCGACCCCGAGCGTGTGCACCGGTCTGCTGCCGGGGGTGCTGCGCGCCTTCCACACGGCGCATCCGGGGATCGAGCTGCTGATCGAGGAGAGCGGTTCGCTCGACCTCGTACGGGAGCTGGCGCGCGGGGCGCTGGACCTGGCGCTGATCGCCCTGCCGCTGCCGCCCTCGGCGCCGGCCCTGACGACGGTGGAGTTGCTGACGGAGGACCTGGTGGTGGTGTCCTCGACGAAACTCCCGGCGCCCGGCGGGGGCCGGGAACTGACCATCGCGGCCCTGCGCGACGAGCCGATGGTGATGTTCCGGCACGGCTACGACCTGCGGGAGCTGACCGTGGCCGCCTGCCGGGCCGAGGGCTTCGAACCGGCCTTCACCGTGGAGGGCGGGGAGATGGACGCGGTGCTCGGCTTCGCGCGGGCGGGGCTGGGCGTCGCGGTGGTCCCGGCGATGGTGGTGGCGGGCGCGGGCCCGGGCCTGCGGACGACACCGCTGGCCGGCTCGCCCCTGCGCAGGACGATCGCGCTGGCCCACCGCACCGACGTGGCTCCGCCGCGCGCGGCGCGCGAGCTGCAGCGGATGCTGATGGCCTGACCAGGCCCCGGGGCCGCGCACCCCGGGGGCCTCAGGCATGGGTGGATGGGGCCCCGGGCTGGGGTGGGTGACGCTCCGGGCCCTGTCTCTTATACACATCTCCGAGCCCACGAGACAAGAGGCAATCTCGTATGCCGTCTTCT
>NZ_JOBX01000109.1:0-10935 GCF_000720645.1 Streptomyces sp. NRRL S-378
GTGGGGGGTTCGGTGGTTTCGGGGGTGGCGGTGGCAGCGGCCCGGGCTCCTTCGGGGGCGGCGGCACCCGGGGCCGCATGGGCGGTGGGGGCCGCTTCTGAGACGCCCGCGGCGCGGGTCCCGTACCGGACAAGTCCATCCCTCACCAGGAGAGACCCATCATGAGCAAGCAGACCATCCTCGGCCGGGTCACCCAGCTCGCCAAGGCCAACATCAACGCGCTGCTGGACCAGGCGGAGGACCCGCAGAAGATGCTGGACCAGCTGATCCGGGACTACAGCAACAACATCTCGGAGGCGGACCAGGCGGTCGCGACGACGATCGGCAACCTGCGGATGCTGGAGGCGGACCACCAGGAGGACGTGGACGCGGCCGCCGAGTGGGGTTCCAAGGCCCTGGCGGCGAGCCGGAAGGCGGACGAGCTGAGGACGTCGGGGGCGACGGCGGAGGCCGACCGGTTCGACAACCTGGCGAAGGTGGCGCTGGGCCGGCAGCTGCAGTCGGAGAAGGAGGCGGAGACGGCCGAGCCGACGATCGCCGCGCAGACGGCGGTCGTCGACAAGCTCAGGTCGGGCCTGGATGCGATGCGGAACAAGCTGACGCAACTCCAGGCGAAGCGGGACGAGCTGGTGGCGCGGGCGCGGACCGCCGAGGCCCAGAACACCATGCTGGACGCGGTGAAGAACATCGACGTCATGGACCCGACCAGCGATCTCCACCGCTTCGAGGAGAAGGTGCGGCGCGAAGAGGCGATGGCGTTGGGCAAGCAGGAGCTGGCCGCCTCCTCGCTGGACGCGCAGTTCGAGTCCCTGGAGGACCTCGGCAGGGCCTCGGAGATCGAGGCCCGCCTGGCCGCCCTCAAGCAGGGCCGGGCCGCCTAGCCGGCCGGGGCCGCGCAACCTTCGGCGCGTTCCGCCGCGGCCGCCCTGACGTCCGGGTCCTCCAGCGGGTCGTCGCGGCGGGCAGGCGGGCGGCCCGCCCCCGGTGCGGTCAGCCGTACATGTTCAGCAGTTGCTCCGCGGAGAGTTCCGAGACGGCCTGCTCCGCGGCTCCGGGCAGGGGCAGTTCGAACCACACGGTCTTGCCGCGGTGGGTGCGCCGGGTGCCCCACCCGGCGGACAGCAGGCCCACCAGCTGCAGGCCCCGGCCGCCCTCGTCGGTGTCGCGGGCGCGCCGGCGCCGTGGCTGGACCAGGTTCGCGTCCCACACCTCGCACACGAGCGTCCGGTCCAGCAGCAGCCTGAGCCGGATCTCGCCCTCGCCGTAGCGCAGGGCGTTGGTGACGAGTTCGCTGACCAGGAGCTCGGTGGTGTCCAGCAGGCCCTCCAGGCCCCACGCCGGCAGCTTGGCCCGGGCCAGTTCCCGCGCCCGGCCCACGGAGCGGGCCTCGCGCGGCAGCTGCCAGTCGCCGACGGCGTCCACGGGCAGCCCCTGCACCCGGGCCATCAGCAGGGCGATGTCGTCCTCGCCGTGCCGGGTGTCCAGGGTGTTCAGCACGTGGTCGCAGACGTCCTCCAGGGGGCGGACCGGGTCGGCGAGCGCAGCGCGCAGACCGCGCAGGCCCTCCTCCAGGGGATGGTCCCGGGATTCCACGAGCCCGTCGGTGTAGAGGGCGAGCAGGGCGCCCTCGGGGAGCTCGACCTCGACCTCCTCGAACGGCTCGCCGCCGACTCCGAGCGGCAGCCCGGGCGGCACCTCCAGCAGCAGGGCGGGCATGGGCGGGCGGTCCTCCTGCGGTCCGTGCTGGTTCGGTGACACCAGGACGGGCGGCATGTGGCCGGCGTTGGCGATGGTGCAGCGCCGCGTGACCGGGTCGTAGACCGCGTACACGCAGGTGGCGAGGTACACCTCCGAGCGGTCCGCGTCCCGTGAGTGCAGGGCGGCCCGGGAGGCCTGCTGGGAGCCGCCGGGGGCGCCGAGTCCGCGTGCGATCTCGTCGAGTGCGGTCAGCACCTCCGCCGGTTCGAGGTCCAGCAGGGCCAGGGTCCGTACCGCGGTGCGCAGTTCGCCCATGGCCACGGCGGCGCGCAGGCCGCGGCCCATGACGTCGCCGACGACCAGTGCGGTGCGGTGGCCGGGGAGTTCGATGACGTCGAACCAGTCGCCGCCGACCTCCGTCGCCGCGTTGCCGGGCAGGTACCGGCAGGCGATGTCCAGGCCGGCCGCCTCCGGGTCACCGGGGGGCAGCAGGCTGCGCTGCAGGATGAGCGCCCGTTCGTGCTCGCGCCGGTAGAGCCGGGCGTTGTCGATGCAGACGGCGGCCCGGGCGGCCAGTTCCACGGCCACCGCCCGGTCCCGTTCGCCGAAGGGCTCGCTGCCCTTGGTACGGGAGAACTGCGCGAGTCCGACCACGGTGTCGTGGGCGACCATCGGCACCACCAGGGTGGACTGCACGAGGTCTTCCGGTCCGCCGCCCTCGATCAGCCGCGGCCGTGCCGTGCGCAGGGCGAGCGCGCCCGGTGAGGCCGCCGGGTAGCGGTGGATGTCGCCCACGGCGACCAGGGCGCCGGGGCCGGACAGCGGTGCGTCCGAGACCGCGGAGGCGAAGGCCACCCGCCGCAGCGGGGCGGAGGGGGTACGGGCCGGGCCCTGGCCGGGCAGGCTGGGGACGCCGGGGCCCTGGGGCCGTGCGGGCCGGTCGTCGTCACCGAGGAGCAGCCCCTGGTAGAGGTCGACGGCGGCGAGGTCGCAGAAGCCGGGGACGGTGACGTCGAGGAGTTCCCGGGCGGTGGTCTCCAGGTCGAGGGAGTTCCCGATGCGGTGCCCGGCCTCGTTGAGCAGGGCGAGGTTGCGCCGTACCCCGGCGGCCTCGCGGGCGGCGAGGTGGCGGCGGGTGACGTCGGTGCCGATGCCGGCGACGCCGATGGGGCGGCCGCTGCCGCCGTGCACGCGGTAGAGGTTGATGGACCAGTGGCGGTTCTCCCGGCTGCGCGGGGTGGATCCGGTGATGCGCAGGTCGGTGACCGCGTCGCCGGTGTCCAGCACCCGGCGCAGGGCGTCCGCCATCCGGTCGGCCTCGTGCGCGGGCAGGTAGTCGTGCACGGTGCGGCCGCGGTGCGTCTCTGCGGTGCCGCCGAAGACGGTGGCGAAGCGGCGGTTGGCCCGCTGCACGGTGAGGTCGGTGCCGAACAGCAGGAAGCCGAAGGGAGATTGGCCGAATATGGCTTGTGAGGCGGCAAGGTCGGATTCGATGCGGCGCAGCGCGCGTACGTCGACGACGACGCAGAGGGCGGCCCGTTGCGCGGTTTCGGTCTGGGTGGGCATCACATAGATCTCGGCCACGCCGTGCGCGCCGTTCCCGCCCGGGATCCGGAAGGGGATCAGGCCGGTCCACTCCTTGCCGTCGAGGATCTCGGCGACCTTGCGGTGGGCGTCGGGTCGCAACTCGGGAGGCATGAAGGCGTCGACCGGGTCTCGCCCCACGGTCTGGGCGGCCGTCAGTCCGAACAGCTCCTCGGCGCGCAGGCTCCATTGGTCGATGTACCCGTCGGGTCCGATCGAGAAGGATGCGACCTTTATGTAGTCATATATCGAGCCAGGCGGACTGCTGTGCCACAGGGCGTCGTGCCATGTCTCCCGAGGCACGTCGGCCTGATGTGCCTGCGCAGGTATTTCGCTCACGCGACCGTCCCCTCCAGCTCACCGCAACCGGACCGGCCATGACGGAAGTATTCAGCACCACGACCCCGGACGGCACGGCGTTCACGATCACAGCACGGTCTCGATGATTTCGAGCCATGTCGCGCGATCTCCCCCGGCCCCCTCCCGGTCACCGCCGGAAGGCGCCGCGGGGGGTCCCCCGCCACTGCTCACCTTGTTACTCACCAGGAAGAGCCAACTCGAACCACACAGTCTTCCCTGTTTTCCCGTGACGCGTCCCCCATCGCTGCGAGGAGACGGCGACGAGGTGCAGGCCACGACCCCCCTCGTCCTCCGAGTCCGCCACCCGCTCGCGGGGCGGATCCGGAAGCGGATCGGAGATCTCCACCAGCAGGGCGGGGCCTCCGGCGGGGGTGTCCGCGGGGCCGTCCGCGGCCGGATTCCGTCGTACCAGGCGGACGCCGATGGGGCCGGAGGCGTAGCGCAGGGAATTGGTCACGAGCTCGCTGACCAGCAGGACGGTGACGTCGCCGACGGCTTCGAGGCCCCATTCGTGCAGGGTTCCGCGCACGGCGTGGCGAGCGGTACGGACGGCGCCGGGCTCGGCGGGGAAGGCCCACTCGGCGCACTCACCGTCTGTGTCGATCACGCCGATCACTTCCCGGGCCATCGGTGACCCCAGTCCGGTTCGTCGGGGACGAAAGGGGGACGAGATAGGGATTAATAGCGACATACCCGATATTCGGGGCGTCGTACCACTCGATCCCGAACCCACCGGCGCACTGTGGCGCAGACGGCCTAGAAGGCGGGCGTCACACGCCCCCCTCGGCGGGCGCACCGTCGGCCGGCCCGCTCCTGTCGCCGTTCGCGCCGCCCTTCCCGTCACCGGCCTTCCCGTCGCCGGCCGCACCGTCGGCCGGCCGCCCGTCCGGCCCGACCGCGCGCAGCCGGCGTCCGGCCTCGGCGACCGCGGGGCGGTCCTGGTCGAGCCAGTCCACCGACTCCAGCTCCTCCGGCCCCAGCCAGCGCAGTTCGTCGTGGTCCTCCAGCGGCGCCGGCACCCCCGAGACCAGCCGGGCCGTCCACACGTGCAGGACCAGCCCGGGCCTCAGCGGCCACTCCCCCGGGATCCGCTCCAGCGGCTCGGTCTCCACGCCGAGTTCCTCGCGCAGTTCGCGCACCAGCGCCTCGGGTACGGATTCGCCCGGCTCGGCCTTGCCCCCCGGCAGCTCCCAGCGTCCGGCGAGCTCCGGCGGCGCGCTGCGGCGGGCGGCCAGCAGGCGCCCCTCATGGCAAAGGGCTCCGCCCACGACCACTCGTTCAGTCATGGGCGGAGCCTATGCCGACGCCGCGAGGCGCCGTGAACTCAGTTCATCGTGGCGGTCTGGCCGATCCGCTCGACCCAGTAGAGCTGCTTGTGTCCTCGGTCGTCGAGACTGTCGGCGATCTTCTGGGCCTCGGCCCGGGTGGCGTACCGACCCACCCGGTAGCGGTTGCCGTTGTCGTCCTGACGTATGACCAGCCACGGGAGCAGGGCACCGCTGTCGTTCATTGCGTTTCACCCTCCGCCGACGTATCTGCCCGGGAAACCGCATTGCGCATATGCCCGACCTTACGCCCGACCTTTACGGAGCGGATACGGTTTTTCACGAAGAGATACCTGGCGGGCGTACGCATCCGGCCATGCGTACGAGTGCGCCGCGCGCGCCGGTCCAAAGCAGGCGCACGCACGACACCGGGGAACGCGACCGCGCGCCCACGGCTCCCTGCGGGCGGGTATACCCGCAGGTAGCTTGGGGGAACCGGTCGTCCAGGCTGCTCCAGGGCCCGGGAACAGGGCGGTTCCGGCCGCCGCGGGGACGCCGCCGAGGGCGTGCGCGACCGCCCGGCGGTCCGCGGAATGCGCCCTTCGGGGCGGCCGCGGCGATCACCATCGCGCCGAAACCCGCCGCCGTCCGGACCGTACCGGGGCGGACGGCGGGGCCCGGGGCCGCACACCGCCGGGCGGAGCGGCCCCGCACCCGGGCCGCGCAGGGACCCGGGACGGTGCGGGCGCGCGCTAGCGCACCGGCAGGTGGTACGAAAGGCGGTACCGGTCCGCCGGGACGACCACGTCGGCCGTCTCCACCGCGCGGCCGGAGGCGTAGTAGGTACGGCCGATCACCAGCACCACATGACCGGGGACCCCGCCGAGCAGGAGGATCTCCTCCGCCAGCCCGGGCCGCGCACCGACCTCCTCCACCATGTTGTCGACGACGACGTCGATCGCGGCCATCCGGTCGACGACTCCGGAGCCACCCAGCGGGCCCTCCTCGGGCAGCATCACCGGGGTGCGGCCGGTCACGGCGAGGGGCTCCCAGGAGGTCGAGAGCATCATCACCTCGCCCGCGTCGCGGAAGACGTACCGCGTCCGCATCACCCGCTCGCCCGGCTCGATGCCCAGCCGCTTCGCGATCTCTGCGGGCGCGCCCGCCTGTTCGCTGCTCGACTCCCACGTCCCCCGCGCGCCGGAGTCGGCCTGCTCCTGCCGGAACGGCGTCGAGGTACCGCCCGTGCGGTAGCCGGAGCGGGCCACCCGCCGCGGCACCGGCTGCTCGCGCACGTACGTACCGGACCCGGACCGGCCCTCGACCAGCCCCTCCGCCATGAGGACCTTGCGCGCCTCCAGGGCCACGGTGTCGGAGACCCCGTACTCCTCGCGGATGCGGGCCTGGGACGGGAGCCGGGCGTGCGGGGGCAGAGAACCGTCGACGATCTGACGTCGAAGATCCCCGGCCACGCGAAGATAGGCCGGCTGCTCACCGAAAGTCACTGGCCACTCCCATCAGGTTGACAGACAGCTACACCCTGGCAACCGACGGTTGAAGACCGCAAGCAAGGGCCAGAGTTTCACCCGAAGTGATGAAGCCAGGTCACTCAAACCCGTTACCGCGCGTTACCCCGGCGGTCTCACGCCGCCGACGCCACTCCGCCGCCCGCCGGGGTCACGCCGCCCCGGACGAGGGCACCCCGCCGGACCCGTCCTCCGGCTCCTCCAACTCCTCCGAGCTGCTCTGGTCGTCCTCCAGCCACTGCGGAATCTCCGTCGCAAGCCCGTACGCGCCCCGCAGCGCCTTCTCCGTCTCCAGGGACATCGCGGCGACGGCCCGGTCCCACAGCCGGTCGAACTCCGCCCCCGTCCGCGCCTGGGAGGCGCGCTGCCAGGCAGCGCGGGCCGCCTCGATCTCCTTGAGCTGCGCCGGAAGGGCCGTCTCCAGCCCGGGCCGGGTCGCGTGCTGCTGGAGGACCTTCGCCTCCTCGCCCAGCGCCGCGTGCATCTCGCGCGCCCACGCCTGGTGCTTCTGCAGCGCGTCCGCCGCGTCCTCCCCGGGCGGGCGGCTCATGACGAACTCGACGCCGTTGGCCGCCCGCAGGAAGGCCGCCTGCTCCGGCTTCAGCATCCCGGCGTCCCGGCGGAGGCTGCCGCGCCACTCCTCCTCCGTCGTGCCGATCACGCAGAGCAGCAGCCGGTCCCCCTGCTGCCAGGACTGGCGCGAGGGCGCGTAGTAGAACATCTCCGCGAACTCGGGCAGGGCCCAGGTGTCCATCGCGTACTCGTCCTGGGCCTTCCAGCAGGCGTCCTCCGAGGCCCGGTCGGCCACCTCCGCATCGGGGTCCTCCACGCCGCCCACCGTCTTCGCCGCGGTCACCTCGCCGTGGTGCACCTGCGCACAGTCCACCGCGTACATGAGGGGCCGCTCCTCGAACAGGTCGCCGCCGGGGACGTTGAAGCAGTCACCCGCCTTCAGGTCGTCGATGTTCCTGAGCTCGCCCTCGACCTCGGTGTAGTCGGAAGGCGCCGGGACCCGGCTGCCGACCCCCTCCACGAAGCGGCCGACGGCGAAGACCATCACGCCGGACATCACGACGGACACCACCAGTCCCGCGATCGCCAGGACCTTGCCCCGGTCCCCCTTCCTCGCGATCTGGACGAGGGCCGCGATGCCGAAGGCGATGCCGAGCGGCGGGAAGCACAGCAGCCCGGAGAGGAGGGAGGCGAGGGCGAAGCCGTTGAGCGCCGGCGGTTGCGGTCCCTGGCCGAGCGGCGGCGCCCATCCCCACTCCGGCTGCTGTGACGGCGGGGGCCAGGAGTGGCCCGGTCCGGAAGGAGGACTCGGCGGGATGCTCAAGGGGTCGGACTCCATCGCAGGTGGCAGTGGCATCGCGGGGCACCAGGAGGCACCACGAGGGGCGCGAACGGATGCGCGAATAGTACGCAGCGGGGGCGACCGTCACTCGGTCGCCCCCGCTGTCACCTCATGGCCCGGTCATCACCGGCGGCCCGTTGCTCAGAACTGGAGCGCCCAGGAGTCGAGCTTCCCGGTGTCGCCGTTGGAGTTGTCGTGGACCCGGAGCTTCCAGGTGCCGTTCGGCGCCTCGGAGGAGGCGTTCACGGTGAAGGTCCGGACGATGTTGTCGGCGCTGCCGCCGGAGCGGTTGTGCAGGGTGTAGACGCTGCCGTCGGGCGCGATCAGGTCGACCCTCAGGTCACCGATGTAGGTGTGCTTGATGTCGACCGGAACCTTCAGCGTCGTCGGGGCGTTGCCGACGACACCGCTGACGGAGATCGAGGACTCGACGGTCGCCTGGTCGTTGATCGCGTGGTCGGTCGTGTTCTCGAAGCGCCGGCCCGGCGGGACGGGGCCCAGGGCCGTGACGTGCAGCAGGCGGTTCGGCGAACCGGTGCCGGGGCCCGAGACCAGGTTCGGGGTGGCGGAGCCGATCAGGGCCGTCGCCACCTGCGCCGGGGTGCTGGCCGGGTTCTGCGAGAGGTACACGGCGGCCGCACCCGCGACGTGCGGCGTGGCCATCGAGGTGCCGTTGATGGTGTTCATCGCGTAGTCGCCCGTGCTCCACGCGGAGGTGATGGCGGAGCCCGGGGCGAAGATGTCCAGGGAGGGGCCGTAGTTGGAGTAGCTCGCCCGGGCGTCGGAGCTGGTCGTGGCCCCGACGGTGATGGCCTCGGCGACGCGGGCCGGGGACTTGGTGGAGGCGTTCTCCGACTCGTTGCCCGCGGCCACGGCGTAGGTGATGCCGGAGGCTATGGAGTTGCGGACGGCCGTGTCGAGCGCGGTGTCCGCGCCCCCGCCGAGCGACATGTTGGCGACGGCCGGCTTGACGGCGTTGCGGGTCACCCAGTCGATGCCCGCGACGACCTGGGCGGTCGTGCCGGAGCCGGTGTCGTCGAGGACGCGGACGCCGACGATCTTGGCCTTCTTGGCCACGCCGTACGAGCCGCCCGCGACGGTACCGGCGACGTGCGTGCCGTGACCGTGGCCGTCCTGGGCGGTGTTGTCGTTGTCGATGGCGTCGTAGCCGTAGGAGGCACGGCCGCCGAAGTCCTGGTGCGTGATCCGCACGCCGGTGTCGATGACGTACGCGGTGACGCCCTCGCCCGCCTTGTCCGGGTAGGTGTAGCTCTGGTTCAGCGGCAGCGCCCGCTGGTCGACGCGGTCCAGGCCCCAGGACGGCGGGGACGGCTGGGTGGCGCTGACGGTGAAGGTGCGGTTCTGCACGACCGACTGGACCGCCGGGTCGGCGGCGAGCTTCTCGGCCTGCGCCTGCGAGAGCTCGACGGAATAGCCGTTGAGGGCCGCGCTGTAGGTCCGGTCGATCTTCGCGCCGTACTTCTTGGCGACGAGCTTGCCGTTCACCGTGGTCGACCGGGGCGCGGTGTCCTTCAGGGTCACGATGTAGCTGTTGGGCACGGACCCCGGGGCCCCAGCGTTCTGGACCACGCCCCGCGCACCGCCGTCGGCGGCCGAGGCGGGCAGCGCGACGGCCGCGCCCAGCGCGAGGGCCACGACCGCGGTCGCGCTGATGCCGGTGATCTTCCGGCGCGTATGACGCATCACTGGCATGTGACGGTCCTCCTCCTAGGTGGTGCACTGCGGGGGGCAGCGGGGCCTCGCAAACGTGGCCATGACAATGAATACGGCTCGACGGGCGGTCGCCCCCGAAAGGTCGACCCGCCCTCGGCGAGACCCTCAGGAGGACGGACGAACGCGTAACATCCGTGCCATACACCGGCCATGACCGAGCAAAGGCGCTCTGCACATGACGCACGCACCCCCCGGTTACGTCTGCTCCGAGGACGGTACACGCGCCGACGTCCGGACCGCTCCCTGGGGGTGCCCTCTGTGCGGCGGACCCTGGGACCTCGATTTCACGCCGGACCCGGACGCGGCGCTCGACCCGTCCGCCGGACCGAATTCCCTGTGGCGGTACGGGCCGGTGCTGCCGCTTCCGGGGGCGTTCTCCCTCTCCCTGGCGGAGGGTCACACTCCGCTGATCCCGCTGGGGGAACGGATCCACGCCAAGCTCGACTTCCTGATGCCGACGCTGTCCTTCAAGGACCGGGGCGCCGTGATGCTCGTGGAACTCGCCCGTCGGCTGGCGCCGCAGCGCGTCGTGGCGGACAGCAGCGGCAACGCGGGGACGTCGGTGGCGGCGTACTGCGCACGGGCCGGGCTCGACTGTGAAATCTTCGTACCCGAAGGGACATCGGAGAAGAAGACCGAACAGATGCGGGCGCACGGGGCGGTCGTCCGCGTGGTCCCGGGCGGCCGCGAGGCCGCGGCCCTGGCCGCCCGCAAGGAGGCGGACGCCCCGGGCGTCTTCTACGCCAGCCACGTGTTCAACCCGTACTTCCTGCACGGGACCAAGACCTACGTGTACGAGGTGTGGGAGGAGATGGGCCGGCGGCTCCCCGAGGCGCTGGTGGTGCCGGTGGGCAACGGCACCCTGCTGCTCGGCGCCGCGCTGGCGACGCAGGAGCTGGCCCGACGCGGCGTCAGACCGCCGGCCCTGATCGCGGTCCAGTCGGAGGCGGTGGCCCCGCTGGCGGAGGCTTTCGCTGCGGGCGCGGAGGATGCCACGCCGGTGGAGCAGCGGCCCACCCTGGCCGAGGGGATCGCGATCCCGGCGCCACCGCGCGCCCGCCAGATCCTGGCCGCGGTCCGGGCGTCCGGCGGCACCTTCCTGACGGTCCCGGACGCCCGGCTGCGCGAGGCCCAGCGGGACCTGGCCCGGCGCGGCCTGTTCGTCGAACCGACGGCCGCCGCCTGCTGGGCAGCGGTGGGCCCCTCCTCCCCGACCGACCCCTTGCAGGGCCGCACAGCAGTGATCCCCCTCTGCGGCGCGGGCCGCGCCTCGAGCCCCGCCGACGATTGAGGCTCGGGAGCCCGGGGGCTCGGGGGGCTGGGAGGCCCGGGGGCTGGGGGCTCGGGGGCTGGGGGCTCGGCGGCTGGGGGCTCGGGGGGCGGGGGGGGGGCGGGGGGGGGGGGGGGGGCGGCG
>NZ_JOBX01000110.1:0-10682 GCF_000720645.1 Streptomyces sp. NRRL S-378
CTGTTCTGCAGTCCCGCCCAGCCGGCAAGCTGTGCCGACATCACCCACGCCCGGCAGTTAGGCCTGGTCAAGCACCTGATTAGCGGCCCGGCCGTGGAGATCCTTGCCGACGCCGGCTACCAAGGCTTGGGCGCTCAGACCGGCGGCCGCGTGGTGACACCACCGCACCGCAAGTTCAAGAAGAACCCGCCGGAGTGGTACGAGGAGATCTACGAACGCCAACGCAAGGCGCACTCCTCACGCCGGATCCGGGTCGAGCACGGCATCGCACACCTCAAGAACTGCCGGGCACTCGCTCGCCACCTCGGCCGACGCGAGCAGATGAGTGACACGATCCAAGCCATCGCCGGACTGCTCTCACACCAGCAGACCGCCACCCGCGGGGCCCGTCAGCCACAGTGACCACCGCGCCGACCTGCACCTTTCGACGTGCCGCCACCAACCATGCACGAGCTCGTAAGGGCTGTCCCGCAAGTGATCTCAGGCCGCGCTTGAGGTCTGCCGTAGCCACACAACCTGGGCCTCGCCCTCGCAAGCGGACTACAGGAGGTCCGGGCCGGCCACGTACAAGCTGTCAACGGACACCACGTGGACCGAGATCGCCGGCTCGAACCCGACCGTCTCGATCACTCCGCCCCTGTCGGGGACGATGAAGTTGAGCGTGAAGGCCAAGGACTCCGTGGGCCGCTGGGGCGCGACGAAGATGGTCGACTTCGTGGTCAAGGAGGGCCCGGACCCGATCGGTTACTGGACCTTCGACGAAGCGTCCGGCCAGGCCATCGACACCTCGACCACCGATCCGGCGCTCAGGAACAACCTGTATCTCGCCGCCGGGGCCCAGCGTCCCGCGACCGGCCGTAGGGGCTGGGTGCAGACGCCCAATCCGCACGAGGACCGCGCGCTGCAGCTGACGAACGGCCAGTACGCCAACAGTGCCAAGCCCGCGTTCGACACCCGTGCCTCCTTCACCGTGGCCGGCTGGGTCCGCCTGGACCGCACAGACGGCACCTTCTCGATGCTGGGCCAGAGCGGCAAGAACTTCAGCGGTGTCGCCATCACCGCCGCCGCCGGCGAACCGTGGTCGATGAAGATGGCCACGGACGACACGGCGGGCGGCAACGGCGCCATCAGACGGCTGAGCGGTCGGAACCCGGCACAGGCCGGGGTGTGGACCCATGTCGCGGCCACGTACAGCGAGTCCACCGACCTCGCAAAGCTGTACGTCAACGGGCAGCTCCAGGGCCAGATGACCGTCACCAACCCCATCGCGTCCACCGGGGTCATGGCAGTCGGCGCCGCCAAACAGTCTGCAGCGTGGTCGGAACAGCTACCGGGCCGGATCGACGAGGTCAAGGCCTGGCAGGACGAGAAGAGCGCCGAGGAGGTTAAGCAGGACTCCTCGCTCGTCGACCCGGCGACCGGCAAGCCTCGCGTCGACCTGGCCGCTTCCTGGAACCTAACCACAGCCGGCCCCGCCTACACCGACACGTCCGGCAACGGCCGGGCCCTGACCGCGACCGCCGGTACGCCCGTCACGAACGGCGCCCTGGTCCTGAACGGCTCCACCCAGGCGGCCACCGCCGCAGGGCCGGTCGTCGACGACACGGGCTCCTTCACGGTGACGGCCGAGGCGAAGCTCGACAACGCCCGCCTGATCGACAAGCCGAACGGCTACAAAGCCCAGGTCATGGGCCAGCGCACGGCAACCGGATCGTCCTGGGGGCTGTGGTTCGAGAAGACCGGCACCCGGACAGAGCCGTCCGAGATCGATCCCACCGAGTGGGTGACCCTCGCCGAAGGCACCTGGCACTTCGGTCGGCTCACAGCGGACGGATCCGGAACCTCAGCGGTCAGCGACAGCCCGGCCGCGCTCAACACCGGCGTTCAGTTGACCGGCGTACACAACGCCCAGGACGGCACCATCACCCTCTATGTGGGCGCGGTCGGCCAGGCTCAGCCCAAGGCCTACGCGACCACCGTCGGCACTGGCGACCTCGCCGTCGGCAAGGGCTTCACCAACAGCGCCTGGGGCAACTTCCTGCCCGGCGAAATCAAGGGCATGCGCCTTTGGTCCGGCGCGATGAAGGACAACGAGCAGGTATCGGACACCGTCTTCCGCGCCGGTAGCTGACCGTCTCACACCGTTCACCGTTTGGCCGTGGCCCCCCCTGGGCGGCCACGGCCCTCCGGCACACCCCTTCCTAGGAGAGATGCGTGTCCAAACGTCCACCCGGCGCAAGATTCCGCCGACGGCCGCCGCTGATAGCCGTCCTCGCTCTGGCCCTCGTGGCACCGACTGCTTTGGCACCGAACGCTGCCGCTGCCGACCTCCCAGGCGCTCCCAAGATTGCAAAGCACAAGGACGCCAAAGTCCGGACCGTCAACGCCCAGGGCGCGAAAGCCGCACGCGACCTCGTTGCCAGGAATCAGAAGGACAACAAGAAGCAGGCCGACCGCGCCCGCGATCAGGCCAAGGCCGCCTGGCCGAGAGCCGTCACGCTCACTGGCAACGAGTCCGTAGGCCTGGTCGGTGTCCGGGCCACGAGCAGGCCCAGGAGCCTGCTCGTGTCTGCGGGGGCACCGGGCGGCCTTCTTGCGGCCCCGGCCGTCACGGGCGGGAAGAGCACGGTCAGGGTGCTGGATCAGAAGGCTGCGCAACGAGCCGGCATCACCGGTGTGCTGTTCACCGCAGCGGGGTCCGCGGCCGGTCCGGCGCAGGTCACTGTCGACTACAGCTCCTTCGCCTCTGCCGTGGGCGGCGGCTGGTCGACCCGTCTCGGCCTGGTCAGCCTGCCCTCTTGCGCGCTGACCACTCCCGACCGGGCCGAGTGCCGTGAGATCACTCCCCTGCCCACAGCCAACAGCGTCAAGAGCCAGACGCTGACGGCCGACGTCAGCGCCCTGCCCGGTGCCGGGCAGCGGAATACACCGGCGGTCTTCGCAGTGATGGCCGCCGGCACCACCTCACCGCAGGGCGCGGGCGATTTCGCCGCGACACCGCTCTCCGCTTCCTCCAGCTGGCAGTCCGGATCCTCTTCCGGGGGCTTCACCTGGTCCTACCCGGTCGCGGTCCCGCCTGCCGCGGCAGGCCCCTCGCCGTCGCTGTCCCTGTCCTACAGCTCCGGCAGTATCGACGGGCGTACGGCCAGCTCCAACAACCAGGGCTCACAGGTCGGTGAGGGCTTTGACCTGACCTCGTCGTACATAGAGCGGAAGTACGGCTCGTGCGATGACGACGGTCAGAAGGACAAGCGTGACCTGTGTTGGAAGTACGACAACGCCGTCCTGGTCCTCAATGGCAAGTCCGCCGAACTCGTCAAGGACGACACCAGCGGAACATGGAGGCTGAAGGACGACGACGCCTCCCAGGTGACGCGCAGCACGGGCGCGGACAACGGTGACGCCGACGGCGAGTACTGGAAGGTGACCACCGGCAACGGCACGACCTACACCTTCGGCCTGAACAAGCTGCCCGGAGCCGACACCCAGCGCACCAACTCCGCCTGGACCGTCCCGGTCTTCGGCGACGACCCCGGCGAGCCCGGCTACGGCAGAGGCTCCAGCTTCGCCAACCGCCATGAACAGCAGGCCTGGCGCTGGAATCTGGACCTTGTCCAGGACGTCCACGGCAACGCCGCCAGCTACTGGTACGCGGCAGAGACGAACAACTACGCAAAGGGCGGAGACAAGAGCAAGCTCCTGCCCTACACGCGTGGCGGCAGCCTCTCCGAAATCCGCTACGGCCAGCGCGCCGACAGCCTCTTCACCGCGAATCCTTCCCACAAGGTCACCTTCGGATACGAGGAGCGGTGCTTCGCAGCGAACTGCACCAACCTCACCAAGGACACCGCGGACAACTGGCCCGACGTCCCCTTCGACTCCATCTGCGCCACCGGTGCAACCGACTGCAAGGCGACAGGTCCTGCCTTCTTCACCCGCAAGCGCATGACGGTCATCAAGACCTTTGCCTGGTCCAAGGCCCTCGAGCCTGACGACTATGCGCCCGTCGACGTCTTCGACCTCACGCAGGAGTACCTCGACCCCGGCGACCTGGGCGACACCAGCGACCAGAGCCTGGTCCTGAAGTCCGTCAAGCGCACCGGCCGCCACGGATCCACCGCTGACCTTCCGCCGGTCGACTTCACGTATCACATGCGCCAAAACCGGGTCGACGCCGACGGTGACAATGTGCTGCCGCTCAACCGGCCGCGCATCAACACCATCACGTCCGAGACCGGCGCGATCACCACGGTGACCTTCTCCGATCCGCAGTGCGTGCGGGGCTCCAGGATGCCGACGGCCGAGGACGACAACTCCCTGTCCTGCTTCCCGGTCTACTGGCCCATCAACGGCGGCGACCCCAAGCTCGACTGGTTCCACAAGTACAACGTCAGCGCGGTCACCATCGCCGACCCCGCCGGCCAGAACGACCTCGTAGAGCACTCCTACACGTACGAGAATCCGGGCTGGCACCACAACGACGACCCGCTGACCCCTGAGAAGGAACGCACCTGGTCGCAGTGGCGCGGCTACGGAAGAATCACCGCCCACACCGGAGCTCTCGGCAAGACCCGCTCCAAAACCGTCAAGGTCTACATGCAGGGCATGCACGGCGACAAGCGCAAGAACACCACCGCCACACGCAACACCGTCGTCACCGCCGTGCAGGTCCCCGGGCTGGCCTTCGCCGACATCAATGACGATGACCAGTACGCAGGATCCCTGCGCCAGGAGATCGGCTACGACGGGAGCACCCCGCTGACCGCCACGCTGAACGACCCCTGGAGCAGGGAGACCGCGAAACAGTCCACACCCGACGGCAACACGAAAGCCCACTACGTCCGCCCAGCGACCAGTAACAGTCATACCTTCCTCACCGCCGCCGGCACCTGGCGCACCACCCGCACCTCCAACACCTACGACGACTACGGCATGACCACGCGCACCGCCTCGGACGGCGACACCGCCAAGACCGGTGACGAGACCTGCACCCGAACCTGGTACGCCCGCAATGCCGCCAAGGGCCTCACCAGTACCGTCTCCCGTACCCGGACCGTCGCAGCCGACTGCTCGGTCACCGACGACCGACTCAACCTGCCCGCCACTTCCACCACCCGCGGGGATGTCCTGACCGACACCGCTGTGGTGTTCGACAGCCCCGACGCCACCGGCTGGACCCCGCAGCAGACCCCGACCCTGGGCCTTGCAACCTGGACCGGACGGGCCCAGTCCTACCCGCAAGCGTCGGGAACTGCCGACCGCAACCCGGCTGGCAGCGCCGGATGGCAGACCGTCGCCAAGACCACCTACGACACCACCACCGCCAGACTCGGCCGCCCTCTCACCGTCACCGACGCCGCCGGGAACACCACCACCACCAGCTACACGCCCGCCGCGGCCGGCCCCCTGGAAGCCATCGTCCGCACCGCCCCGAAGCTCTCCGCCAATGGGCAGCAGCACAGGACCTACACCTACACCGACCTGCGCGGATCCGTCGTGCGCAGCATCGACGCCAACATGGGCTCCACCTACAACACCTACGACGGGCTCGGCCGGCTCACCGCCACCTGGCTCCCCAACCGCGGCCAGTCCCAGTCCCCGAACGCCAAGTACGCCTACCTGGTCGCCCGCGGCAAACAGCCGTGGACGTCGGTCGGTACTCTGGCCGCCGACGGTAGCTACAAGACGGTCTACACCATCGCCGACGCGCTGCTGCGCCCGCTGCAGACGCAGTCGCCGTCGCCGAACGGCGGCCGGATCCTGACCGACACCCGCTACGACTCCCGGGGCCTCGCCCACGAGACGTACGCCGACGTCTGGGACAAGGACAAGGCCCCCGAGGGCGTCTACGCCCGCGCCGAGTACGGCAGCACTCCCGCCCAGACGCAGACCGGCTTCGACGGTCTCGGCCGCCCCACCACTTCGTCCTTCCTGGTCTACGGGGTACAGAAGCAGCAGACGACCACCACCTACACGGGCGACTCGGTCGCCACGACGGGACTTCAGGGCGGCACCGCGACCCGTACCATCACCGACGCCCTCGGGCGGACCACCCAGACCCGCACCTACAGCGGAACGACTCCGAACGATCCCGCCTACGGCGCTACCGCACCCGGCACCCCGTACACCAGCGTGAGCCACACCTACACGGTGGACGGCAAGCCGGCGACCGTCACTGGCCCCGACGGCGCGAGGTGGAGCTACGACTACGACCTCTTCGGCCGGACCGTCACCGCCAGTGACCCCGACAAGGGCACAGGTACCACCGCCTACACGGCCCTGGACCAGATCGCGACCACGACGGACGCCCGCGGCACAGTCCTCGAGTACGGCTACGACGAACTCGGCCGCAAGACCGGCCTGTGGAAGTCCCCCAAGTCCGACGCCAACAAGCTCGCGGCATGGACCTACGACACCGTGCGCAAGGGCTCCCCGGCGGCATCCATCCGCTACGAAGGCGGACTGAGCGGCAGGGCATACACCAAGTCCGTCACCGCGTACGACACCTTGGGCAGGGCCACCACCACTCGCCTCACCCTCCCCGCGGACGAGCCGCTGGTTCAGTCCGGCGCGGTGGGTGCCACCTCCGACCACACCGTCAACTACCGGCTCGACGGCACCCTCAACAGCACCGCCGCCCCGGCTCTCGGTGGCCTGCCCTCAGAAATCCTCCAGGTTCACTACAACGACTTCGGTCTCCCCAAGGCGCTGTCCGGCACCACCGGCTACGTCGACAACGTGGCTTACTCCCCGCTGGGCGAGGTCGAACAGCTCACCCTGACACGCTCCTCCGCGGCCGGCGTCCGCAAGACCTTCATCGGCAGCACCTACGAGGACGGCACCCGCCGCCTGCTGCGGTCCACGGTCAACGACCAGACCCACACCGGCATCCTCCAGGACCTGACCTACTCCTACGACCAGGCCGGGAACGTCCTGTCGGTCTTCGACGCGGCCCCGCAGAGCGCCTTCACCAAGGCCGACAACCAGTGCTTCTCCTACGACGACCAACGCCGCCTGACCGAGGCATGGACCCCGAGATCCGCCGACTGCGCAGCTGCCGGCCGCACTGTCGCGAATCTGGACGGCGCAGCACCGTACTGGACGAGCTACACCTACACCGCCTCCGGCCAGCGAGCCACGGAAAGGACCAACGCCGCCACCCCGACGACCCGCAAGTACTGCTACGACCAGGCTCGCCCCCACGCCCTCACCGCCACCACGACCGGGTCCACCTGCAACGGTGTTGCCCAGCAGTACGCCTACGACGTGTCGGGCAACACCACCAGGCGCGTCGAAGCCCCGGGCAGCACGACCTCCCAGACCTTGGCCTGGACAGCGGAGGGCAATCTCGGCAGGGTAACCGAAGGCACTACGGCCACGGACTACCTCTACGACGCGGAAGGCGACCTGCTGATCCGCCGCGACCCGTCCGGAGAAACGATCCTCTACACGCAAACCACGGAAGTCCACGTCAAGGGCACCAAGAGGTGGGCCACCCGCGCCTACAGCATCACCGGCACCAAGATCGCCGCACTCACGAACGAATCCGGCACCCCCAAGCTGTCGTTCGTCGCCGGTGATGCCCACGGCACCACATCACTGACCGTGTCCGCGGACGACACCCAGTCCGTGGCCAAGCGGTACACCACCCCGTTCGGAGCCGCCCGCGGCCCGGCCGCCACAGCATGGCCGGACGACAAGCGGTTCCTGGGCAAACCCGAGGACACCGGCACGGGCCTGACCCACATCGGGGTACGCGAATACGACCCCGCCCTCGGCCAGTTCCTCAGCGTGGACCCGATCCTCGCCCCTAACGCCGCCCAGTCCCTCAACGGCTACTCCTACGCGAGCAACAACCCCGTCACCAGCGCCGACCCCTCGGGCATGTGCGCCGAGATCGACTGCCCCACCCGCCCCACCCCCGACCACGAAAACACCACCCCCGGCCACACCCCGGCACCCCCGAAACCCTCCACATCAGGATCCCTCAAGCCCAAGCCCCCCACCTACCCCACCTCCGGCTGCCTCCTGGGCAAATACAGGTGCGGACCATCCGTGGGAGGACCGCTGCCGCCGGTCGTGCCGCCGTGGGTGGCACCCCCCGCACCGGCACCGACGCCCCCGCCCCCGCCCTCCGTCTGCCAGGCCGACGACATGCGAGTCGACTGCATGGCCGACATCGACATGGGCGACATCGTCACCGACCCCTTCCACTGGATGAACTCGATCAACGGAGCGAACATCGCAGCCCTCGCCTACGCAAAAACCAACTCCGACAGCTGCACCAAACGAGCCGCCCAATACCTGTGCTTCGGCAGCACCCCAGCAGCCGAGGACAGGTCAATGACCATCGGCGACGTCCACTTCTATCCACTCTCGAAGGACAGATTCAAGGACCTCCTGGAGCGTGAAATGTCAGCCCGGGCAATAATCTCCGGCTTGCACGGGGCGGCGGAGGCCGACGAAGAAGGGCCAGAGATCGAGAGGCACGAGGCCATACACTCCCGACAGTGGGCCAGATACCCCAAGGCAGAATTGTTCGTGGCGAAATATCTCGGCTATGAGACACTCCGTTCCCTCTGGAAGACCGGCGACCCCTCGGACGGGAACTCGTTCGAGATGGACGCGAACTTGTACTGGGGCGGCTACGAACGCCATCCGGCGCTGCCATGAATCGATCGAGAGGACCATTGGTGAACGGACGAGCCCTCAGACGCGGGTCGGCCCTGCTCATCGGCACCATCCTGTCTACACAAGCGGTGACAGGCTGCACGCCGGCTCCCCAAGCATTGCTTGCAGCAGAGCGCAACGAGAGCGGAGGCATCAGACTACTCGTAGCGCCCTGCCCAGAATTCAGCATATGGGGAATCTCAGTCATTCTGGACGACGACGCCGCTCCAGACGCCCGGTGGGCACTGATAAGAGAAAAAGGCGCAAGTACACCGTCACAGATCAACCTGCTCAGCCCACCCGACGGATACAAGGTGAACGATTCCACACTGACGGAATTTCAGCCATCGAAGAAATATAGCGCCGCAATTGACGGATCCATCGGATCGAAAGGCCTATCCGGCTACGTGGATTTCTCTCTGGAAAAGATTGACAAGCTGAGCCCCGGCAAGGTCCTCACAGGTCTCCATGGCGATAAAGTAGTGAACCGGAAAGACTTTCTGAAGTCGCCTCCACCCAAGTGCAAGAAATGATTTCTGCGGTTCGGTGAGCCACTGCGCCCCTACGGGCATGCGCCTCGCTCGAGGATGTTCCCAACTTGCGGGCGGGTCGAGAAGCCTGTCGACTCCCGTCCCGTCGGTTCCGTGACCGACGGGACGGGAGTCTTGGCGATACAACATTTGAGATAAGGCACTGGTTGAATCTTTCACGGTGGGGTCTGCTGTCGGAAATGCCTCACGCCGCCAGGTAGCGGCAGCCGCTGCGCCGCCTCGCTGGGTCTTGACGGGAGTGGGGAACTCACGGTTACTGATTCAAGGCTCCTACTTTGGTCATCCGCGCAACTCTGCTTCCCTGAGCTGGACCGGCGTGACGGACAGCATCGATCCAGTCGGGCGTGAGGACCTCCAAATCGTGTTCCGCACCGACCAGGGAGGCTAGGCCATCCGGCGCGGCCGTGAATCGATCGAGAGGACCATTGGTGAACGGACGAGCCCCCAGACGCGGGTCGGCCCTGCTCATCGGCAGCATCCTGTCTGCACAAGCGGTAACAGGCTGCACGCCGGCTCCCCAAGCATTGCTCGCGGCAGAACGCAACGAGAGCGGAGAAATCAGACTACTCGTAGCGCCCTGCCCCGACTTCAAGATCCGGGGAGTCTCGGTCTTCTTGGACGACGCCGCCGCCCCGGAAGCTCACTGGTCACTGATAAGAGATAGCGGCGCAAGTACACCGTCGCAGATCAACTTGTTCAGCCCACCCGACGGGTACAAGGTGAACGTTGCCACGCTGACGAAAATTCAGCCATCGAAGACATACGTAGCCAAAATTCGAGGGTCGATTGGATCGAAGGGGATATCGGGACGCTTACCCTTCTCCCTGGAGAAGATTGATGAGCTGAGCCCCGACAAGGTCCTCGCGGGTCTCCATGGCGATAAAGTGGTGAACCGGAAAGACTTTCTGAAGTCACCTCCATCCAGGTGCAAGAAATGATTTCTTCGGTTCGGTGAGTAAATAACGCCCCTACGGGCACGAGCCCTACTCAAGAAATTTCCAAACCATTCGCTTTGGTGGAGAAGTGTGTGGATTTCCGCCCCGTCGGCCGCATGACCGACGGGGCGGAAGATCCCCACGAGGTAGGCCGCAGAAGCTAAATCTTTCGACGAGTCCAGGGGCGCACTGCCCCTCGTGCCCGCTGATCTGATCAGTATCGCCGCCCGCTCTGGAAGCTCCGCATCTAACGTATTAGCCCGCTGGAAACAGGCCACCCCTAACGAGCGCGTGCATGGTTGGCGGTGAGACGTCGCGGCCTGCTGTCCTGGGGTTCAGCTTGTCGATTTCGGGCTGCGGTCTGCTGGTGCGCGAGCAGGCCAGCGACGGCTTGGACGGTGTCGCTCATGTGCTCCCGGCGCCCGAGGTGACGGGCGAGAGCTCGCCAGTTCTTGAGGTGTGCGATCCCGTGCTCGACGTGGATACGCCGTGAGGAATGGGCTTTGCGCTGCCGCTCGTGGATCTC
>NZ_JOBX01000111.1:0-10124 GCF_000720645.1 Streptomyces sp. NRRL S-378
GTGGGGCGGGTGGGGCCGGCTTCGGACGCGGTGGCGGCCGCGCGGGCCTCGGGGTGGTTCCGCGGGTGCGGGATGGCCGGTACGCCGTCCATCTGTCGTCCCCCCTGCCTTCCGTCGGTGTAAGGGTCAGTCTGCCCTGTCTCGCGCGAACACGTCAGCCCGTCCATGACCGATCACAGACCAACTAGCTGACGGTTCGTCAGATCGGCGCTACGGTATGAGCCATGGAGACCTTCCCGAAGATCATCTCGGTGGACGACCACACGGTTGAGCCCCCCCACGTCTGGCAGGACCGGCTCCCGTCCAAGTACCGGGACATCGGCCCCCGCATCGTCCGCGCCCCGCTCAAGGAGATGACCTTCCTCGGCGGCAAGTTCGCCCCCGTCATGGGGGCCCGCGGCGACGACGGCCCGATCGGCGACTGGTGGGTGTACGAGGACCTGCACCGGCCGCTCACCCGCCTCGACACCGCCGTCGGGTACGACCGCGACGAGATCAAACTGGAAGTCATCACCTACGAGCAGATGCGCCCCGGCTCGTTCTCGGTTCCCGACCGGTTGGCCGACATGGACGTCAACCACGTCCAGTCGGCGCTCTGTTTCCCCACCTTCCCCCGCTTCTGCGGCCAGACCTTCACCGAGGCCAAGGACCGTGAGCTGGGGCTCCTCGGCGTACGGGCCTACAACGACTGGATGGTGGAGGAGTGGTGCGGCCCCGACGCCCGCGGCCGTCTCATCCCGCTCACCCTCATCCCGCTCTGGGACGCCCGGCTGGCCGCCGCCGAGGTCCGCCGCAACGCGGCGCGCGGCGTCCGCGCGGTCGCCTTCTCGGAGATACCCCCGCACCTGGGCCTGCCCTCGATCCACACCGACGAGTGGGACCCCTTCCTCCAGGCGTGCGACGAGACCGGCACGGTCATCGCCATGCACATCGGTTCCTCGTCCCGCATGCCGTCCACCTCTGCGGACGCCCCGCCCGCGGTCGGCTCCACCATCACCTTCGCCAACTGCTGCTTCTCCATGGTCGACTGGCTGATGAGTGGCAAATTCGAACGCTTCCCCCGTCTGAAGATCATGTATGCGGAGGGCCAGATCGGCTGGATCCCGTACATCCTCGAGCGCGCCGACGTGGTCTGGGAGGAGAACCGCGGCTGGGGCGGGGTCGCGGACAAGGTGCTCCGGCCGCCGTCCGAGCTCTTCGCCGGGCACGTCTTCGGCTGCTTCTTCGACGACGCGTTCGGCCTGAAGAACCTCGACTCGATCGGTGTCGGCAACGTCCTCTACGAGACCGACTACCCCCACTCCGACTCGACATGGCCGAAGTCCCGTCAGGTCGGTGAGGCGCAGATGGGCCACCTCGCCCCGGACGTGGTGGACCGCATCGTGCGCGGCAACGCGATCGACCTGCTCGGGCTCACCCCGGACGGCCTGTGGCCGGGACCGGGCTCGGCCGCCTGACCCCTCGGCCGCCCCGGCTGCCGGCCGGCTCGGCCGCCCGGCCGGTCCGCTGCCCGACGGGCCCGGTCAGACCCGTGCCCGACGGCTCGCGACCGTGCCGGCCGGCGCGGTCACGAGCAGGAGCGACACGGCCAGGCCCGCCGCCGTGAGCAGCGGCAGCAGCACCCGTACGTCGACCAGGGCGACGAGGCCGGCGCCCAGCGCCAGGGCCGGCGCGTTCGGCACGAAGACCAGGGTGTTGGCGGTGGCGGCGGCGCGGCCCACGACGGAGTCCGGGACCTCGCGCTGCACGGTCGTCAGCGCGGCGATCAGCACGCACGGCAGGCCCGCGCCGATCAGTGCGCTGCACACCAGGGCCGCCGTGTCGTAGGGCAGCGCCCGCCCGCCGCACCCCAGCGCGAACAGCGCCGTCCCGGCGGCCGTGAACACCCGTACCGGCATCCGCCGCAGGAGCGGGCCGGCGACGAGCCCGCTCAGCACGGACCCGGCTCCCTGCACCGCGTACAGCACCCCCACGTAGGCGGGCGGGCGGCCCAGGACGTCGTCGGCGACCGCGTAGACCACCGCGCCGTTGATCCCGGCCAGGAACATCACGGCGGCGGCCGTCGCCACCAGCGGTCGCAGCACCGGTGAGTCCCACAGCCGGCGGCCGCCCTCCAGTGCCTCGGCGAAGCCGCCCGCCCGCGGGGCCGTCCGCTCCGGCGCGTCCCGCTCCACCCGCAGCATCAGGAAGAGACCGGCCGCCAGGGCGAACGTCACCGCGTCGAGCAGCGCCACCGAAGCCCCGCCGAACCGGGTGAACAGGGCTGCGCCCGCCAGTGGCGCGAGGAGCTTCATGCTCTCCCCGGCCGTCATCCGCAGCCCGTTGAAGTCGCCGAGGAGGCGGACGTCGACCGCCTTCGCGACCAGGGCGGCCTCCGCCGCCTCGTGGAGCGTGCCGCAGATCCCGTAGACGAGGAGGACGGCGAACAGCAGCCACACCCGGTCGGCCGAGTCGAGCAGGCACAACGCGGGCAGCAGCGCGGCCATCACGAGGCAGGCGGCCACGAGCAGGGGCCGCCGCGGCAGCCGGTCGGCGAGCACCCCCAGGGCGGGCCCGGCGAGCACCGGCGCCCACATGGCGAACACCGTCAGTGCCGCGAGGCTGTCCGAGCCGGTGAGCGACTTCACCCAGACCCCGGCCACCAGCCACATCGCCGTCGTGCCGAACCCGGACACCACCACCCCGAGCAGGTAGATCCCCGCATTGCGGTCCCGCAGGACCCGCCCGCTTCCCCAGTCGCCCATGGGGTCAGCGTGCGTCTAAGGCCTGCCCGCGCGGATCGGTCACCTTCCCCAGGCGTTCCCTGCGCGTCCCCTGCGCGTCCCCTGCGCGGACGGGCCGCCCGGTGCGGGCGGCCCGTCGCGGAGCGGGGGACTACTTGGGGGCCGTCCAGACCTGGCGCTTGTTGGTGTTCGCCGTGTACAGCTGGACCACCGTGCCGTTGGCGGTCGCGCCGCCGGTGACGTCGAGGACCTTGCCCGACGCCACGTGGACGATCTGGCCCTTGGCGTTGACCGACCAGCGCTGGGCGGCCGAGCCGTTGCAGTCGTGGAGGCTGATCTTGTTGCCGTTGGTGCTCGCGTTGCGCGCGTTGTCCAGGCACTTCCCGAGCGCGCGGAAGGTGCCGTCCTTGCCCAGGATCCAGGACTGCGCGGCGGTGCCGTTGCACGTGTAGAGCTGGATCTGCGTGCCGTTGGCGGCCTTGCCGCCCTTGACGTCGAGGCACTTGGAGCCGATCCCGCCCACCTTGCCCTGCGGCGACAGCTTTGCCCCGGCGCCGGCCGCGAGGCGGCGCAGGCCCTGCACGTCGAACTGCTGGACGTAGGTACCGGCCCGCTTGTCCTGGTAGGCGTAGGCGGGGGAGCACATGACCGGGAACTGGCCCGAGTCGGTGCCCTTGACGCAGTCGCTCCTGTTCAGGCTGCGGTTGGCGTGCGTGAGGCCCAGCGTGTGCCCGAGCTCGTGGCTGATGTGGTTGCGCATGTACGTCTCGCCCATGGCGGCCGTCGGCCTGCCGGCCGGGGTGAAGAACGAGTCGTCGATGTAGGCGTGTCCGCTGGTGACGGTCTCGGCCTCGGAGGAACTGGTGAAGCCGCAGCTCAGGTTGGCGGTGCCGGTGCCGTCACGGACGACCTTCCAGCCCGTGCTTCCCATGGTGCCCTCGCCGGCCGGCGGGACGCACGGGCGGTGCAGCACGCCCACGATCACCTCGCCCTTGGGCCGTACGTAGTCCCAGCCGACCGGCTTCGTGTCGACGGTGACCGGCAGGTTCGTGATGCGGCGCAGGTCCGCGGCGGAGGCCTGGACGTACGGGCCCAGCCAGTCCGCGGACTTCTGGTCGTAGAACTTGATCGTGTAGCCGCTCGCCAGCCACTTGGTCGCGCCGCTCAGCTTCCAGCCCTCGCCCTGCGGCGGGGTGGGCGCGGCGGGTGCCGCGGGTGCGGCGGCCGCGGCCGACCTCGGGGCGGCCATCGGTGCCGCCTGCGTGCCGAGCGACATGACGCCATTCCTGAAGACCGTTCCGTCGCTGCCGTGGGTGGTGGAGTCCTCCGCGTGGGCGTCGGGCCCTTCGCCGGTCCACGGGAGGCCGTCCGCGGTGCCGTCCGCGGTGGCGTCCCGGATGCTTTCCGCGGCGTTCGTGGTGTCCTCGGTGCCGAACGCGGTGGAGGGGAGCTGAAGGGCTCCCACGATCGCGGCCACGGCCGCCGCGGCAACGATGGATATCCGGTGCTTGCCTGTGAATCGCAAGTGTTCGTTGCCCTCTCGTCAAGAATCCCTTTCCGCGGGCCCGCGCGACGGCGGGGGCGGCGAGAATCGAAGCGATGATAGGTCAATCGCCCAAAGGGCTTGCTAACGGCCCGAGTTGACGGGCGCGAGGGGACTGCTGGGGGTGACGGACCGGCTACGCAGGGGTCGTCACGTGCCTTGCACCCGGCCCTGCGGGCAAGGCATGCTTCGCCAGGGCAAAGCGGAAGGATCATCATGCCGGTGGACAAGCGGAGCGTCGTGACGGCGGTGCTGTGTGCGGTGGCGGCACTGGGGGCTTCCGCGGCGGTCGCGAAGCTCGCGCCACCGCCCGAGGCGACCGCGCCCGTACGGGCGAAGGCCGCGCAGCCCTCCCTCTCGCCGACGGCTCCCTCGCGCTCGCACGCGCCGAAGCCCCAGCTGTCCGCGCAGCCCGGGACCACCCTGCCGCCGGGCGTCACGCCCCCGCCGGGCGGCCCCGCCGCCTTCACCGGCGCCCTGTTCACCAACGGCCTGGACAGCGACCACTTCTGCACCGCCACCGTGGTGCACAGCCCCGGCCGCAACCTCATCGTCACCGCCGGGCACTGCCTGCTCGCCGGGAAGCAGGGCGACGGGACCGCCGTCTTCGCGCCCGCCTATGCCAACGACGTCGCCCCGTACGGCACATGGAAGATCGAGGAGGTCTTCGAGGACGAACGCTGGGCCGAGGGAACGGACGACGACTACGACCTCGCCTTCGCCACGCTCGCCCCCGACGCCCAGGGCCGATCGATCGAGGACGTGACCGGCGCGGCCGTGCTCGACACCACGGGCCGGGCCGGCGAGGAGGTCACGGTCACCGGCTACCCCGCCGACCGCAAGATCCCCCGCACCTGTACGGCGACCGCGGTCCGCGAGAGCGCGACCCAGCAGCGCTTCGACTGCGCGGACTTCCCGGGCGGCACCAGCGGCAGCGCGTGGATCGCACGCGACGGCAAGATCGTCGGCATCCTCACGGGCGGCGACACCGACGACGTGTCGACCAGCACGGTCCTGGGCGACTACGCGGCCTCCCTCTACACCAAGGCCACCGCCAGGAACACCAAGGCCCCCTAGAACTCCTGGAACCCCGGCGGCCGCCGGTACGGGATGCCCGGGGCCGGGGTCAGGGGACGAGGCCCAGGTGGACCGGTTCGAGCGGGGGGTTCTTGAGGAGGTCCGAGAGGCGGGGCGGCCAGACCGGTTCGCCCAGGGCCGCCAGACGTTCCGCCGAAAGCCACTGCCAGTGGATGCCGGGGGACTCCAGGACCGGTTCCCGGAGCGGTCCCGTGGTGACGTAGATGTGCTCGTGCTGGCGCACCGGCACGCCCTGGTGCGTGAAGTCGTGCTCCCAGGTGCACAGCAGGCGCTCCGGCTCCAGGTCGGTCCACCCGGTCTCCTCGCGCAGCTCGCGCCGCACACAGTCCTCGGGGCTCTCGCCGGGGTCGATCCCGCCGCCGGGCGGCAGCCAGTGGATGCCCACCTCCACGTTGTCCTCGCGGAAGAGGAACACCGACCCGGTGGGGGACAGGATGACAACGCGTGCCGCGTGACGTGGAGTTCGCCTCATCGATTCAGGGTACGTCGGTGATCGGCTCCGGGGGACGGGCCTGCGCTCCCCGTCCGCCCCGGAGCCGGTCACCGCGTGGCGACGGCCTACGCCGTGGCCAGCGCCGGCGTCGGCGACAGCCGGGCCGCGCGCACCGCCGGGTAGAGGCCGGCCGGCGTGCCGATCACCAGGGTCGCGGCGAAGCCGCCGCCCACCGCCCACAGCGGGACCACCCAGGGCATGCCGCCGGTGCGGGCGTGGACCGCCGTGGCCACGCCGCCCAGGACGATGCCGGCCGGCCCGCCGAGCCCGGACAGCAGCAGCGACTCCGTCACGAACTGGATCCGGATCTGGCCCTTCGTGCCGCCCAGCGAGCGGCGCAGGCCGATCTCGGGCCGCCGCTCCAGCACAGAGACGATCATGGTGTTGGCCACGCCGACCCCGCCGACCAGCAGTGCGATCCCGCCGAGGCCCAGCAGCAGCGTGCTGAAGGCGCCCTCGGTGGCCGCCTTGGCCTGAAGGACCGCCGACGGGTCGGTGACCGCGACCGCGCTCGGGGTCTGCGGGTTGGCGGTGTGCGCGATGAGCGCGGAGCGTCGCCCGGCGCCTCTCCCGGCCCGCTGCCGAAGTCGGGCCTCCCGTGCGAGCCGGGCCGCGCCTGCGCCCCGGCGCAGCGGCGGCCGCCGGGAGAGACGCCCACCGCCGAGGATCTGAAGACCTACGCCTACACGCAGAACCTCTCGGACGCCGTCACCGGGGCGACCCGCCACCGGCTGCTGACGTACTCGCTGCTCGCCCTGGCCCTCTTCGCCGTGCTGTCGATCTGGCTCGCCTGGTGGATGGCCGGCCGGGTGCTGCGCCCCGTCGGCGTGATCACCGGGACGGCGCGCCGGCCGTCCGGGGAGAACCTGCCCGAGCGGATCTCCCTCGACGCCCCGCCGGGTGAACTCAAGGAGCTGGCCGACACCTTCGACGCGATGCTGGGCCGGATGGAGCAGCTGGTGTCCGCGCAGCGGCGGTTCGCGGCGGGCGCGGCGCACGAGCTGCGCACCCCGCTGGCCGTGCAGCGGGCAGCGGCCGAGATCGGTTCGGCCGGGGACCCATCGCCGGAGAAGGTCGCCCGGATCCGCGCCAGGCTGATCGGTGTCGCCGACTCCAGTGAGCACCTGATCGGGTCGCTGCTGCTCCTCGCGGTCGGCGAGCAAGGGCTGGAGCCGACGGAGCCGGTGGACCTGGCGGCGCTCGCGGCCGCCGAGCCGGCGGCCTGCCCGCAGGAGGGCCTCACGGTCGTACGGACCTTCGCGCCGCTGACGGTGACCGGCGACCGGGTGCTGCTGGGACATCTGCTGGGCAACCTGCTGACGAATGCGGTGTGTCACAACCGCGCGGAGGGCCGGATCGCCGTGTCTACGTCTGTGGACGGAGAACTGACGGTGTCGAACACCGGTCCGGTGATCGATCCGGAGGACGTGCAGGGGCTCCTGGAGCCCTTCCGCAGGCGGGTCGAACGGCAGCACACCGCAGGTGAGGACGCCGGGTTGGGCCTTTCGATCGCCGCGTCGATCGCCCGGACGCACGAGGCGGAGCTGACGGCCGCGGCCCAATCCGGGACCGGGGGGCGGCCTGACGGTCCGTGTCCGGTCCCCCGTACCCGGCGTGGCGCGCACAACGCGGACAAACCAGCTCTGATGGTGCGCTGATGTACGGTCGGTTGAATGAGCAAGCACGCCCGAGCACGCTCCCGCCCCGCCCGTACGAACCGGGCGGCCCGCCGCGCCGCCCTCGCCGCCACTCTCGGCCTGGTGACCTTCACCGCGGGATGGGCGTACGTCGCCCAGGGCCCGGACAGAGCCGCGGGCGCGGCGCAGGCCCGCGCGGACTCCCGCCCCCAGCCCGTGGACCGGGTGGCGCGCGACGTCCGGCGGTCGCCCATGCAGGGCCTGACGGGGATCAGCGAACAGACCCGGGCGCGGATCCCGGCCGAGTCCCGCCAGCTGATCCTGGTCACCGGCAGGGCCGTGGACTCCTCGGAGTCGACCGCCACCCTGTACACCCGTCCCGAGGCCGGGGCCGACTGGGTCAAGGCCGAGAGCTGGCCGGCGCGCAACGGTGCCCGGGGCTGGTCCACGGAGCGCACGTACGGCGACCTGACCTCCCCGCAGGGCGTCTTCGCGCTCACCGACGCGGGCGGGCTGCTGTCCCCGCCGCCGGGGACGCGGCTCCCGTACGACGAGGACCGGGGCTTCGTCGCCACCGGCCGTGGTGTGAACGGGGAGTCCCTGGTGGGGTCCTTCGACTATGTCGTCGCCATCGACTACAACCGCCGCCCGGGCCACTCGCCGCTGGACCCGGTCAAGCCGGACGGCGAGGACAAGGGCGGCAACATCTGGCTCCACGTGGACCACGACGGCCCTTCCCAGGGCTGCGTGGGCATTCCCAAGGAGGCCATGCGCAAGGTCCTGGAGACCCTGGACCCGGCGGCGAAGCCGGTCATCGTGATGGGTCCGGAAGGGTTCTGACGGGGGTGCGCGGGCCGCGCAGCAGCAGCCCGATGTAGGCCAGGTCGAAGACGCTGCACAGGATGCCGAGCCCGAGGACGAAGGGAGCGTCCTCGATCACCCCGAAGAGCAGGGTCGGGGCCAGTGTGCCGAGCCATTTGGCGACGGCGATGGTCAGGGACTGGCCCAGCGGGCCCTGCCGGGCGGCGTACATCGCGATGAAGAGGCCCGACATCAGCAGGTTCTGCAGGAAGGCCGCGTAGCGGGTCGCGTCGTGCATCCCGAAGTGCGCGAGGAACATCCACTGCACGGCGAAGCCGGTGCCGAACACCATCAGTGACCAGCCGGCGAAGACCGGCCGGGTGACGAACGCGGGCAGCTCGGCGCGCCCGAAGCGCAGGTACGTCCAGATGATCACCACGTCGGCCGTCGCCCACACCACGTTCACGACGCCCTGGGGCGAGAGTCCGTCCCGGAACTCCAGGACCGCGTAGGTCGCCTCCCAGGCGAAGTTCAGCGCGAGCGCGGCGACCGGCATCGCGTACGTCCGGTCCCGCAGCCCGACGCGGATCGCCTCCACGTACACGACGGTCCAGGCGACGCCGCTGACGAGCGTGAGCATCAGATCCACGGCCCGCACCCTAGGGGGTGCTCCCCGCCCGGGAAAGGTGCGCGTCGGCACCCCCCTCTTGTCTGACGAGCCGTCAGGTATCACGATGGCCCGGCACCGCTAGGACGAATCGGCAGACGAAGGCGAGGCGGGCCCGCCATGGCGCGCGTGTTTCCGGAAGGTCGGCTGGTCTACGGGATGCAGCTCCCTGTCCAGTCGCAGAGCACCCTCTACGCCGAACCCTGGGAGGCGGCGGCCGGGGCCCGCGATCTCGCCGAGATCGCGCGGGCCGCCGACCGGTCGGGCTTCGGATACCTGGCCACCTGCGACCACGTGGCCGTTCCGCGGCGGCTCGCGGGGCCGATGGGCACCGTCTGGTACGACCCGGTGGCCACCCTGGCCTTCCTCGCCGGGATCACCGAGCGCGTGCGGCTGATGAGCCACGTGGCGATCCTCGGCCTGCGCCACCCGCTGATCAGCGCCAAGCAGTACGCCACCCTCGACCACCTCTGCGGCGGCCGGCTGATCCTCGGCGTCGGCGCCGGTCACGTCCAGGAGGAGTTCGAGGTCCTCGGCGTGGACTTCGCGCGCCGCGGCGCCGTCCTCGACGAGACCCTGGACGCGCTGCGGGCGGCACTGGGGCCCGAGGAGTACCCGGAGTTCGAGGGCGGGCTGTTCTCCTTCAAGGACCTCGGGCAGCTGCCGCGGCCCGCCCAGGAGCGGATCCCCGTCTGGGTGGGCGGCTCCTCGCCCGCGGCCGTACGCCGGGCCGCCGTCCGCGGGGACGGCTGGCTCCCGCAGGGCGACCCGCGCGACCGGCTCCCGGCGCAGATCGCCCGTATCGCGCGGCTGCGCGCCGAGGCCGGCGTCACCGGCCCCTTCGAGGTCGGTGCGATCACCGAGGCGCTGTACGTCGGCGAGCCCGGCTGGGACACCGGCCGCCGCACCCTCACCGGGAAGGCGGAGGTGCTCGCCGAGTCCCTGCGCGAGTACCGGGCGCTCGGCGTGGACCAGATCCAGGTCCGGTTCCGCAGCCGCGACCGTGCCGAGCTCGTCGACCAGATCACCGCCTTCGGGACCGAAGTGGCCCCGCACCTCAACGACTAGGCCGTTTCTCTCGGATCATCTGATCGTTGGTTGATGTGTGTCGTTGACTGACGCGCAGTGGGCGCGGATCGAGCCGTTGCTGCCGGACCGGACG
>NZ_JOBX01000112.1:0-9947 GCF_000720645.1 Streptomyces sp. NRRL S-378
CCCCACCACCGAGCCGCCCGCAGGGCAAGCCGCTCCCCGACTCAGACCGACCACGCCCGGACAGAGCCCAAGCCGAGCCACCGAGCCGCCCGCAGGCGAACCCGCCCGACCGGAGCCGGGGCCCGACCGCCGAGCCGCCGAGCCGCCGAGCCGCCCGCAGAGCACCACGCCCGGGAGCCAAAGCCGGACCGCCGGGCCGCCCGCAGGGCACCACGCCCCGGCGGAGCCGGAGCCGGACCGCGGGGCCGCCCGCAGGGCACACCGTCGAGCCGCCTGAAGCCGGGGTCAGTAGGACTTGGGGAGGCCCAGGGATTGGTGGGAGATGAAGTTGAGGATCATCTCGCGGCTGACCGGGGCGATGCGGGCCACGCGGGCCGCGGTGATGAGGGAGGCCAGGCCGTATTCGCGGGTGAGGCCGTTGCCGCCGAGGGTGTGGACCGACTGGTCCACGGCCCGGACGCACGCCTCGCCCGCCGCGTACTTCGCCATGTTCGCGGCCTCGCCCGCGCCCATGTCGTCGCCCGCGTCGTACAGGTGGGCCGCCTTCTGCGTCATCAGGCGGGCCAGTTCCAGTTCGATGTGGGCCTGGGCCAGCGGGTGGGCCACGGCCTGGTGGGCGCCGATCGGTTCCTTCCACACCTGCCGGGTCTTCGCGTACTCGACGGCGCGCGCGAGGGCGTAGCGGCCCATCCCGATGGCGAACGCGGCGGTCATGATGCGTTCGGGGTTGAGGCCGGCGAAGAGCTGGAGGAGGCCCGCGTCCTCGTCGCCGACGAGCGCGGAGGACGGCAGGCGCACTTCGTCCAGGGTCAGTTCGAACTGCTTCTCAGCCGCCTGGAGTTCCATGTCGATGACCGAGCGGCCGAAGCCCGGGGTGTCGCGCGGGACGATGAACAGGCAGGGCTTCAGGCGCCCGGTACGGGCGTCCTCCGTGCGGCCGACGATCAGCGTGGCGTCGGCGATGTCGACGCCGGAGATGAAGACCTTGCGGCCGGTGAGGATCCAGTCGTCGCCGTCGCGGCGGGCCGTGGTGGTGATGCGGTGGGAGTTGGATCCGGCGTCGGGTTCGGTGATGCCGAAGGCCATGGTGCGGCTGCCGTCGGCGAGGCCGGGGAGCCAGGTCCGCTTCTGCTCGTCCGTGCCGAAGCGGGCGATGACCGTGCCGCAGATGGCGGGCGAGACGACCATCATCAGGAGGGGGCAGCCCGCCGCGCCGAGTTCCTCGAGGACGATGGCCAGTTCGGCGATGCCCCCGCCTCCGCCGCCGTACTCCTCGGGGAGGTTGACCCCGAGGTAGCCGAGCTTCGCGGCGTCGGCCCACAGTTCGTCGGGGTGGCCGCCCTCGCGGGCGAGGCGGGCGAGGTACTCGCGGCCGTAGCGCTGTCCGAGGGCGGCGACGGCGGCACGCAGGGCCTGGTGTTCGGCGGTTTCGATGGTGGGGCTCATGACAGCGGTTCCTCCTGGACTACGGCGAGCAGGGCGCCGAACTCGACCTGTTGGCCGGTGACGGCGTGGAGCGCGGTGAGCGTGCCGGAGGCCGGAGCGAGGATGCGGTGCTCCATCTTCATGGCCTCCAGCCAGAGCAGGGGCTGCCCGGCCGTGACGGGTGTGCCGACGGTGAGGCCCTCGGCGACGCGGACGACGGTGCCGGGCATGGGGGCGAGCAGGGAGCCCGGTTCGGTGCGGTCCTGGGGGTCCGGGAACCGGGGGACGGGGGTGAGGGTGTGGGATCCGAGGGGGGAGTCCACGTAGACCTCGGTGTTGTTCGAATTTCGTTTCACGTGGAACATCCGGCGGATCCCGTCGACTTCGAGGGTGACGAGGTGCCGCTCGGCCGCCAGGACGCGAACGCCGGGGTGGTCGACGGGGTGGTACTGGACCTCGTACTCGGTGCCGCCGGTGGTGTAGCGGCGGGTCTGCGGCTGGGAGCGGAGGTTGCGCCAGCCTCCGAGGCGGGCGGCGAGGGAGGCGTCCGGGGTGGGGGCGGCCTCGGCGAGGGCGGCGGCGAGGGCGGCCGTACCGGCGTCCGGGGCGGTCCCGGTGAGGGTGGTGAGGTGGCGGTCGTAGAAGCCGGTGTCGAGCTGTCCGGCGGTGAAGTCGGGGTGGCGCAGGGAGCTGACGAGGAGTTCGCGGTTGGTGGTGAGCCCGTGGATGCGGGCTCCGGCGAGGGCGTGGGCGAGGGCGCGTACGGCTTCGGCGCGGGTGGGGGCGTGGGCGACGACCTTGGCGAGCATGGGGTCGTAGTGGACGCCGACGGAGTCGCCGCCGGTGAAGCCGGTGTCGACGCGGACCCGGCCGGGGATGTCGAGGGTGTGCAGGACTCCGGTCTGGGGTCGCCAGTCCTGGGCGGGGTCCTCCGCGTAGAGGCGGGCCTCGACGGCGTGGCCGGTGGGTTCCGGGGGCGAAGGGGGCAGGGCAGCACCCTCGGCGACGCGCAGTTGGAGGGCGACGAGGTCGAGGCCGAAGACGGCTTCGGTGACGGGATGTTCGACCTGGAGGCGGGTGTTCATCTCCAGGAAGTAGGGACGTCCGTCGGCCGTGACGAGGAACTCGACGGTGCCCGCGCCCCGGTAGGAGACGGCGCGGGCGGCGGCGACGGCGGCGGTGTGGAGGCGCTCGCGCAGGGTGTCGGGCAGGCCGGGTGCCGGGGCCTCCTCGATGACCTTCTGGTGGCGGCGCTGGAGGGAGCAGTCGCGGGTGCCGAGGGCCCAGACGGTGCCATGGGCGTCGGCGAGGATCTGCACCTCGACGTGGCGGCCGCGCTCCACGTAGGGCTCGGCGAAGACCTCGCCGTCGCCGAACGCGGACGCCGCTTCGGCGGAAGCGGCGTGGAGGGCCTCCTCGAGGGCGTCCAGGTCCCGGACCACGCGCATGCCGCGGCCGCCTCCGCCGGCGGCCGCCTTCAGCAGGAGGGGCAGGTCGGCGGAGGTGGCGGCGGCCGGATCGACGGGGTCGAGGAGGGGAACTCCGGCGGCGCGCATCAGGTCCTTGGCCCGGGTCTTGGAGGCCATGGCCTCGATGGCCTCGGGGGGCGGGCCGATCCAGGTCAGGCCGGAGTCCTGGACCTGGCGGGCGAAGTCGGCGTTCTCGGAGAGGAAGCCGTAGCCGGGGTGGACGGCGTCGGCGCCGGCGGCGAGGGCGGCCTTGATGATGAGGTCGCCGCGCAGGTAGGTGTCGGCGGGGGCCGCGCCGGGCAGCCGTACGGCGGCGTCTGCGGTCCGGACGTGCAGGGCGTCGGCATCCGGGTCGGAGTGCACGGCGACGGTGGCCAGGCCCAGGTCGCGGGCCGTGCGGAAGATCCGTACGGCGATCTCGCCCCGGTTGGCGACGAGGAGGGAGGTCAGGTTCGTCATGTGCGGGCTCACATCCGGAAGACGCCGAAGCCGCCACGGGCGCCCTCGACGGGGGCGTTGTGGACGGCCGACAGGCACAGGCCGAGGACGGTTCGGGTGTCGCGCGGGTCGATGACCCCGTCGTCGTACAGCCGCCCGGACAGGAACATGGGGAGGGACTCGGACTCGATCTGCGCCTCGACGAAGGCGCGCATGCCGGCGTCCTGTTCCTCGTCGTAGGGGAGTCCCTTGGCGGCGGCGGACTGCCGGGACACGATGGAGAGGACTCCGGCGAGCTGCTGGGGGCCCATGACGGCGGATTTGGCACTGGGCCAGGCGAAGAGGAAGCGGGGTTCGTAGGCGCGGCCGCACATGCCGTAGTGGCCGGCGCCGTAGCTCGCGCCGATCAGGACGGAGAGGTGGGGGACGCGCGAGTTGGAGACCGCGTTGATCATCATCGAGCCGTGTTTGACGATGCCGCCCTGCTCGTACTCCTTGCCGACCATGTAGCCGGTGGTGTTGTGGAGGAAGAGGAGCGGGATGTCGCGCTGGTTGGCGAGCTGGATGAACTGCGCGGCCTTCTGGGACTCGGCGCTGAACAGCACGCCCTGGGCGTTGGCGAGGATGCCGACCGGGTAGCCGTGGAGGGTGGCCCAGCCGGTGACGAGGCTGGTGCCGTAGAGCGGCTTGAACTCGTCGAAGTCGGAGGCGTCGACGATGCGGGCGATGACCTCGCGCGGGTCGAAGGGGGTCTTCAGGTCGGGCGGGACGATTCCGAGGAGTTCCTCCGGGTCGTGGAGCGGCTCCTCGGCCCTCGGCGGGTCCTGGTGGGGCTTGCGGTGGTTGAGGCGGGCCACGATGCGGCGGGCCTGGCGGATGGCGTCGTACTCGTCGAGGGCGTAGTGGTCGGCGAGTCCGGAGGTGCGGGCGTGCATGTCGGCTCCGCCGAGGGACTCGTCGTCGCTCTCCTCGCCGGTGGCCATCTTGACCAGGGGCGGGCCGCCGAGGAACACCTTGGAACGGTCCTTGATCATGACGGTGTGGTCGGACATGCCGGGGACGTACGCGCCTCCGGCGGTGGAGTTCCCGAAGACGACCGCGACGGTCGGGATGCCCTCGGCGGAGAGCCGGGTGAGATCGCGGAAGATCGCGCCGCCCGGGATGAAGATCTCCTTCTGGGAGGGCAGGTCGGCGCCGCCGGACTCCACGAGGCTGATGACGGGCAGGCGGTTCTGCCGGGCGATCTCGTTGGCCCGCAGGGCCTTCTTCAGCGTCCAGGGGTTGCTGGCGCCGCCGCGGACGGTGGGGTCGTTCGCGGTGACCAGGCACTCGACGCCCTCGACCGTGCCGATGCCGGTGACCATGGAGGCGCCGACGGGGTAGTCGCTGCCCCAGCCGGCGAGCGGAGAGAGCTCCAGGAACGGGGTGTCGGGGTCGAGGAGCAGCTCGACGCGCTCGCGCGCCAGGAGCTTGCCGCGCCTCTTGTGGCGGGCCGTGTACTTCTCCCCGCCGCCCTCCAGGGCCTTGGCGTGTTCGGCGTCGAGGGCGTCGAGGCGCTCCAGTGCGGCCGTACGGGCCCTCGTGTGCTCGGGGGCGTGGGGGTCGACGGTGGTGCGCAGACGGGTCATGGGCCGGTCCCCTCCGGGGGCGGGAGCAGGTGGTCGGGGATGTCCGGGAGCAGGTGGACGGGGATGTCGAGGTGGCGGGCGCGGAGCCATTCGCCGAGGGCCTTGGCCTGCGGGTCGAAGCGGTGGCCGGAGGCGACGCCGTCGCCGAGGATGCCGGTGACGGTGAAGTTGAGGGCGTGGAGGTTCGGCAGTTCGTGCCGGTGGACGGTGAGGCCGCGGGTCTCGGGGAGCAGGGCCTGGAACCGGTCGACGGTCAGGGTGGCGCGCAGCCAGTCCCAGGCGGGGCCGGACCGGGTCCAGACGCCGACGTTGGCGTCACCGCCCTTGTCGCCGCTGCGGGCCCCGGCCAGCGCCCCGAGGGGGGCGCGGACGGTCTCCCGGGGCTCGGCCCCGGATCCGGCGGGGGCTGCGCCGGACCCGGTGGGGCTTGCGTCGGCGACCCCCTCGGGGGCTCCGCCTCCGGACCCCCGCGCCTCGGATGCCGGTGGGGCTGAAGGTGCGGCGGGCTCCGTCGGCCAGGCTGCGGGTGCCGCGGGCTCCCCCGCCGGGGCTGAAGGTTGGGCTGGAGAAGCCGGGGTGGGGATCGGGACGCGGGTGCCGTCCGGGAGGACTGCGGTGTGCGGGACCTCGGCCGCCGGGACGTAGGACGAGGCGAACACGCCGTAGGGCTGCGCCGGGCCGGGCGGGGCGGCGACGTGGAAGCCCGGGTAGCTGCCGAGGGCCAGCTCGATCGCCGTGGAGGTCAGGGCTCGGCCGACCCGGTCCGGGGACGGGTCGCGGACCACCAGGCGCAGCAGCGCGCTCGCCGTCTCCTCCGTGTCGGCGTCCGCGTGGTCGGTACGGGCCAGGGTCCAGGCGGCGTCGGCGACGCCCTCCAGGGTCTCGGAGAGCTGGGACCGGACCAGTTGCGCCTTCGCCTCGATGTCCAGGCCGGTCAGGACGAAGACCACCTCGTTGCGCCAGCCGCCGAGCCGGGTCACGCCGACCTTGAGGGAGGCGGGCGGGTGCTCGCCGCGGACTCCCGTGATGCGTACGCGGTCGGCGCCGTCGTCGGTCAGCCGGACCGTGTCCAGGCGGGCGGTCACGTCGGGGCCGAGGTAGCGGGCGCCCTGCGTCTCGTAGAGGAGCTGGGCGGTGACCGTGCCGGTGGTGACGGCCCCGCCGGTGCCGGGGTGTTTGGTGATGAGCGCCGAGCCGTCCTCGGAGATCTCGGCGAGCGGGAAACCGGGGCGGCGCACGTCGTGGGCGGTGAAGAAGGAGTAGTTGCCGCCGGTGGCCTGGGTGCCGCATTCGAGGACGTGGCCCGCGACCACTGCGCCCGCCAGCCGGTCGTGGTCCTCCGGCGCCCAGTCGAACCACCATGCCGCCGGGCCGCTGACCAGGGCCGCGTCGGTGACCCGGCCGGTGATGACGACGTCGGCGCCGGCCCGTAGGCAGGCGGTGATGCCGGCGCCGCCGAGGTAGGCGTTGGCCGTCAGGGCGCCGTCCTCGCGGGAGGTGAGGTCGTCGCCCTCGACGTGGGCCACGGAGACCGGGACGCCCACCTCGGCCGCCAATGCGCGGACCGCGTCGGCGAGTCCGGCCGGGTGGAGGCCGCCCGCGTTCGTGACGATCCGTACGCCCCGCTCGTGGGCGAGCCCGAGCCCTTCCTCCAGCTGGCGCAGGAAGGTCTTGGCGTAGCCGAGGTCCGGGTTCTTCAGGCGGTCCCGGCCCAGGATCAGCATGGTCAGCTCGGCCAGGTAGTCCCCGGTCAGCACGTCCAGCGGGCCGCCGGTCAGCATCTCGTGCAGGGCGCTGAAGCGGTCGCCGTAGAAGCCGGACGCGTTGCCGATGCGCAGCGGCCGGCGGCTCATCGCCCGGCCCCCGGTTCGCGTCCCGCGCCCGCCGGGCCGGCGAAGGCCTGGGCGATGTCCAGCCAGCGGTCCGCATCGGGACCGGTCGCGGTCAGGTCCAGGTCGGCGCGGTGGGCCCGCTGGGTGGCCAGCAGGCAGAAGTCGAGGGCCGGGCCGGTGACCCGCTGCGGGGCCTGCGGGGGCCCGTAGGCCCACACCCCGGCGCCGTCGGGGGCGGTCAGCTCCACCCGGAACTCCCCCTCGGGCGCGGGCAGTCCGCGTACGGCGTAGGCGTAGTCGCGGGCCCGTACCCCGATCCGTGCCACGTGCCGCAGCCGAGCGGTCGGGGTGCGGCGCACGCCGAGCGCGTCGGCGACGTCCTGGCCGTGCGCCCAGGTCTCCATCAGGCGGGCGCTGGCCATCGAGGCGGCCTTCATCGGTGGCCCGTACCAGGGGAAACGGGTGTCGGGCGGGGCCGCGGCGAGGGCCTGCCCGAGTGCGTCGCGCGTGTGCCGCCAGCGGGTGAGCAGGGCGGCGGGCGGGAGCTCCGCGCCCTCGCGCGCGCCGTCGTCGACGAAGGAGTCGGGGGCTTTCAGCGCCTCCTCGACCATGCGTCCGAAGCCCGTGGGGTCGGTGAGGGATACCAGCGAGGCCCGGTCGGTCCAGTGCAGGTGGGCGATCTGGTGGGCGACGGTCCAGCCGGGTGCGGGAGTGGGCCGGGCCCAGTCGGGGGCCGACAACCCCTCGACGAGGGAGTCGAGTTCACGCCCCTCCTCACGCAGATCGGTGAAGACGGCGACGGCGTCGTCGGCGGCGGACGGATCGGGCACGGTGCGCTCCCCTTCTCGGCGTGAGGGGAAGACTGGCAGCACCCGAGAAAACAATCAAGCACGCTTGCATGATTTTCTCGACCGGTGCCGGGCAGGGTGACGCCTTCCCGCCACCGCACCAAGGCCCTTCAATGCAGGGGCAGTTGATCCACATCGATATCGGCCGCAGGTCTCGCGGCCCGCCCGCGCCGGGAACCGCCGAGGGCGATTCAGGCCGTACGCCGGAAACCCGCGATACGTCACCGGATGTCCCGTCGATACTGAACGCTCCGCTCCGGGCCCGGGCGGCCGTCCACGTTCGTGTCACTCGACGAAGAGGATGAACTGACGTGACTCCAGCCGCCCGACCTCCCTTCTCCCTCTATCCCGAACTCGACGCGACCGCCCTCGCCGCCTTCGTCTCCGCGCTGGAGAGCGGCGACCTCACCGGCCTGCCGCCGGCCCGCGCCGCCGAGGTCGCCGAGGCGCGCGCCCTCGCCGTCTTCACCCGCGGCAAGGTCACCGGGGCCGACGGCGACCTCCTCGACGCGGCGCTGTGGCGGCACACCGGGGGCCGGCCGCGCCCGATGATCGTCATGCCCTCGCCCTGGACCGGCCTGGGCTGGCTCGTGTACGCCGTCCAGGCCACCCTGTTCGCGGCCCGCGGCTACAACGTCCTCGCCTACTCCGCCCGCGGCTTCGCCGGTTCCGAGGGCCAGGTCGACGTGGCCGGGCCGCTCGACGTCGCCGACGGCAGCCGCGCCCTGGACCACCTGATCGAGCGCACCACCGGCCCGGTGACGAAGGTCGGCTTCCTCGGGTGCTCGTACGGCTCGGGCATCAGCCAGTTGGTCGCCGCCCACGACACCCGCGTCGACGCCGTGGTCGCGCTCAGCACCTGGGGCGACCTCGGGGAGGCCTTCTACGAGAACTCCACCCGCCGCGTCGCCGCCGTGCAGGCCCTGCTCAGGGCGGCCGCGAAGGCCCGGCTGAGCCCGCAGACGCAGAGCGTCTTCGACAACGTCCTGACCGGCAGCGACGTCCGGGGCACCCTGCGCTGGGCCGAGGTCCGCTCGCCCTTCACCCACATCAAGGAACTCAACCGCCGCCAGGTGCCGGTCTTCTCCTCGCACGCCTGGCACGAGACGCTCTTCCCGCCCAACCAGACCCTCAGGACGTTCAACGAGCTGACCGGCCCCAAACGCCTCGCGCTCTCCATCGGCGACCACTCAGGCCCCGAGATGTCGGGCGTCCTCGGGCTGCCGAACCGGATCTGGACGGACGCCCACCGCTGGTTCGACCACCATCTCAAGGACATCGACAACGGCATCGGCGACGAGGGACAGTTCATCGGCGAGGTCATGTGGAGCAAGGCCCTCGAACCCCGCCCCACCTGGCCCTCCGCCACCGAACAGCTGCAACGCCTCTACCTCGCCGCCGACGGCGCACTGGGCCCCGAGGCGGAAGCCGGCTGGACGGCGACCGTCCTGTGCGGGATGGACACCCCGGCGACCGTCGCCGACAAGGTCGTCGAGTCCGGGTACGCGGAGATGGCGGGGCGCCCGAAGACCTACCCGGCGGAGGACATCGACCGCACCATCGCCGCCGTCTGGACCGCCGAACCGGCCGCGGAGACCGTCCGGCTGCGCGGCACGCCCCGGCTCCGCGTGACCTACCGGGCGGCGAACCCGGGCTCGACCTTCGTCGCGTACCTCCTGGACACGGCCCCGGACGGTACGGCCCACCTCGTCACGCACGCCCCCTACAGCGACCTGGCCTCGCCTCCGGACAGCCTGATCAGCGCGGACATCGAGCTCCAGGCCACGGCGTACGACGTGCAACGCGGCCACCACCTGATGCTGGTGATCGACGCCCGCGACCCCTTCTACGCCGACGCCAACCTGCCCCGCGCGACGCTGGCCTTCACCTCCCCGGAGGCCACCCCGTCGTACCTGGAGCTCCCCCTCGGCTGATGCGTACGCCCGCCCAGGCGGTCCCCCGCGGCCGTCCGGGCGGGCGCACGCTCCACAGATGACGCAGGGCCCGCCCCTCCGGTTGCAGCGGTTCGCGACGAGGAGGACGGGAATCCCCGGAGGGGGGCTCGGAGGGCGGGGGTTGGGGCGGGGCGGGAGGGGGGCGGTGGCTTCGACGGTGCGGGGCAAGGTGCAGGAGCGGTGGTGTGGCGGGGCGGCATCAGAGCCGCGTAGGGGGTTTCCCGTCAGTCCCATCGTCTCTCCGTGCCGTGCCGGTCCCTCAAGGGCGCTCCTTCGTCGCGTCGCTGCGCGATGGCCTTCGGCCACCCTTGACCGACCGTCCCGCCCCGGAAATCCGAAAGACTGCCGGGAA
>NZ_JOBX01000113.1:0-9698 GCF_000720645.1 Streptomyces sp. NRRL S-378
TCCCACCCCCGCCCCGCGTCCCCCGCCCCACACCGCCCGCCCCGCCTTCCGCCTCCGCCCGCGCGGGGAAATCGGTTCGGTTGGCGGGGGTGGGGCGTGCGATGCTGCCTGGCGATGATGACCTTTGCTGTACGCCGTACCACCGTTTCCGCCGCCGTTGTCGCGGTCTGCCTTTCCGTACTGTCGGGCTGCAAGGACGCTCCTGAGGGAGCGGGCGCCCCGGCGCCCGCGTCCTCCGCCGCGTCCGCCACCCCCGTCGCCGGGGCGTTCGAGCCCGAGCAGGCACTCGCCGAAGCCGAGAAGACGCCGTACGCGGCGTCCATGAAGGCCACCTCCGAGGCCGCCGGACAAGAGCTGTCGACCATGACCGGCCGGTCCAACATCGGCACGTTGTTCACCGGCCGGGCCGAGATCCGTTCCTCCGGCATGTGGATCGAGAGCGTCACGACCACCGACGCCAACTACATCCGCAACCGCACCAAGGAGGGCAGCGGCTGGGTGAAGTCGCCGCGTTCCCCGGACAACGACGCGAACTACGCCGGCTACGCCAAGCTGCTCCTCGCCGCCGGCCCCTCCGCCAAGAAGGGCATGGAGACCCGGAACGGGGTCCCCACCTACCACCTCGGCGGACGTCTCGACCTCGACCAGGTGGCCTCGGTCGATCCGCGCACCCACCGTTCGATGAAGAGCAAGGGCGTCACCGGCTTCGACATCGACCAGTGGATCGATGCCCAGGGCCGGACCGTCCGCTTCGAGCAGCGCATGGACATGCGGGGCGCGCAGGCCGCCAACAAGGTGGACTTCAGCGAGTTCGGCCCCGTCGAAACCTTCGCCGCGCCCGAGAGGTGAGCCGTCCGGGCCGTGACGGCGCCGTTGTCGGACCGGTGGGTCCGTCACCGTTGTCGCGATCTCGCGCCGATGGACGCGGCCGACGGCGTTCCTCCTCCGCGGTGGCGCGCGGCACGCCCGTCAGCCGTTCAGCAGACGGGCCTTCGCCGTCGTGAACTCCTGAGGGGTCAGCAGGCCCTCGCGGGCCAGGTCGGCCAGTTGGCGCAGCTCCGCCGCCAGGCCGGTGGGGGCCGCCGGGCCGGGCTCGGGGCGGGTGTCCCAGTACAGGGCGTCGACCGGTTCCGGCTCGTCGTCGGGCTCGGGCTGGGGCTCGTCCATCGGCTCCGGCCCGAAGGCGTCCATCAGCTCCGGCTCCGGCTCCTCCCTGAAATCCGGCTCCTCCGACCGGACCGACCCGGCGGCCCGGGGCGGCAGGTCGTGGCGCCGCGGTTCGTCCGGGCGCACCGCGCCCGAGGTCTCCGTCACCGCACCCGACGCCCGTGCCAGCAGGCCCCGCAGCAGGGGGGATCCCGCCGGCCGGTTCGCGGCGTGGACCGTCACTCCCATCGGGCGGATGAACATCAGGCCACCCCCGCCCGGGGGTCCGACGGGACCCGGTCGGGCGGGATGCGGACCGAGCCCACGATCCGGCCGCCGGCCGCCCGTACGGCGATCGCCGCGTCCTCGGCCCATACGTGCTCGACCACCAGCAGCAGCGCGCAGCTGCCGCGCTCCAGCAGGTCCGCCGCCTCGTGCACGTCCTCCGGGCCGATCAGCCGGGCCGCGTCGCGTCCCGTCAGCAGACCGTGCAGTTCGACGAACTCGTCGAACTCGGCCGCGAGGACCTCCCCCGACGCCGTCTTCGTGGCGACGAGCCCGTCGATCAGCCGGACCACCCCCGACTTGCGCAGCCCCATCACGGCCTCGACGGCCGGTACGCGCAGCTGCTCCTCGGGGAAGGCCAGGACGATGAATTCCACAGGTCCCATGCGCCTCGGCTCCTCACTCTCGATACTTGCGACCGTTTGTGACGACTCTTCGGCACACTATGACATAAGCGGACATACCATCCGTCCGCTTGCTACGTTTCGGGGTATGACCGCTCTGACGGCGAAGGTGGCGGAACCTTCCCCGCCCCCGCCACCCGAAGCCGGCGCGCCCAAACGCCGGGGGGTGGAGCTGGCGCTCCTCACGGGCGCCGTCCTGATCTCCGTACTTGGTCACCTCCACGTCGGCCTCGTCACCACCGGCCGCATCCCCGACCCCGCCGACCGGTACGCGGTCGGCCTCGCCGCAGCCGCGCTGCTCGCGCACCTCGCCGTGCGGTTCACGGCCCCGTACGCCGACCCCCTCGTGCTCCCCATCGCCGTCCTGCTCAACGGCCTCGGCCTGGTCCTCATCCAGCGCCTGGATGCGACCACCCCCGGCCACCCCACCGCGGACGACCAGCTCCTGTGGTCCGCCCTCGGCGTGGTGCTCTTCGTCCTCGTCGTCGTGCTGCTCCGCGACCACCGGGTGCTCCAGCGCTACGCGTACCTGTCCGTCGCGACCGCCCTGGTGCTGATGCTCGTGCCCGTCTTCTTCCCGGCGGTCAACGGCGCGCACATCTGGATCCGCTTCGCCGGGCTTTCCTTCCAGCCGGGGGAGTTCGCCAAGATCCTGCTGGCCGTGTTCTTCGCCTCCTACCTCGCCGCGAACCGCACCGCCCTGGCCCTGACCGGCCGCCGGCTCTTCTGGAAGCTGCGCCTCCTGCCGGGCCGGGTGCTCGGACCGATCCTCGCGATCTGGCTGCTCAGTGTCGGCCTGCTCGTCCTGGAACGGGACCTCGGCACCTCGCTGCTGTTCTTCGGCCTGTTCGTGATCATGCTGTTCACCGCCACCGGGCGGATCGGCTGGATCGCGATCGGACTGCTGCTCGCCGCTCTCGGCGCCTACGCCGTCGGGACCTTGGAACCGCACGTGAACAGCCGCGTGGACGACTGGCTGAACCCTTTCGCCTCCATCGAGCGCGGCGAGGGCCCCGGCCAGCTCGCCCAGTCCCTCTTCGCCTTCGGCGCCGGCGGCCTCCTCGGGGCCGGCCTCGGCCACGGCCAGTCCTTCCTCATCGGGTTCGCCGCCAAGTCGGACTTCATCCTCGCCACCGCCGGAGAGGAGCTCGGCCTCGTCGGCCTCACCGCGATCCTGCTCCTCTACGGACTCCTCGTCGCCTGCGGGTTCCGCGCCGGCCTCGCCCTGCGCGACCCGTTCGGCCGGCTGCTCGCCACCGGCCTCGCCTCGATCCTCGCGCTCCAGGTGTTCGTCATCGCGGGCGGGGTCACCGGGCTGATCCCGCTCACCGGCATGGCCATGCCCTTCCTCGCCCAGGGCGGCTCCTCCGTCGTCACCAACTGGATCATCGTCGCCCTGCTCGTCCGGCTCAGCGACAGCGCACGCAGACCCCGTCCCGCGCAGGAGGCGGCCGAGTGATCCGCTACATCCGCTGGTGCGCGTACTTCTGCGCGCTGCTGCTCCTCGCCCTGCTGGCCAACATCGCCCGCGTACAGGTGTGGGAGTCCGCCGCCTACGGCGCGAACCCGGCCAACAAACGCTCCGCCATCGAGCGTTACGCCGAGCCGCGCGGGGACATCCTCGTCGACGGACGGCCCGTCACGGGCTCCCGCGACAGCGGCCAGCTGCTGCGCTACGAGCGGACCTACGTGAACGGTCCGCTCTACGCGCCCGTCACCGGCTTCTCCTCCCAGACGTACGGGACCAGCTTCGTGGAGCGCGCCGAGGACGCCGTGCTGTCGGGCACGGACCCGGGACTGTCGGCGTTCCCGCTCTGGTACGACCTGGCCCGCGGCCGCCCGGCCGGCGGGAACGCAGCCACCACCGTCCGCGCCGCCGTGCAGCGGGCCGCGTACGCCGGGCTCGGTGGGAAGCGCGGGGCGGTGGCCGCCCTCGAACCGGCCACCGGGAAGATCCTGGCGCTGGTCAGCAGCCCCTCGTACGACCCCTCCGTGCTCTCCGGCACGGGGGCGAAGGCGCGCGGGGCCTGGGCGGCGCTCAACGCGGACCCCGCCCGTCCGATGCTCAACCGGGCGCTGCGCGAGACGTACCCGCCCGGTTCGACCTTCAAGATCGTGACGGCGGCGGCGGCCCTGGACGCGGGCGTGGTCACCGACGTGGACGCGCCGACCCGGACTCCGGACCCCTACCCGCTGCCCGGGACCAGCACCCTGCTGCCGAACGCGGCCACGGGCTGCGAGGACGCCTCCATGGCCGAGGCCGTGCAGTGGTCGTGCAACACGGTGATGGCGAAGATCGGGGTGCAGGTCGGGCTGCGCCGGATGACGGAGGCGGCGCGCCGCTTCGGCTTCAACACCGAGGGGCTGCGGGTCCCCTCGTGGGTGTCCCGGTCGAACTTCGACACGGACATGAGCCTGGACCAGCTGGCCCTCTCCTCCATCGGACAGTTCAACACCACGGCCACACCGCTGCAGATGGCGATGGTGGCCGCGGCCGTCGCGAACGGCGGCGAGCTGGCCTCCCCGTACCTGGTGGAACGGACGACCCAGGACGACGGTTCCCCGGTGCGGCGCGGTGACCGGCGCAGCCTCGGGCGGGCGATGAACCCGGCCACCGCGCTGCGGATGCAGGAGCTGATGGTGAAGGTGGTGGAGCAGGGGACGGGCCGGAACGCGGCGATCCCCGGTGCGGTGGTCGGCGGCAAGACCGGTACGGCCCAGCACGGCGTCGGCAACGCGGGGACCCCGTACGCCTGGTTCATCTCCTGGGCCCGGACCGAGGGCGCGGCCCTTCCGGCGGTTGCGGTCGCGGTGGTGGTGGAGGACGCGTCGGCGGACCGGGGCGACATCAGCGGCAACGGCGCGGCCGCGCCGATCGCCCGGGCGGTGATGGAGGCCGCGCTGGCCGCGCGGTGAGACGTCGCGGACGAGCGTCGGCCCGGCGTGGGCCGCGGCAGCCGCGGGGGACGGATCCGGTGCCGGGGCGGTCGGACGCCCCGGCACCGGTCGGGGTCTCAGTACGAGCAGCCGCTGGTGGGCAACGTGCCGGGAGCCTGCGGGGTGACGCCGTCGTAGAGGTCGAGGAGCATGCGCTGCGGGCAGTGCTTCACGCCTCCGATGCGGATCTCGAAGTGCAGGTGCGGCCCGGTGGACTGCCCCGTGTTGCCGGATTCGCCCAGGTACTGGCCGGGGGAGACGGTCGATCCGGCCGCCACGCCCCGCTGGCTGAGGTGGCCGTATATGTAGGTGGCGCCGTCGGCCCCGTTGATCTGGATCCCGTTGCCGAAGCCGCCGTCGATGTAGCTGACGGTCCCCCGGGTGACCGCGTGGACCGGGGTGCCGGTCGGCACCTGGATGTCGATGGCCGCGTAGTCGTGGTGCGGGTCGTCGAGCTCGCTGCGCGGTACGGCGCCGTGGGGCAGGACGTAGGCGTAGTTCCCGCCCGTGCAGGTCGCGGTCTCGGGCTGTGCGGAGATCAGGGTCTGGGTCCAGCCGGAGGCGTCGACGGGGTCGTCGTTGTGGTAGGCGATGTCGGTGCCGGAGCGGTCGTTCGGGTCGACGTCCTGGTACCAGTACATGCCGCCGGCCCCGGTCACGCCGTAATAGAGGCCGCCACCGGGGGAGACGAGCCGGTCGAACGCGGACCAGCCGGAGGCCGCGAGCTGGGCGCCCGACCAGCCGCCCCCGCTGTCGATCCGGTATTCGAGGAGACGGCCGTCCGCGGTGTTGGCGATGAGCCGGTCGTCGCCGGAGGAGGCCAGGGTCTTCAGGACGAAGCCGTTGCCGATTTCCACGCGCTGGCCGATGTGCTGGGAGCCGGCGGGCTTGGCCTGTGAGACGAGGTACTGGAGGAGGACGCCGCCGGCCGTGCCGTAGAGGTGGCCGTGGCCGTCGTAGACCAGCTTGTCGTGGGTCCAGCCGGTGCCGATCTGCACCGGGGGGCCTACCAGGCCGAGCGAGAGGTTGTTGGTCTGGACGTCGACCCGGTAGAGCACCCCGCCGGGGTCCGTGACCAGGACCGTGTTGAAGTTCAGGGTGGCCATGGCCTTGGGCGTGAAGCCCAGGTCCGGCCCGATGAGCGTCTTGATCCGGTCGCCGGTCGACGGATCGATCTGTGAGTACGTCAGCCGGCCGTCGGCGAGGGCTCCGTAAACCGAGACCGACCCCGTGCAGTTGGCGGTGGCCGCCTGGGCGGGGGCGGCGGTCACGGATCCCAGACCGATGGTCATCAGGCCGGCGAGCAGGGCGCCGAGAACGGGCCGGGACATGCCAGATTTCATTCTCGTCCTCCAACAGGTCGTGCACTCAAGGAAGATGATCAGGCGCAGAATCTATCGACTCCCCCTGCCGGGGGACATTGATCTTCACGCCACATCCCCGGTGCACGTACCGGCCGCCGGTCACCGCCTGCCGCCGCTCACCGCCTGCCGCTCACCGTTCGCCGGTCACCGCCGTCAGGTTCCCGTCAGATCCCGCCCGTCGGCGATGGCGGCCTCGACCTCGGCCACCCGCGCCGACTCCTCGGCCGCGAAGCGCTCGCGGTCGAGGGCCTCGGCGATCTCCTCGTCCTGACTCATCAACAGGTCCAGGTTGGAGTCGCCCATGTGGAAGACGCCCAGGTCCACGTACGCCCGCTGGAGCCGCTCGCCCCACAGTCCGATGTCCTTCACGCACGGCACGATCCGGCTGAACAGCAGCTTGCGGAACAGGTGCAGGAACTCGGACTGCTCGCTGAGCGCCTGCGCCTCCTTCGCCGGGATGCCGAAGTTCTCCAGCACCTCCACCCCGAGCAGCCGGTCCCGCATCAGGTGGCAGCCCTCGATCACGAACTCCTCGCGCTCGCGCAGCTCGGCGTCCGTCAGCTGCCGGTAGTAGTCGCGCAGCGCCATCCGCCCGAACGCCACGTGCCGGGCCTCGTCCTGCATCACGTACGCCAGGAGCTGCTTGGGCAGCGGTTTGGTGGTCGTGTCCCGGATGAGACCGAAGGAGGCCAGGGCCAGCCCCTCGATGAGCACCTGCATGCCCAGGTACGGCATGTCCCACCGGGAGTCGCGCAGGGTGTCGCCGAGCAGCCCCTGGAGGCTGTCGTTGACCGGGTACAGCATCCCGACCTTCTCGTGCAGGAAACGCCCGAAGATCTCCGCGTGCCGGGCCTCGTCCATGGTCTGGGTGGCCGAGTAGAACTTCGCGTCGAGGTCCGGGACGGACTCCACGATGCGCGCCGCGCACACCATCGCGCCCTGCTCGCCGTGCAGGAACTGGCTGAAGTTCCAGGCGGCGTAGTGCCGGCGCAGCTCGCCCCTGTCCTTCTCGGTCAGCCCGGCCCAGTGCCGGGTCCCGTACAGCGGCAGGGCCTCGTCGGGGGTCCCCAGCGGATCGTACGGGTCCACCTCGATGTCCCAGTCGATGCGTTGGGCGCCGTCCCACTGCTTGTCCTTGCCCTTCTGGTACAGGGCGAGGAGCCGCTCGCGGCCGTCGTCGTACTCCCAGCTGAAGCGGGCGGAGCCGGAGGCGGGGATCTGCCAGACGGCCTCGCCCGGGTCCTCGGTGTAGAGCTCGTGCGTCGACACTGACGCCCCCTCGTCTCGCGTACTGCCGTGCAGGACCGGACAGTTGGCAGAGTCACACGTTGGTAGACGCGGGGTCAACAAGTCGTGCGCGGGGGATTGACGACCTTGCTGACAAGCAGTCTCATAAGCAGGGACCGCCGGTAACTCGACGACGAGGTGTCCGAAGCCATGACGACCGTGACCGAACGAGCCGCGCTCAGGGACGCCCTCGGCCTCCTCAAGGACCGGGAGCAGATAGCCGAGCGCCTGCTGGAATCCTCCGCCAAGCACTCCTTCGACCCCGACAAGGAACTCGACTGGGACGCGCCCATGGTCGAGGGGAAGTACTACTGGCCGCCCGAGCTGCTCTCCCTCTACGACACCCCGCTCTGGAAGAAGATGGGTGAGGAGCAGCGCATCGACCTCTCCCGCCACGAGGCGGCGGCGCTCGGCTCGCTCGGCACATGGTTCGAGATCATCCTCATGCAGCTGATGGTCCGGCACATCTACGACAAGTCGCTGACCAGCAAGCACGTGCGGTACGCCCTCACCGAGATCGCCGACGAGTGCCGGCACTCGATGATGTTCGCCCGCATGATCCAGAAGAGCGGCAGCCCCGAGTACCCGGTCTCCCGGCTCAACCACAACCTCGCGCGGATCCTGAAGACCGTCTCCACCACCCCCGGCTCCTTCGCCTGTACCCTCCTGGGCGAGGAGATCCTCGACTGGATGCAGCGCCTGACCTTCCCGGACGAGCGCATCCAGCCGCTGGTCCGCGGCGTCACCCGGATCCACGTGATCGAGGAGGCCCGGCACGTCCGGTACGCCCGCGAGGAACTGCGCCGGCAGATGCTGACGGCCCCGCGCTGGGAGCAGGAGCTCACCCGGATCAGCTGCGGCGAGGCCGCCCGCGTCTTCTCCCTCGCCTTCGTGAACCCGGCCGTCTACGACAACGTCGGGCTGGACCGCCGCGAGGCGGTCGCCCAGGTCCGGGCCAGCGGCCACCGCCGCGAGGTCATGCAGACCGGCGCCAAGCGGCTCACCGAGTTCCTCGACGACATCGGCGTCCTGCGCGGAGTCGGCCGCCGGCTCTGGCAGAGCTCGGGCCTCCTGGCCTAGGGGGTCTCCTGCCGGTCGGGCCGGATCGGGGAGCGGCGTCCGGGGCCGTCCGGACGCTGGGAGGGCGGCGGAGACCCGGACGCGGTGCAGGACCGACGGAGCCCCCCGGACGTTGTGGCGTCCGTCCGTCCGCACGTCCATCGATCCGGATCGGGCCGGTACTTCGCGGAGGCCGGTCGCGGGCGGTGGCTCGCGAGCTACCCTGCGGTCATGACCGTACGCGCGTACCGCAGGCTGAGCGTCGAGGAGCGGCGGGCCCAACTCCTCGACGCCGCCCTCACGCTGTTCGCGCACCGGGCTCCGGAGGAGGTCTCGCTCGACGACGTCGCGGAGGCCGCCGGAGTCTCGCGCCCGCTCGTCTACCGGTACTTCCCCGGCGGCAAGCAGCAGCTCTACGAGGCGGCCCTGCGCTCGGCGGCCGACCTCCTCGAACTCTGCTTCGCCGAACCCCAGCAGGGCCCCCTGACCCGGCGGCTGTCCCGGGCCCTGGACCGCTACCTCGCGTTCGTCGACGAGCACGACACCGGCTTCGCGGCCCTCCTCCAGGGCGGCAGCGTCGTCGAGACCTCCCGTACGACGGCGACCGTCGACGGCATCCGCCGGGCCGCGGCCGACCAGATCCTCCTCCACCTCGGCGTCCCGGCGCCCGGCCCCCGGCTGCGCATGATGGTCCGCACCTGGATCACGGCGGTCGAGGCGGCCTCCCTCATATGGATCGACGAGGGCAAGCAGCCCGAGGTCGACACCCTCCGGGACTGGCTGCTCGACCAGTTCATCGCCCTGCTGACGGCCACCGCCGCCACGGACCCGGAGACGGCGGCGGCCGCCCGGGCCGCCCTGGCCCTCGAATCGGCTGACGGCCCCGTCGGGAACCTGGCCCGGCGCGTGATGCCCGTGGTCTCCGAGGCCGCCCACCTGCTGTGACACTGGTGGGGTGAGAAGCCAACCGACTCCGTTCGAGGGCGGCCCGATGGACGGCCGGGTCCTCCCGATCCTGCTCGGCCCGACCGGACACCCCCCGAAGTGGTACGAGATCCCCGTCCCGACGCCGGACGGCCCGCCGACGGTGCTGCTGTACGAACGGGTCCCGTCGGGCTACTCGAAGCGGCTTGGCCTGCAGAAGGGCTGGAAGTACGCGTTCCGCCCCTCGGGCACCAAGCCCCGCCCCCGCTGGCCCTGGACCAAGCCCCCCCGC